>NZ_JVSR01000093.1:0-69038 GCF_001069785.1 Streptococcus parasanguinis
GTGGATAAGGTGATATCCTTTACCCCGACAGAAACAGGGGACTTTGAGTTTTCATGTGGAATGAAGATGCAAAAGGGTTCCTACACGGTTGTGGAAAAACGCCGTCGTGTCTTAAGTTTACGGGATCGCTTTTGGATTACTAGTATCTTTACCCTTCCTTTATTAATCTTGATGATCGGGATGTGGGCAGGATTTGTCTCCCATCCAGTCAATCGCTGGGGAAACTTTCTAGCGACAACGCCGATCATGTTGGTAGCAGGAGTTCCTTTTATCAAGAGTGCCTGGGCCTCATTTAAGAAGCACCATTCCAATATGGATACCTTGGTAGCTCTTGGAACCCTGGTAGCCTATGTCTATAGTGTATTTGCCCTTTTTACTGGTCAGCCAGTATACTTTGAGGCTGCGGGTTTTATCATCTTCTTTATCCTCTTAGGGCAAATCTTTGAAGAACGGATGCGTAACAATGCCTCCGAGGCTGTGGAAAAATTGTTGGATTTGCAGGCAAAAACGGCTCAAGTTCTCCGTGATGGGAACTATGTCGAGGTGGCGGCAGAAGATATCCAAATTGGTGACTTGATTCGGGTCCGTCCTGGGGAAAAGATCGCAGTTGATGGGACGATTGTAGAAGGAAGTACGACCATTGATGAGTCGATGGTGACAGGTGAAAGCTTGCCTGTGGAAAAATCAGTTGGTGATGCAGTGATCGGCTCCACTATCAACAGCAATGGGACCATTCTCTTTAAGGCTGAAAAAGTCGGTAGTGAGACCCTCTTATCTCAAATTGTGGACTTTGTCAAAATGGCCCAATCCAGTCGTGCTCCTATTCAAGATTTGACGGATAAGATTTCAGGTATCTTTGTTCCAGTGGTGACGATTTTGGCCATTGCGACTTTCTGGGTTTGGTCCGTGCTTCTGGGCGCGTCGCTTCAAGAGGCCATGCTCTATGCAGTCTCTGTCCTCATTATTGCCTGTCCTTGTGCCCTTGGTTTAGCAACCCCAACAGCCCTGATGGTCGGAACCGGCCGTAGTGCCAAGATGGGGGTTCTGATTAAAAATGGAACAGTTCTTCAAGAAGTGCAAAAGATTCAAACCGTTGTGTTTGATAAGACAGGGACTATTACTATTGGTCAACCACTTGTAACCGATGTTGTAGGAGATGAAGCGCGTGTCTTGACACTGGCTGCTAGTCTTGAAACTTTTTCAGAACATCCACTAGCCCAAGCGGTGTTATCCCAAGCAGAAGAAAAAGGTTTGGTGTTATCCCCTGTGGAAAACTTCCAAGCGATTGAAGGAAAAGGGGTCCAAGGTCAGATCGACCAGCAGTTGGTGACCTTGGGAAATGGCAAACTTCATGACGGGACAGCGATGGATCCGGAGCTTGAAAAACGGATGGTAGAGTTGCAAGAGCAGGCCAAAACAGTGATCAGTTTGTCTGTGGATGGGCAAGTGATTGGCTTGATTGCCATTCAAGATGCTCCGAAGGCCAGCTCAAAAGAAGCGATCAAAAAGCTCAAAGAACGGGGCTTGAAAACGGTCATGTTAACGGGGGATAATGAACGGGTGGCCCAAGCTATTGCTAAGCAAGTGGGAATTGACACCGTCATTGCTGATGTCCTTCCTCAAGAAAAAGCTAGCGCCATCCAAAAACTGCAAGAAGCTAGCAAGGTCGCGTTTGTTGGAGATGGGATCAATGATGCTCCAGCTCTCTCGATCGCGGATGTGGGGATCGCTATGGGATCTGGAACGGATATTGCGATCGAGTCCGGTGGCATCGTGCTCACGCAAAATGATTTGCTTGGCGTTGTGCGCGCCTTTGACATGAGTCAAAAGACCTTCCGCAGGATTTTACTCAATCTCTTCTGGGCCTCTATCTACAATCTCCTTGGGCTTCCAATTGCTGCTGGAGTCTTTGTAGGACTGGGATTGACCCTCAATCCAGAACTAGCAGGTCTTGCCATGGCCCTTAGTTCTTTGTCTGTTTTGATTAGCTCTCTGCTTCTCAATGTTGCGAAAATTGATTAAATGAAAATAAGAAGTGATACAGAATTCTGTATCACTCTTTTTCTCTTTTACCTAGAGCGACGAGGGAAAAGAGGAGGTATCAAATTATAGTAAAATACCCTATTGTAGGATAGTTTGTGAAAATTTCTCAAAAAGAGCATCTGTTATGGAATAGGGATTGAGCATCTCTGAGCAGATCCTTATACATGTGAATCTCTTTGTGATAAATTAATACTGTAATCGTTTTGTAAATCGTTTTCATGAGAAAAGTCAGAAAAAACTCATTTTCAAGGCGAGATGATCGCAAAGATGAAGTAGAAGCGCTATGCTGCATTTTAAGGGATCAAAATAGAATTAAAGGAGAGTTAGAATGACTCAAGGAAAAATTACTGCATCTGCAGCAATGCTTAATGTATTGAAAACATGGGGCGTAGATACGATCTACGGTATCCCATCTGGAACACTTAGCTCATTGATGGACGCTTTGGCTGAAGACAAAGATATCCGTTTCTTGCAAGTTCGTCACGAAGAAACTGGTGCTCTTGCAGCGGTTATGCAAGCTAAATTTGGTGGCTCTATCGGGGTTGCAGTTGGTTCAGGTGGACCTGGTGCGACTCACTTGATCAATGGTGTTTACGATGCAGCTATGGATAACACTCCATTCCTTGCTATCCTTGGATCACGTCCAGTTAACGAATTGAACATGGATGCCTTCCAAGAATTGAACCAAAACCCAATGTACAACGGTATCGCTGTTTACAACAAACGTGTAGCTTATGCAGAGCAATTGCCAAAAGTGATTGACGAAGCTTGCCGTGCTGCCGTTTCTAAAAAAGGTCCAGCAGTTGTTGAAATTCCAGTAAACTTTGGTTTCCAAGAAATCGACGAAAACTCATACTACGGTTCAGGTTCATACGAGCGCTCATTCATCGCTCCTGCTTTGAACGAAGTTGAAATTGACAAAGCTGTTGAAATCTTGAACAATGCGGAACGCCCAGTTATCTACGCAGGTTACGGTGGTGTTAAAGCTGGTGAAGTGATCACTGAATTGTCACGTAAAATCAAAGCACCAATCATCACAACTGGTAAAAACTTTGAAGCTTTCGAATGGAACTACGAAGGTTTGACAGGTTCTGCTTACCGTGTTGGTTGGAAACCAGCCAACGAAGTTGTCTTCGAAGCAGACACAGTTCTTTTCCTTGGTTCAAACTTCCCATTTGCTGAAGTTTACGAAGCATTCAAGAACACTGAAAAATTCATCCAAGTAGATATCGACCCTTACAAACTTGGTAAACGCCATGCCCTTGACGCTTCAATCCTTGGTGATGCAGGTCAAGCAGCTAAAGCGATCCTTGATAAAGTAAACCCAGTTGAGTCTACTCCATGGTGGCGTGCTAACGTGAAGAACAACCAAAACTGGCGTGATTACATGAACAAACTCGAAGGTAAAACTGAGGGTGAATTGCAATTGTATCAAGTTTACAATGCCATCAACAAATATGCTGATCAAGACGCTATCTATTCAATCGACGTAGGTGATACTACTCAAACATCTACTCGTCACCTTCACATGACACCTAAGAACATGTGGCGTACATCTCCACTCTTTGCGACAATGGGTATTGCCCTTCCTGGTGGTATCGCTGCTAAGAAAGACAATCCAGATCGCCAAGTATGGAACATCATGGGTGACGGTGCATTCAACATGTGCTACCCAGACGTGATCACTAACGTTCAATACGACCTTCCAGTTATCAACGTTGTCTTCTCAAATGGTAAATATGCCTTCATCAAGGACAAATACGAAGACACAAACAAACACTTGTTTGGTTGTGACTTCCCTAATGCTGACTATGCGAAAATCGCTGAAGCTCAAGGAGCTATTGGATTTACAGTTGACCGTATCGAAGACATCGACGCAGTCGTTGCAGAAGCTGTTAAATTGAACAAAGAAGGTAAGACAGTTGTCATCGATGCTCGCATCACGCAACACCGTCCACTTCCAGTGGAAGTTCTTGAGTTGGATCCAAAACAACACTCAGAAGAAGCAATCAAAGCCTTCAAGGAAAAATACGAAGCTGAAGAGCTTGTACCATTCCGCCTCTTCTTGGAAGAAGAAGGGTTGCAATCACGCGCAATTAAATAATTCCTCTCACGGAAATTAAAAAGATCGGAGTCATCCGGTCTTTTTATGGAGATAGTAAATGAATTTAAATCAAATAGATATCATCGTTTCAAATGTTCCCCAAGTCTGTGCTGACTTGGAGCATATCTTGGATAAAAAGGCAGATTATGCTGATGATAGTTTTGCTCAGTTCACGATTGGCAGTCATTGTCTAATGTTATCCCAAAATCATTTGATTCCTTTGGAAGATTTTCAGTCAGGAATCATTCTTCATATCGAGGTTGAGGATGTAAATCAGAATTACCAACGTTTAAAAGAGATCGGTGTCGAGATTTTACACGGTCCTTGTGAAACGGATTGGGGAACAGAGTCCTTATTAGTTAAAGGTCCTGCTGGTCTAGTCATTGATTTTTATCGTATGAAATAGGATGCTTAGTCATTTGAAGTTAACCATAATTATTCTTAAAACAGAATATGAACTATTAAAAGATCGGAGTCATCCGGTCTTTTTGTGTTGCATGAAAGCGATAGTTGCCTTAGAATAGGTTCGGTTTTTCCTAGGATCTTGTAAGACTTTTGGGTTAGAGAGGGGTATAATAGAACTATCAAATCAAGTGAGGTAGAGAGATGACCGACAAACTTCAATTTCCAGATGGTTTCCTTTGGGGTGGAGCGACGGCTGCTAACCAGTGTGAGGGAGCTTATAATGAAGATGGCCGTGGCTTGGCCAATGTGGATGTGGTACCAATTGGGCCTGATCGTCATGCGATTATTACGGGTCAGAAAAAGATGTTCGACTTTGAAGAGGGCTATTTTTACCCAGCTAAAGATGGCATTGATATGTACCATCGCTACAAGGAAGACATTGCCCTCTTTGGGGAAATGGGCTTTAAAACCTATCGCTTGTCCATTGCCTGGTCTCGGATCTTCCCACAAGGGGATGAATTGGAGCCAAATGAAGCGGGTTTACAGTTCTATGAAGACCTCTTTAAGGAGTGCCACAAGTATGGCATTGAGCCCTTGGTGACCATTACCCACTTTGACTGCCCCATGCATTTGATTACAGAGTACGGTGGCTGGCGTAGTCGCAAGATGTTGGAATGTTATGAACGTCTCTGCCGAACCCTCTTCACTCGCTATAAGGGCTTGGTCAACTACTGGCTGACCTTTAATGAAATCAATATGATCCTTCATGCGCCTTTTATGGGAGCGGGTCTCTACTTTGAAGAAGGGGAGAATGAGGAGCAAGTTAAATACCAGGCAGCTCACCATGAGTTGGTCGCTTCAGCCATTGCTACCAAGCTAGCCCATGAGATTGACCCTAACAATAAGGTCGGCTGTATGCTAGCAGCAGGGCAAAACTATCCGCATACCTGTGCTCCACGAGATGTCTGGGCTGGTCTAGAAGAAGACCGCAAGAACTATTTCTTCATCGATGTGCAGGCGCGTGGAGAATACCCTAACTATGCCAAGAAAGAGTGGGAGCGTCAGGGAATCACGGTCGAGATGACGGAGCAGGACCTGCAATTGTTGAAAGACCATACGGTGGACTTTATTTCCTTCTCCTACTATGCCAGTCGGGTCGCTTCTGGGGATCCAGCTGAAAGGGAGAAAACAGCGGGCAATATCTTTGCCTCTCTGAAGAACCCCTACCTAGAAAGCTCGGAATGGGGTTGGCAGATTGACCCTCTTGGTCTCCGCATTACCCTCAACACCATCTGGGATCGTTATCAAAAGCCTATGTTTATCGTAGAAAATGGACTGGGCGCCGTTGATACCCCAAATGAAGCCGGGGAGATTGAGGATGACTACCGGATTGATTACCTGGCTGCCCACATCAAGGCCATGCGGGATGCCATCCATGAAGATGGTGTTGTCCTCTGGGGTTATACGACTTGGGGTTGTATTGACCTGGTCTCTGCCGGGACTGGAGAAATGAAGAAGCGCTACGGTTTTATCTATGTCGACCGGGACAATGAAGGCAAGGGAAGCTTGGAGCGCTCACGTAAGAAATCCTTCTATTGGTACAAAGAAGTTATTGCGACCAATGGAGCTTCTGTTGAATAAAAGTTTTCGGTACTTGCTGGCCAACTCTCTCCTATAAACTAAAAAGCTTAGAATCCCAACCACAAGCTGGGGTCCTAAGCTTTTTGTATGTAGTTTAGCCAAGTCCTTACGGATTTACTGGTCGTAATCTAAGACATTGTTCTCGATGACAAACTTAGATTCAGCGGAAATGTTGGCTGCTCCTAGTTGCAACTGCGAACTTCCGTCTGGCTTCATGATGTGCCACTGACCGTCCTTGTGGGCAAAGATGGCCTCAAATGTGACGTTATTGCTCTTGTCTCGAATGGGTAGAACAAATGCTTGATCTGTATTCTCTAAGAGAATCTCTTCTTTTTTTTCAAAGTTATAGATATAAAATTGTCCAGTTCTTTGTCCCAAACCATGAAGTTCATCGACTTTTTGCCAGTTCTCAAATTTTGTCCGAACAAGGGATTCATTATAAATCTTGTTGAAGGTTTCGTTGCGTTTCTTCGTTTCTTCCTCGTCTAGTGTTTTCTGAAACTCTGCAACCTTTTTAGTCGTTTGGATGGTTTGTTTGTTTTGCTCCCTGATTTGTTGTCGGTGGATGACTCGCATCATTCTTGCAGCAACGCCCAGGATGACGAGGATGGATACAAGGCTGATTTTAGTTTTGGCGTTATTTTTCATAGATGATTCTCCCTATTCTATCATTGGTCCTATTATACCCTTTGAAAGAAAGGATAGTCAAGTTCATCTTGTGATGACCTAACATGCAGATTTGCAGGGGTACTATAGGATTTTATCAGATTTTCATTGACGAAGGTCCCTTTATTTGATAGGCTAGAGGAATAGAAATGATTTGGAGTTCAAAGGAAAAAGGAGTGAGGCAAGTGGCACGGGTTTTATTAATCGAGGATAATAATGATATCCAAGAAATTTTATACAGTCTCTTAGGTGAAGAACATGAGGTCCTTCAGGCTTTTTCAGGTACAGAAGGGCTGCGGGTCTTCCAGCAAGAAGCCATTGATTTGGTCCTTCTCGATATCATGCTTCCTGGGAAAAATGGGGATCAGGTCCTGGAGGAGATCCGTTTGCAGGGTCAGGTGCCAGTCATCATGATGACCGCTCTTGGAGACAAACACCTCATTAGCCAGTATCTCCTTGCAGGTGCTAATGATTATATCGTCAAGCCCTTTAATCTGGACGAAGTGGCAGCTCGGGTAACGGTGCAGCTGAGAAATAACAACACTCCGGCACAGGAACCTCCATCATCGAAAAAGCTGACTTTTAAAAATCTGGTCCTGAACCCAGAAACCTTTGAACTGGAATCTGGAGAACAGACGCTTCGCTTGGGCAAAAAAGAATTTCAAATTTTTGAGACCTTACTGGCGCATCCAAAGAAGATTTTTACCAAGGAAGAGTTGTATGAAGCAGTCTGGGAAGAAGTTTATCTGCCTGGAGACAATACGCTCAATGCCCAGTTGAGCAACCTCCGAAAGAAAATTGCTCAGCTCGATCCAGATGAGGACTATATTGAAACCGTCTGGGGCTTGGGAGTTCGCTTGAAAGGAGACAAGTAATGTGGGGATTGGTTCTAGTTCTAGTCGTCCTTGTCCTTCTCTTGGGACTAGGTTACCTTCGCCTACTCTCTGCCCTCAAAGATTTGCAGGAGCAAATTCAAAAGAAGCTCCAAAATGGGAGTGGGGTACGGTTGACCTCTCAGGTCTCAAAAAAAGAATTGGTCGCCTTGACCAAGCAGGTCAGTGATCTGTTTGAACAGATCGAGCGGACCAATCGGATTGCCTTTCAAGAGAAGAAAACCTTGGATATGGCCATCAGTAATATTGCTCACGATATCCGGACGCCTTTGACCATTGCTTCGGGCTATACCCAACAAATCATCAAAGGAGGGACGCAAGAAGAGGAAAAGCTGAAGAAAATTGCTTCCAATCTTCAAGTTGTCTCCAAACGCTTGGAATCTCTCTTGGAGTACAGACGCTTGATGGAGGGAGCCATCCTGCCTCGGATTTCAGACGTTCATCTCAGCCAAGTGCTAACCCAGCAGTTATTCCAGTATTATGATAGCTTGTCTGAGGCGGGGATTGCCTTAGAGGTAGAGCTAGAAGAGCATCTCCATTATGCTACTGATCCTGAGCTTTGGGAGCGCCTCTTGCAAAATATGCTCAGCAATGTCCTCAAGCATGGAAAGGAGCAGGCCCGTTTGACCTTGACCTCAGACGCGGACACGATTCGAGTCGAGCTGCGCAATATTGTGCAACAACCGATCCAGCACTTAGACCAATTGGCTAGTCGATTCTACTCTGAAAATCTCTCGGATACAGAAGAGTCATCTGGCTTGGGTCTCTATATCATTCAAAATTTTGTAGAGATCTTAGGCGGGGACTTGCAACTGGCAACGGAGGCAGACTGGTTTATCTTGACCATTACACTAAGAAAAAAGGCTTGAGCACTGCTCAAGTCTTTTTGTTATAAATCTTTGTGTTTAAAAGTAGCCAGTCCTAGGAAGCCGAAAACAAGGATGAATCCAAGAGCAATCGAGAGGGTGTTGGTTGTTGCTATCGTACTTTGGACCATGGAATATTGGAATTCCAAATTTAGATAGTGGAGAAGATCAATATCTTTAAAGAAGAGCGCCGGAAGGCTTAAGAAGATATTTCCAATGAAGTAGCCAACGAAGGCCAAGGTGATGGATTGGCTGGCATAAAGAAGGAAGGAAATGATGCTGACCCAAGCCAGGGTGGAAAGGAACTGAATCAGCACGGTCAGTCCAAAATGAGCAAGGAAGTGCTCTGGCATGGTGCCAAGTCCATTGTAGAGCGTCGCGATCAAGAAGACGAGACCATAAGAAACAAGAAATTGGAAGAGAGCAATGGTCAGAACAACGGCGCTTTTGGCAAAGTAGTAACTGGTGCGCGAAACGCCATAGGCCAGACTATTCTTGTATAAGTTTTGCGTTAAGTCTGTTCCCAGGACCAAGGTGATGACAATAATGGTAAAGAGGATAGTCACACTGATGCTGGAAGAGTAGTTGGTCAAAGCTTTAAAGCCTGTCCAAACTTCGGTCGCTTGGGGCAATTTGGATTCCGTATTGACGCCGACGTGGCCAGTAGCTCCAAAGATGACTCCAGACAGGATGTTGAGAACGAGAATGGCTTCTGTAATCCAAAAACCTTTGGAGCGAAAAAGTCTGTAAAAATCTGCTTGAATGGTATGCAACATGATAAATCTCCTAAATGAAATATGTGGGATAGGTAATAGAGGAAGACGGTGATTGGACTAGTCTACCAAGTCCGTAAAGAATTTTTCCAGATCTTGGCGGGCATAGTAGATTTCGTCCACGTCAATATCGGCTTGAACGAGGGCTTTGACAATGACTTTAATATCGTGAGTCTGTCCGAAGATATGGATTTCTCCATCCTTATCGATGACCTTGATGCGGTGATGGAGTTGATCCTGGATCAGTTGACTCGCAAGGGCTAGCTGACTTGTCTTGAGGATGATGTAGTCTTCTCCTTGTTCTTCGAATTCAGCCTTGCTAATTTCTTTGATCAGGCGTCCTTGGTCGACAATGCCAAAGCGATTGGCAACCAGATAGAGTTCGGAGAGGATGTGACTGGAAATGAGGATGGTCATGCCGAGTTCATCATTGAGGCGTTTGATCATCTGACGGAATTCCTTGATTCCGACTGGATCAAGGCCATTGATGGGTTCGTCCAGAATAAGGAAATCTGGCTTAGCAATGAGAGCAATCGCAATTCCCAACCGTTGTTTCATCCCGAGTGAAAAATCACGGAATTTCTTCTTACCCGTATTATTCAGGCCAACATAGTTCAAGGTTTCTTTGATGACCTGGTCGGGATTGGGAATATGGCGAGCCTTGCAATAGTAGACCAGGTTTTGATAGGCGGTCATATGCTTGTGAGCCACGGGACTTTCAATGACAGATCCAACCCGTTTCAAGGCTTGGGTCCACTGGGAGCGATTTGTAGAAGCAAAGAGAGAGACGCTTCCGTCAGTTTCCTGAATTAGTTGGGTGATGACCTTGATGAGGGTGGTTTTCCCAGCCCCGTTCTTACCGATGAGTCCGTAGACGTCGCCTTTGCGAATGGTGAGATTCACATCATTTAAGGCGTATTGTTGACCGAACTTTTTACTCAAATGGGAAATTTCTAATACTTTTTCCATGGTTTTCTCCTTCGTCCAAATGACTAGTTGTTTTCTTTACACTCTTAGTATACAGCTTGCTTTTCAAATAACTATCAAGCAATTCTCAAATATTTCTAAAAAATTGCGGTAAAGACTTCTTATAAAATAAAAATGTTGAATAGGTGACTCTACAAAGAAATAAAAAGAATTTCTAATGTTGAAATTCAATCCAAAATATATTAAAACTTTCCGCTGTGAGAAAAGTGCTAGAAACGATCATGTTTCTAGCACTCGGGAGTTTTGGAACCTTAGGTCCAAAACTAAGTCATGGAACTTCTTTGAAGTTCGCTGACGTCCGTCCTCACCTAAGGAAAGTTTTAAAAATGACTTTATATATATTAAGAGCAACTGTTCTAAAAGTTAGCCTCTTCATTTTAAAACCCAGCGACAAACTCCTTGATGGCTTGCGCGAGTTCATAGGGTTTCTCGGTATTGAGTAGATGACCTCCGTCTGCGATTTCTTGATAGCGGCCTTTTGGCAGGAGCTTGGCCAATTTTTTAGAAGAAGATTGATTGGCCCAATCTTTGCTACCACAAATCACCAAGCTAGGAAGAGGGCAAACTTTAACGGTATCGGTTAAATTGAGCCCTTTTAATTCCGTCAAGATTTGAAGCATCTGTTGTTTATTGGCATCTTGTTTTTCAAAGACATGCTTGGGAAGTAGACGAAAAAGGAGAATCTGGAGCCGATAGAGGGGATTGGTGTTGAGTTTGTATTGTGTTCCTGCAAGGACCAAGCCCTTGAGTTGCGGGAAGTCTTGTCTGGAGAGATCAAGAGCGAGCACGCCACCTAGTGAGAGTCCTACCAGAATAAAGGGTTCGCTTTCTTGCTGGAGGCGCTCCATCAACCTTTCTTTGACTTCCTGATAGCTTTCTTTTGGATGGGAGAAAATATCAAAAGTTTTGGAGTGCAAGGGTGAAAGTGCAAATTGGACTCCTTGCCAAGAGAGGACATCCTGCCCTAGTCCATGTAAAAAAATAAGTTTCATCAGGAATCCTTTCTTTGAAAATTGAGTTCGTAGAGACCACGAAGAGCATTGCAGGCATAAATACGATCAGCGTCTGTTAAATCGTTCAGAGTTAAGAGTTTTTCTTCCACCTGCTGGGTCTCAAGAAGATGGCGCCGATAAATGCCATCGAGTAAGGGGAGGTGAGCTGGTGGGGTATAGAGTTGTCCCTCTATCTCCAGCACCAGATTGCCAATCGTCGTCTCTAGTAAGGTTCCATCTGGCAGATGGAAAATTTGCTCGTGATCTGACTGGCTGAGATGGTCTCTCTGACTCGTTTTGAAATAAGTAAATGGCGTCGCTAAATCAAGCTTTTGCTCGGTCAGTTGGGCCTGTAGATAGCTAGCGGGCAAGTCTGTCAGCTCCGTGATTACTAGGTGGAAGGTACCGTTTTTTTGCAAGGCAATCCGACAACGATAGTCAAGGTTGGACTCCAAATGAGCAAGCTCTTCTTGAAGTTCTTTCAGGAGTTTTTGCTCATCATAAGGATAGGCAAAGTAGCGACTAGCCTCTCTCAAACGGGTTAGGTGTTGCTCCAGGAAAGTCAACTCTCCTTGGTGGATGTGGCCAGTCGTTAGGAGCTCAAAGCGAGGCTCTTGCCGGTAAAGAACAGCCGATTTTTGCTTGGTTTCCTGGTATTCACTTTCCCACTTACTGTCCCAAGTTATGCCTCCTCCTACGCCATAGATGGCTTGATTTCCTTGCATTTGAAGGGTCCGGATGGCTACATTAAAAATCCGTTTCCCTTTTGGAAGAAGGATGCCGATCGTACCACAGTAGACTCCACGAGGAGCAAGCTCTGTATTTTGGATGATTTCCATAGTAGAAATCTTCGGTGCGCCTGTGATCGATCCACAAGGGAAGAGGGCTTGGAAGGCTTGGACCAGATCGACTTCGGGTCGCAAGCGGCTTTCAATAGTCGAGGTCATCTGCCAAACGGTGGAGTATTGCTCGACTTGGCAAAGACGGGTCACCTGCTCACTTCCAATCTCCGAAATCCGGTTCATGTCATTGCGGAGGAGATCCACGATCATCATGTTTTCTGCTCGATTTTTTGGATCGGCTTCTAGCCAAGCAGCTTCTTGAAGATCTGCTTGGTTAGTGAGACCACGGCCCGTCGTTCCCTTCATAGGGCGCGTGGTCAGTAGTCGGTCGTCTTGCTCAAAAAAGAGCTCAGGACTGATGGAGAGGATGGAGACATCATCGTGCTGGATGAAGGCATTGTAATGGGCCTTTTGCTCAACCACTAAGCGGTTGTAGATAGCCAAAGGGTCAGACTTTAGCTCTTGAGAAAGCTGGACGGTGTAGTTGACCTGGTAGGTATCTCCCTGGCGGATATGGTGATGGATGGTCTCGATGGCTTCTTGATAAGCAGGTGCCTCTACCTCTTCCTTCCAATTGGCTGGAAGATCCACAGCTTCATAGTGCTCTGGGAAAGGAAGGGTTTCGACCTCCTCGTGGATAGTAAAATAGAGGAGATACTCTCCCATAAGAGGTGCTGGATGGACAGCAAACTTCTTCTCAAAAGCAGGAGCAGCCTCATAGCTGACATAGCCAACCGCATAAAAGCCTTGCTCCTGGTATGCTTCGACTTCTCTAAGAAGAGCCTCTACCTGGTCGAGGTTTCTAGTTTTTAATTCCTTTATGGGCTTGGTGAAAAGGTGTCGCAATCCAAGCTCTTTAAAATCAATAATGGTTTGTTTATGCATGCTTTGAGTATATCAAAAATAGAGGAAAAAAGGTAGATAAGGATGTAAGATTCCTTGCTTGGCCTTCCCTTTCATGCTAAAATAACCATAGAAACTGCTTTGGGCAAGGAGTAGGACTATGCAAAAGAATCCCCTCTATAACACCTCTAGTATCAGCTTTTTTCAATACCTCTTTGCGATTGCAGTGATTTTGGTGCATAGTGGTCGCTTGACCTCTTATGAGCCACTGCATTTTGGTCTCAAGAGTATGCTTGGCCGGCTAGCAGTGCCATTTTTTATCGTCTGTGCCAGCTTTTTCCTCAAGCAATCACTAGGGAATTCTAAGAAAATGAAGACCTATCTGGCCAAAATCGTAAAAACCTATTTGTTTTGGAGTTTTGTTTACCTTCCTTATGCCTGGCTCTTTTTCTCTAGTCTCCATCTTCCTATCTATCTTTTTCCAGCAGGTGTTCTCATTGCACTGATCTATCTGGGGATGTGCTACCAACTCTGGTATATCCCAGCCTTTTTGCTGGGTTTGTTTTTGGTCAATCAATTGGTCAAACACCTAGGTATGGTTTGGACGGGGGTGATCACCTTTCTTCTTTACTGCTGGGGCTTGATCGAGACCTATTCGGCTTATCTGGACACCACAAGTCTTCTCAAAGGTTACCAGCTCTACAGCAATTTATTTTTTACAGCGCGAAATGGTCTCTTTTACACGCCCATTTTTATTTATATGGGTTATTATCTGTATGACCATTTTCATGCACAAACTTTTAGAATTCACCGTTGGCAAAAGCTAGCTCTTGCCTTTGGATTGCTCTGTCTAGAAGGGATCATTATTTTTCAACACGAAGGAATTGATAAGAACTTTTTCTTTCTTCTTCCTTTTGTGACCGTTTATTTTGTCAATGCCTGCCTGCGATCGTCCTTTTTGAAAAGCTATAATTTACAGTATTTAAAGCAAATGAGTATAGCTCTTTACTTTTCGCATCCGATCTTTATCGAGTGGGCTCGCTATGGCTTTAGCAGCCTCCCTCTCTCTTATCCAGACAGGGGCAAGCTGATTTTTGTGACTGCCTTGTTTGGTAGTCACCTTTTTGGACTAGCTATGCTGTGGGTACGAGAGAGAAGGGAAAAACAAAAGATTCCTTCAAATGGTGAAGAGTTAGATAAAATAATCAACCAATAGTAGGGTGTACAAAACTCAAGCAGATGTGTTTGAGTTTTTTTGTATGAAGAAAATCAAGGAAGAATAAGAATTGGCAGACTGCTCCTCCTTGTTTATAAATGTTTTATTTTCTTGCCCTTGGATAGAAGAAAGGGGAAATCAGTACCAGATAGTGATTTATAATATAGACATCATTGCAAATAATGTCTATATTATTGAATAGTGATGATTTAATTTGAAAAGCAAAGGATATTTTAAAAAATAAGTGATAAAATTAAAGGGAGGGCCTTTTGTAAGGCTAACAAAAGTAAAGGAGATAAGACATGAAAAAGCTTCGTTCATTATGGAAAGACTTTTTGAAAAAAGGTTTTGCCATTTTAACAATTTTCATGATGCTAGGCCAGCTTGGTCAAGGGGCGATCACAGCCTTTGCCAATGAGCTAGCAGTCGGGGATAATGGGGCCTTGGATGTTACCCTTATGTATGGGGATAAACAGAACCATCCAGATGGGATGTCCTATTACACAGGGGATACCATGTCTGGTTATATCCAGATCACCCCTAAGAATTTGACAACGGATATTAATGAAGTAACGGTGACCTTGAAGGTTCCTGGAAAGTACTTACGAGAAGTTAGTTTCCCTGACTTCAATAGTGCTTCAGAGCATGACAAACCAACGGTTACAAAAGTTGGAGATGATTATCAAGTCACACTTCACTTTAACAATTACCAAAAGTCAGAGGTCCTGACTTTACCATTTATTGGAAAATTTAAAGTCGGTTATGCACCGACCAATTATTCATTGGATATTACGGGTACCTTGAATATCAATGGTCAAGAAGCAAAACTCAATGATATCATTTGGAAACCCAAGTACAATGACTATCGCTTAACCAAGTATATCAACCAAAACTTGAACGAAGCCATGTCCAAGGACTATGCGGAAGCCATGCCTGGTGTTGTCAAAGGGGCTGACGGAAAAAATTATATTGAAACCCCATCATCTGTTCCATTTGCATTTCAATTGGAGGGAATGCAAGGACAGTATGGGGGACAATATCGTCAATTAGAATCAGTAACGCTTACCGATAAGTTGCCAACCTATACAGATAAAAATGGCAATACCCGGACAGCAGTTTTAGATACAGCTAAGTCTGAAGGCTGGGTAGATAATGGAGATGGCACCGTTTCTAAGACGTTTACAGCAGATGCAAACGGTAATCCAGCAGCTTATCACCAAGAATTCATGGCAAAAATCAAGAATACAAGTTACCTTTACTTGAAGTTTCCTGATTTAGTTTTGGAAAAGGACCAGACTCTCAAAGACGTCCTTAGTAAGGATTTGACAAACTCAGGAAGTATTGTGGGAATTCCTGCCAATCGTGGAGAGGGAGAACCGGATATTACAGCTGAAGATTCTCTTATTTTCCGCTTGACCTCTCGTGACCTGGAAGGGGCTGGGAGTTTTGCCAAAAAAGCAGATGGTGATGTCTATGATTCAACTGAATATAAAGCAGCAAACTATAAATGGATCATCGCTTTTGATAATAAAACTCCTTCGACACAAAAGAATTTTGTTTTCTATGATGAGACAGTGGACTCTCGGTTAAAATTCACCAAGATTGATTACGCTCGTCTTATGCAAGGAAATTACGGTATTGGTGAGTATATTAGCAAATATGTGAAACGCATCATCCTTACTTTAGAAGATGGTAGTCAAAAAGAAGTTCAGCCAGAAACCGATAAAGACGGCAATGGTTTTATCGACTTAACCAAGTATGGAACCGTTGTCGGTTGGCGGATGGAAATGAAGGATGATTTTGTCCTAAAATCTGGTCAAGGAATTCGCCTCAATACCTATACAAGCTTCAAAGATCCAGAAAAGACTCGTTACGATGAAAATGATGCGACCAAGAATGAATTCAAGAATACAGGTCGTGTCACTTATCAAACACAATCAAATATTGCTAAAGACCAAACATCAGATTGGACCTTTAAGCTGATTCCTTTGAAGGAAAGCTTTGAGATTTCAAAAACGACGGATTACAATGATGTTCGTTATACTGATGGACAAAATATTCGTTTTGGTTTGATGGCAACGAAAGTGGTCTTGGATCCTGATAAGGATTATGGAGACCTGCGAATCATTGATCTTTATGATCCAAATACCCTTAAAGTCGACTATAAAGATTTTGAGAGAAACCTTGCCTCTAATGAAAAAGGGATGAAATTCTTAAAGAGCTACGATGTCATTGAAAACTACCACAATTCTGGACGGACAGCTCTCATCATGCATTTGGATCAAAAAGAGTTTATTAAAGCTTCTCTTCAAGATCTTAATCGCGTGCGTTTACCATTTATCGTGGCCGATCTGAAAGGGAAAGACGATGGTGGGACCTTCACCAATAAAGTTTATGTCGCTGGAAATGGGATCCACGATCTTGAAAATGCCAACCCTGATCGGGTCACGGAAGATGTGTATGATCTGAACGGAAATGGTTTAACAACAGATAAGATTCCATATGCCCAATCAAACTATACGATTGTTGCTGCTGAAGGAATCTATGCACGCAAATATATCGCTAAAAATGATGACCTGTCAGACGCTTCGATTGTGACACGTACCTTCAAACCAGGTGAAACCTTTAACTACAAACTCACCATTAAAAATAATACGGATAAGGCAGTAGAAGACGGAGTCGTCTATGATGTCCTACCAAAAGTAAAAGACGTTAACACACTAGACGGATCTGGTCGGATGACAGAATACACGGTCAGCCTTCGTGGACCAGTGACAGCTCCAGAAGGATGGACGGTCTACTATACAACTGATACAGGCGTTACGACAGATACCATGGCGCAAGCTGCTGACAAGGATATCTGGACGACAGCTGTGGCTGATTACAGTCAAGTAACAGGAATCAAGTTAGTTGCAAATGCTGGTGCTACGATTCCTGCGCGTGGCGAAGCAAGCTTTGGTGTCCCAGTTGTAAATCCAAGTGAATTGACTGATGAAGTCAAGGCTTTGATGCAAAAACGCACCAAAGATAATGAAGATAACGGCGGTCGTTCTGGTCTTGTTCAAGCCCATAACCAGTTTGGTTACAAGGCGAAAGGTCATGAAGGAAATCGTGAGTCTAATACCGTAACTGCACAAATCTTCTCGGCTGCTTTCCACGTCAAGAAGGTGGACAAGGATGATCCTAAGAAAGTTCTTGAAGGTGCTGAATTTACCTTAACTGATGCAAATGGCGCGGTTGTTGCGACGGAAACTTCTGATAAAAAAGGGGAACTTTCCTTTAACACCTTAACAGAAGGAACCTATACGCTCAAAGAAACCAAAGCACCTGAAAACTACAAGTTGGATGAAACAGAACATGCTGTGGTTGTCACCTATGATGCGGACAAACAAATCTACCACGTCACGGTGGATGGAAAATCAGTCGGATCAAAAGCAGTCCCAGTTGAGATCGCTAATGAAGCAGATATCAAGTATCTCGATCTTGAAGCTTCAAAAGTTTGGGATGACCAAGACAACCAAGAAGGGCTTCGCCCAGCAAGTGTGGAATTCCAACTCTATAAGAATGGCAAAGCTCAAGGGAAACCAGTCACGGTTTCAGCCGCAACAGACTGGAAAGCTCACTTTACGAATCTTCCAGATAAAGACAGTGACGGCAAGCTCAATACCTACACTGTTAAAGAAGTGAAAGTTCCGACTCATTATACGGTCGATACAGAAGAAGCCAGCTTCACAGATGGAAAAGCCACCATCACCAACAAGCGCACTCCTGAGACCACGACGGTAACAGTCAAGAAAGTCTGGGATGATGCTCAAAACCAAGATGGTCTTCGCCCATCTACCATCAAAGTTCACCTCTTGGCAAATGGAACAGAGGTGCAAGCACTTGACCTGACTGGTGAAGGAGATGAATGGACTCATACCTTCACAGACCTGCCAGTCTATAAAGATGGTCAAAAAGTTGTCTACACAGTGACAGAAGACAAAGTGGACAATTACACAACTAAGATTGATGGAACTACGATTACCAATACTTACAAACCAGGTAAGACAAGCCTTACTGTTACGAAAAACTGGAAGGATGCCAATAACCAAGATGGCCTTCGTCCAAAAACAATCAAGGTTCAATTGTATGCTGGTGATCAAAAGGTTGGTAAGGCGGTTGAATTGTCAGCAGATAATAAATGGACTCATACCTTCTCAAACCTAGACGAGAAGAAAGCTGGCCAAGTTATCAACTATACAGTAAAAGAAATCGATGTTCCAGAAGGCTACACACAAGCCTTCGAAGCTACGAACCCAGGTCAAGTAGTCGTGACCAACACGCACGAACCAGAAAAGACCAAAGTAGAAGTGAGCAAGAAATGGGAAGATGGAGACGACCAAGATGGTCTCCGTCCAGCCAGCATTCAAGTTCAATTGTACAAAGATGGCCTTCCAACAGACCAAGTATTAGAACTTTCAGCCGCGAATGACTGGAAAGGTGCATTTGAAAACCTTGATGCCAAGGCAGCTGGAAAAGCAATTGCATATACAGTCAAAGAAGTAACTGTCCCAGATGGTTACAAAGTAACGGTAAATGATAAGGACAAGGCTAATGTTGTCTTGACCAACACGCATGAACCAGCTCTTACAGAGATGAAAGTCACTAAGAAATGGGAAGATGCCAACAACCAAGATGGTCTTCGTCCAAAATCCATTAAGGTTCAACTCTATGCTGGGGATGAAAAAGTAGGAGACCCAGTTGAATTGTCAGCGGACAATCAATGGACTCATACCTTTAGCAAATTAGCTGAAAAGAAAGCTGGTCAAGCTATCAGCTACCGTGTGGAAGAAGTCTCTGTTCCTGAAGGCTACCAAGTCACTGCCGATACCTCTGACGCTGCTCATACGATCTTGACCAATACGCATACGCCAGCGGTGATCGATATTCCAGTGACCAAGATTTGGAATGACCAAGACAATCAAGATGGTCTTCGTCCAGCAAGTATCGTTGTGAATCTTCTTGCCAATGGTGAAAAAGTTGCTCAAAAAGAACTCACGAATGCGACAGATTGGAAAGAAAGTTTCACAGGTCTACCAAAATTCAAGGATGGAAAAGAAATCGTCTATACTCTTCAAGAAGAGAAGGTAGCTGAATATACGACTACAATTGATCAGGCTGCTTATACCATTACCAATACCCATGCACCTGGTAAGACAAGCGTCACGGTCACTAAGAAGTGGGATGATGAGAATGACAAGGATGGAATTCGTCCGAAGAGTATTCGCGTTCAACTCTATGCCAATGATCAAAAAGTCGGTCAAGAAGTAGAATTGTCAGCTGAAAACAAGTGGACCCATACCTTTGCAGATTTAGATGAAAAAGCAAATGGAAACACCATCACTTATACAGTGAGAGAAGTCAGTGTTCCAAAGGGCTATGAAGCTCGTAACGACGAGGATGGTAAAGGAAATGTTGTGATTACTAACAAGCATGTTCCAAAAGAAACTCCAAAACAACCAACTCCTCCAAGTTCATCTGAACCAAAGAAACCGGGTCAACCTGAACCTAAAAAACCAAGCCAACCAGAGCCGAAGAAACCAGGCAAGATCTTAGGATTCTTACCAAATACGGGTACGACCATCTCTATTATTAGCCTAGTTTTAGCCTTTTTCTTGGCAAGCATTGCAGCTTATATTTTGAAGAAAAAGAAAAAATAAGCTAGTGCTTCCTTTATAATATGAACAAACACCAGAGATGGTGTTTGTTCATATTAAAGACAAAGTCATCTTAGAAACTTTCCATAGGTGAGTGCGGACGTCAGCGAACTTCGAAGAAGTTCCATGACTAATTATTGAGCCTAAGGTCTCAATAATTCCGAGTGCTAGAAACATTATTGTTTCTAGCACTTTTCTCACAGAGGAAAGTTTCAGAAGATGGTCGAATAATACTAATAAATAAAACTTTATAGAAGTTATTAGATTTATATAAAAGAACAGTTTTTCTCTGTTCACAACAAACACCAGAAATGGTGTTTGTTTTTTTATAGTGGCCTCTTATAATTGTCTAGCGATCGTTCTCATGGGCGCTTGCTCTATTTTTCAATTCCCGAACGTTTTCAAAAAAAATTCAGAAAATTCTTGACTTCTATGAAAATCGGAGTATGATTAGTCGTGAACTGTTGAACAATCATTTTCAAGAAAATCCCTGATGTCGACTAAGGGATCTGTGAAAGGAGAAGCGGTTCAAATCAAAAATCTATAGAGCGTTGCGTCCGAAAGTCTAAACAGACACGGCTCTTTAAAAACAAAAGGAGAAGATTATGAAAACAGAACCGATTCATCGTACCAGTATGTGGAAATTTAAGTTAAGTGCTGCCACCATGACTTTGATTCCCGCTGCCGTGGGGATTAACTATGTTGCCAAAGCCTTGGCGGAGGGGTTAAAGTTGCCCGTTTGGCTGGGGTCTTTGGGAACCTTTCTTGCCAGCATGTTGGCTGGGCCGGTTGCCGGTGCCATCAGTGGTTTCATCAACAACGTGATCTATGGGCTGACCTTATCGCCAATTTCAACCGTGTATGCGATTACCAGCATCGGAATTGGGATTGCTGTCGGAGTTTTGCACGCCAATGGGTGGTTCTCGTCAGCGCGACGAGTATTTGTTTCTGCTATTATTATTGCCATCGTTTCAGCTGTCATTTCAACGCCACTCAACGTCATCTTTTGGGGTGGTCAGACCGGTATCGCTTGGGGTGACTCATTGTTTGCGGTAATGGTCGCCAATCATGCACCAGTGTGGCTGGCCTCATTTATCGATGAGTTTGTCTTGGATATTTTGGATAAAGTCTGCGTGGCCTACCTGGCCTTCTTCATCTATCGTCAGCTGCCGAAGCGGATGGTGCACTTCTTTAGCGGTGATAAATGATGACTGATCAAACATTGATTTCTGGAGCGCCACGGGTCAAGCTCAAGTGGTACCAGGTGATCGATCCGATTACTAAGCTCTTGTTCATCGTGGACATGACGTTGTTGAGCTTTGCCAGTATGAATTTATTGCTTCAGGCCGGATTAATTCTTGTCGCAACACTGCTATTGTTATTTTCCAAATTGAGTTCTACCATCTTTAAGGCGCTGGGATTCAGCTTGTTTCTGATTTGCACCATGCTGATCATCCAAGGGTTATTTTACAGTCGGAATCAAACTGTGCTGTTTTCTGTGCTTGGGGTGTCGTTCTACAAAGAAGGCCTGATTTACGCCACCACACTGGGTTGTCGAGTATTGGTGATTATTTTGACCAGTGGCTTTTTTATGGTGACCACGAGTATTTCAGAAAACGCGGCCTATTTGGAACTGTCCGGATTGTCTTATAAAACCGTCTACGTTCTGATGTCGGTGTGTTATATTTTGCCGGAAATGATGCGCAATATGCGGAAAATCCAGCAGGCACAAAAAGTTCGCGGAACCAATCCGCAAAAAACGTTGATTCAGAAATTAAAGTCAGTCCTGCCGGTTCTAATTCCATTGGTGATTAAGACCTTGGATCAATCGATGGCGCGGTCGATTTCTCTCCAACTGAGAGGTTTTGATAATCTCAACCGGACTGTCAGAACCTCCCAGCGCGTGTATCGCCTGTCGCGGACGCTGCACATTGGTCTGACTGGATTGGCAATTTTATTGATTGGGTGGAAGATATGGACGAAGATAAACGGATTGTAATTGAAAATTTGACCACCCGTTATCCGGGTACTGAGCAACCACAACTGCGTCAGATTAACGCGGAGGTTCATACCGGCCAGGTGGTTGGGATTATCGGGAATAGCCACTCCGGCAAATCGACTTTGTGCCATGTGCTGGCAGGGGTCATTCCCAAAATGGTGTCTGCTGAGATTGAGGGCGACTGGCACATGTTTGGCCAGCGAGTGTCCGACAATTGGCCCGTTTATAATGCCATGAATGGAGTTGTACTGCAAAATCCAGCTGGCCAACTAAGCGGGTTGGCAGACACGGTTGCCGATGAAATCGCCTTTGACTTGATTAATCAGGGAATGGCTGAAGGACTGATTCAAAAACGGGTTGAAGAAGTTGCCACGCAAATGGGGCTGATTGAACAGCTGAATTTGCGTCCCGAGAGCCTTTCCGGTGGTCAGATCCAGCGGTTGGCAATTGCCACGGCGATTGCGGCTAACCCGGCTGTTTTGATTATGGATGATCCGACCAGTCAGATGGATCCCCTTGGCCGCCGACAATTTTTCCAATGGCTGGCCCAAGTCAAAGAGACGACTGTCTTCATTGTCACCAGTGAAATTGACGATTTGTGCGAAGTCGCCGACGTTGTGTGGGTGCTGCACGAGGGTCAAATGGTAGCCCAGGGCAGGCCGGGTGAGGTGTTTAATCATTTGGCGGCTGACTGGCAGATTCCAGCCCCGACAATCCAGCAACTTGCTCAAAAAATGGATTGGCACTTGGCTGATGGCCGGTATCCGGTGAATGACGCTGAACTGAAGGAGGTTTTTTATGTCCACAATTGAACTGAATCACCTGACGTTCACTTATCCGGAACGGTCCTTTAGCTTGGATGTTGAAGACAAACACTTCGCCGATCCGATGGTGGCGATTGTCGGCCAAAATGGTGCCGGCAAATCAACGCTCTTCAAATTGTTGACGGGCTTGCTGACACCACAAACCGGTGTGATTAAGATCGATGGAGAAAATTTTAATGATCTTAAACCAGTCGAAAAGTTACTGAAGGTTGGGATTACTTTTCAGAATCCTGACGATCAGCTTTTCAACCCGACCGTTCAACGAGAGGTGGAGTGGAGTGTCGCGCAGGTCATGGATGACCGCGACACGATTACGAGGCGGGCTTTAGCGGCTCTAAAAAGAGTTGGCTTGGATGATAAAACAGCGGAAAGTCCATATGACCTGTCATTGTCGGAACGCAAGCTGTTAAGCGTTGCCACAGTTTTGGCAGTGGATCCGGCGATTTATTTATTTGATGAGCCGATGATGTCGCTTGATTGGGAAAGCCGTCGCAAGTTGACCGCAATTTTCCATCAGTTGGCTGATTCGGGCCACCAAGTTGTGACCATCACCCATGACATGGATTGGGTCGCCGCCGAGTTTGAGTCGGTGTATGTTATGGAACACGGGAAGTTTGGCTTCGCCGGCAGTCCACGGGAATTGTTCAGCGATCACGAACTTGTCCAGCGAGTGGGATTACTACCACCGCGGATTATGGACATAGCGGAGTCGCTGGGTGATTCACAGACATATTTATCGGTTAATGATTATTACCAGAAAAATCGAGATGTATAGAAAAAGTCACCTCTGCGGGTTTTCCAGGTTGAAGGATTAACTTCAGCTTCTGGCAAGAACTCACATGGGTGACTTTTGTGTTTAATAACGTTTCATGATCATCGGGTGCTTCCTCAGATCACTCGGTTTGATTTTACTTTGTTTCATGGTCATAATCATATACCATTTCTTTTGGATCTTTTGTTTGACTAATACAAAATAGGTCTTCATAGGTCTTCACATTTTTAGCGCCCATTAGGATCATCAGTATAATTTTCTGAATTAGGAGACTGTCCCATCACTATTCGAACTTTGTCTCCCAACTTACGCTGTTCCCATTCATCCGTGAATCCTTTAAATCGCAATTCTGGAACTTTCTTTTTAACTGAATCATCTATTTTCGCCATAGTCCCCACCATTTTATTGGTTTTTCTTGATTTTCTTTATCAACAGTCTCGTTGGTTGGTACCAATGGAGTAAGGCAGCTAAGAAGGGGTATTAGTGACAATTAATAAAATGCATGAGGTTGGGCATGTTGCCCCACCTCTTTTTATGATATACTAGAGTAGTTTTTGAGACTTGTAAAAAATGTTTTTTTTTAGTTCAAATTTAAAAAAGAAAAGGGGAGAACATGGACATCTTTTTGAGGAGCATATCAGGGATTCTCGTCATCCTGGGCATGATTTTAGTGGGCTTTATCATTGGTGAAAAAGGCTGGTTCGATGACAAGTCGCGTGGCCTACTCGCTAAATTGGTCATTCAAGTTGCTCTTCCCTGCTATATGCTCTACACCATTACGCAACGCTTCACAGCAGCAGATCTACTTAAAATGTTGCCAGCCTTGCGATTTCCTGCCCTGTCTATGGTTATTTTACTTGGCATCGCGACAGGGGTAGCAAGGATCTTTGCAGTAAGACAGGACCGTCGTGGCCTCTTTATTTCCATGTTTTTTAACTCCAATACCATCTTCGTGGGACTCCCCATTAACCAAGCCCTCTTTGGAGATGCCAGCATTCCCTATGTTTTGATCTATTACATGTGTAATACGACCTTTTTCTGGACTTTGGGGACCTATCTGATTCAGCGGGATGGTGAGGGAGAAGCGCAGTTTGATCTTAAAACCAGTCTGAAAAAAGTCTTTTCTCCGCCCCTGATGGGCTTTCTCTTAGGGTTAGTCTTTGTGATGCTGCAGATCAAGATGCCAGCCTTTCTAGCCAGTGATTTGCAGTATCTGGGCAATTTAACGACCCCCTTATCCATGATATTCATCGGTTTGTCAGTGTCTCATGTAGGTGTGAAGCAGTTGGTTCTGGGAAAAGATCAGCTACTCATTCTACTAGGTCGCTTCGTGGTTGCCCCTCTCTTGATGGCTTCCATCGTCTACTGGTTGCCTCTTCCAAACCTGATGAAGCAAGTCTTTATCATCCAGTCCGCCATGCCTGTGATGACCAATGCGCCAGTTGTTGCCAGACTCTACGGAGCTGATAGTGATTATGCAGCGGTCATGGTGACAGAGACGACCCTTGCAACCATGGTGGTGATCCCTATTCTCATGCTGTTGATGGCTTAATAAATAAAAAGAGCTCAAGTTTTCATTGAAAAAACCTGAGCTTTTTTATATGAGAGCTAACAAGATGGTAAGGAACAGAGCGATACTTACTCGAATAACATGATGAACTGGTTTGAAGTTTTCTTTGTGCTTGCCATTCCAATAGGCCCCGTAGCAAATCAAACCACAGCCAATCATCCAAAGAACTAGAGCGACAATCGGTAAAAAGAAGTAGAGGATGAGAGATACAGTCGCAAGGCAACTTCCGATGAGGAGAAATGTATTTCCTAGAGTGTGATTCCCTTTTTTAACTTCAGTAAGAGAAGCTAATAAGTGAAGAAGAGCAAAAGCAAGGGCAAATAAGGCTGTCAAAAAGCCGAGAAGAATGGGGAAGAACATAGGGTTTCCTTTCTAAGATATGATTGCCTGAGTACTATTTTTTATGACTGATTTTATGAAGAATCATAAATGATACTACAAGATTTAAAATAATAACCAATAAGGTAAAAAGAGAGTAACCATAAAGTTTAATTGGAAATTCATTTTTGAGATTGTAAAGAGCAAACAAACTCGTTAGAATCCCCGTCAACAATCCAGGCACATATTTTCGAATAACGACTGTCTGAATCAGATGTCCTAAGACATGGTAGATATAAGCGATTATGATGCTTGCGTAAATGCTATAGTTGTTAAACTGGTAACTAAGATATAGCGATGTCATTAGGATGAGAAATTGCTCCAAGACAATGGCATTGAAAGCAAAAGGAGTGTAATAAGATAGGATTCGATTGTTTGGATACTGGATTGATATTTTTTTGACAAAGGATGGCATCCAAACGATTTCTTCCAGTTCGTGAAGCATGAAGAGTGATGGAAATAGAAAGTAAAATTGCACGCTGGACATTGAAAATACTCCCTTCTAGTTCGAGCTCACTTTTAGAATCTCCAAATAAAACTCGATCACTTCTTGTTCGGTGTAGGACTTGCCTTTTTTCAACCACCAGCTGAGGGTTTCGATGAAATGGCTGACGACCAGGTGTTTGAGATAGGAGTGGGGAATGTTAGGGTACGATTGGATGAGTTCGTCGGCTACCATTGGGTAGACATCGTGTTCTAGTTCTTTTCGCAGTTGCCGTATAAAATAATCGTTTTTAGAGAGCAAGAGACTGGTTACATGGTCTTGATTTTTCTTGAAATGCTGAAAGATATGGGCCAGGTAGTCTTGTGGGGAGAGGTGTTCAGCACGCTCAAAGAGATGGTGAAAGAGTTTTTGACAGAGTTCATCTAGCAATAATTCCTTGCTCTCGTAATGGCTGTAAAAGGTCGAACGCCCCACATCAGCAAGATCAATGATTTCCTGAACCGTGATGGCTTCGTAGTCTTTTTGGTTGAGTAAGTGTAAGAAAGCCTGATAGATGGCTTTTCGAGTTTTGGTGATGCGACGATCCTGTGCTGTCATATGGACACTTCGAACAAACTGTTCAGTAACGTACACCCTAAACGGTTTGCCCCTATCCTTTCTGTTGTGAATGTTAGATAATGATAATGAACATGATGTTCATGAATCTATTATAACAAAGGAAATAGGATTATGAAGACAAAACATGCGGTCTGGATCGCTTTTTTCTTGAATTTGAGTTATGCCATTGTTGAGTTTATTGCAGGAGGGATTTTTGGATCCAGTGCGGTCCTTGCGGATTCGGTCCATGACTTGGGGGATGCGATCGCTATTGGGATCTCCGCCTTTTTGGAGAGTATTTCCAATCGTGAAGAAGATAGCCGCTATACCTTGGGCTACAAGCGTTTTAGCCTTTTAGGGGCCATGGTAACAGCTGTGATTCTTATGACAGGGTCCGTTCTGGTTATTTTGGAAAATATAACGAAATTGGTTCACCCACAACCTGTCAACGATGAGGGCATTCTCTGGCTTGGAATTATTGCCGTCAGCATCAATGTGCTAGCGAGTCTCGTCATTCGCAAAGGGCAAACCAAGAACGAATCCATTCTCAGCCTGCACTTTCTGGAAGATACCTTGGGTTGGGTGGCTGTCATCTTAATGGCCATTGTTCTCCGATTTACCGATTGGTATATTCTGGATCCGCTCTTATCTCTTGCCATTTCCATCTTTATTCTGTCAAAAGCCATTCCACGTTTTTGGAGCACGCTCAAGATTTTCCTGGATGCTGTGCCAGAAGGAGTGGATATCCAGCAAGTCAAGAGTGATTTGGAGCAGTTGGACCATGTCGCTAGTATTAACCAGCTCAATCTTTGGACCATGGATGGCTTGGAAAAAAACGCCATTGTCCATGTTTGTCTAGAGCATGTCAACCACATGGAGGTTTGTAAAGAAGCGATTCGTACCTTGCTCAAAGATTGCGGCTTTCAAAACGTCACTATTGAGGTTGACGAAGACTTAGCAACTCATCGAGCCCACAAGCGCAATATCGAGGAGCTGGAAGTGGATCAACATCATGGGCATGATCATCACCATCATTAATGACGACTTGGTATAAGTAGAAGCTCGATAAAAAGTGTATACTATAGATAAGTAAGCAATAGAAGGTAGGTTAATCCTATGAAGAAAACAGTCTATACAAAAGCTGGGCAAGTGGGTCTAGTAGAAGTAGAACGTCCACACATCGAAGCGCCAGATGACGTCATTCTCCGCATCGTTCGCACCTGTGTCTGTGGATCCGATCTCTGGAGTTACCGCAATCCTGATATTGAAGCGGGGCATCAAAATAGTGGCCACGAGGCTATTGGGATTGTCGAAGAAATCGGTGAGGCCATTACCACGGTCAAACCAGGAGACTTTGTCATCGCGCCTTTCACCCATGGTTGTGGGGAGTGTGATGCCTGTCGTGCTGGCTATGATGGGACTTGTGACCGCCATATCGGCACCAACTGGTCTGATGGGGTTCAAGCAGAGTACATGCGCTTTGAGTATGCTAACTGGGCCCTTGTCAAGATTCCAGGTCAACCATCTGATTATACAGAAGCCATGCTCAAATCCTTCTTGACACTAGCAGATGTTATGCCGACGGGCTATCATGCGGCGCGTGTAGCAGATGTGCAAAAAGGTGACAAAGTCGTGGTCATTGGGGACGGTGCCGTGGGTCAATGTGCGGTGATCGCAGCTAAGATGCGTGGTGCATCGCAAATCGTCCTCATGAGTCGCCACCAAGACCGTCAACAAATGGCCTTGGAGTCAGGTGCGACAGCTGTTGTGGCTGAGCGTGGTGAAGAAGGGATTGCCAAGGTCCGTGAAATCCTCGGCGGCGGAGCAGATGCGGCTCTTGAATGTGTGGGTACCGCAGCAGCCGTAGACCAAGCCCTTGGTGTTCTTCACAATGGAGGGCGCATGGGATTTGTCGGCGTTCCTCACTACAATAACCGTGCCCTTGGTTCGACCTTTGCCCAAAACATTTCGGTGGCAGGTGGAGCAGCCTCAGTTACTACTTATGATAAACAAGTTTTGTTAAAAGCAGTTCTTGATGGCGATATCAATCCGGGTCGTGTCTTTACTAATAGCTACAGCTTGGATGAGATTAATCAGGCTTATAAAGACATGGATGAACGCAAGACTATTAAGGCTATGATTATCATTGAGTAATGAAAAAGTCTAGTAGAAATGAAACTACTAGACTTTTCTTTTATTGTGAAATAAATTCTTATTTCAAATCCGACATCACTTGTTTCTTGGAGAAGGTACGCTCTTGTTTGTTAGCTAAGGCCTTGATGCGAGCATCTAGGAGAATGGCGCGACCTTCCGCACTTCGGGTATAGACGAGATCATACTTGCCCAGACTCTTTCGGATTTGCTCCACAAAGGCTTGGGCATCCTCTTTCCGTTTGTCAAAGAGGCTTGGTACAGCGAAATATTCTGTTTGATCGGATACCTTTTCCTGTGCTTTCAAGATATAGCGCTGATTTTCAATCGGTGCGAAGAATTCGATTATGGTTTGCGAGAAGAGTTCCTTCTCCCGCATGGTTCCGCCCTTCAAATAAATCAGCGTGTTGATGGCATCCTTTCGATCTCGTACGACTTGGATGCGGGTTGCTTGAGTCTGGATCTGCCCAGAAAGAAGCAGGGCTTGGTGAATGGCCTGGCCAAAAACTTCTAATCGTTTATAAGGACTCTTATAGAGATAGTAGCGGAGCCAAGCAAGGAGTGCGAGAACAGCTAAGACGACTATAAGAATTAGAGACGCTGTATTCCCTCCTCTATGTGAATAGTAAATCAGGTTGGCGAAAGCATCGGTCAAAGCGGCGGCCGTCAGCCAACGAGCTAGCTTTCTGGCGTCAAAAAATAGGGCCAGGGGCAGGAAGTGTTTATCCACTTGGACCTCATTTGCAATCTCCATATTCTCCAGAATCGGCAGGGCTTTTTGCCAGCCGTCTCGGAGCTCTTGACGATGAGTGGAGCGCTCTAAGGTTTCTTCATTGAGTTTTTGCAACTGTTTTTTGGTATAGCGGATATTGTCAAAGGCTAAACGTTCGATACCGGATTCGATGAAGGGCTCCTTGTAATGGAGACCTAAAAATTGCTTCATCCGTCTTTCTAAGAGCTCCAGATCAGGACTGTATTCTTTCAACTGATCAGTGATGGCTTCGATTTCTTCCTTTTCAAGATCGGACTTTTCATACCATTTCTTTAGAGAAAGATTGATGGAGACTAGATGCCAGATATTACTGGTCTTATTTGGATCTTGGGGCCACACTCGGATGGCACGACCTCGCATTTGGTTGCTGAGCATAAAACTGCCGACAAAACTCGCTAGGATTAGGGAGTTGACGCAAGGAGCATCCCAGCCTTCTCCTAGAAGTGACTTGGTTCCAATGACGACTTGGATAAGCCCTTCTTGAAAGAGCTGGGTCACAGCTGTCACCAAATCATGTTGAGAACCGATCAAGCGAACCTTGAGAAAGTCATCAGGAGATAATTGGCCGACACTTTGGTAAGTCAATCGATTCTCTCCTAGAAGCTCTTCTAATCTAGGCTTAGCGACCGTCGGGATGATGATGCTGCTGCCTGTTAAGACAGCGATGGCAGGAGGAGTTGCTTGCTCTAAGCTTTCCCTGCGAATGGATTCGAAATAAGAGAGTACTCCCAATTGAGTAAATTGGGTGTCCTTATCCCCGAGATGAACTTCAAAGTCTTGGCGGATATAGTCTGTTAGGACCAGTTGGCGTAGTCGGCTTCCAAGCGCCTGGTATTCCGCCTTGAAAATCTCACGAACGGCATTGAGTTTTCCGAGGGATTGGTTGAGCAGAAGGTCTTGTTTTTTGTTGCGGACAAGTTTAACTTGTTTTCGATCGATCAAGCTGGCTGCTTTTAGTTCATGGAGGACTTGCTTCTCGTATTCCTCAGGTAGATTGTACCAGTGAGGCACTTGAAAGAGCAGACCTTGCAGGAGAATTTCAAGCCAGTCCAGGGTGAAAGTAGGTAGTTTCTTGGCTCCTAAAAGGTCCTGGAAACGTTTGGGAAAGGCGATTCCCTTGCTTCGAAGAAAGATCAGGGTAGCAGAGAGATACTTGGGCTCATTGAGTAGCTCATCATCACTGATCTGACCAGATAAGGCCTGGCAGGTTTGGAGGTATTGGCAAAAGAGAGGATCTGAAGTCAGTTGCTGCAAGAGAGCATTCTTTTGTTGGCTAAAAGCATCCAACTGCTCTTGCTCTTCCTTGGTTGGAAAGGCAAAGTAGACATAGTCTTGGTGGGGACAAAGGGTGTCTTCCTTGACCAATTCGGGAACCGTAATTTCCTCATCGATCTCACCACACATGCGGATATAGCGATCCCAAAGGGCAGGGTCTCCTTCATAGGGAGGGGTAGCGGTGAGGGAGATCATCTTTAAGTCAGGGAAGGCTTGACGAAAGGCTTCCAAACTCTTCCACCATTCATTGCGCAAGTGGTGACACTCATCTAAACAAAGGGTCCCGAGTGAGATGTCTTTGAAAGTAGTAAAGATATCAAAGCCTTTGAAATCAAATGTTTCAATCTCTGCCTGGTCATCGGTATCCTCAGCTTGCGATTGACCGACGACTTGGTTCATGGCACTGTGTAGAGCCTGATAGGTAGCCACTGTAATTAGCTTAGGATGTTTGAGGTCCTGAGAGATCAGTTGCTCTGCCTGGCTTTCATCTTTCAAGAATGCTTGGATAATCCGGTCCACCCATTGTTGACGAATGGTGACCGTAGGAGCTAAGATCAGGGTTGGCTGGCCGAAGCGTCTGATAAATTCGATTCCCAGGGTTGTTTTTCCAGAGCCAGGCGCTGCTACCAAATGCAGATGGCCATCCGCCATAAAAGCGTCACTCTTATCGAGAACGCGTTTTTGATAGCGTCTCCATTGGCCTGTAAAGGCTAGTTCTTGTAACATTGGTTTCCTCCCTTGTACTGTCCCCATTATATCATAGCGGAGGACAAGAATTTCTTGGTAGAAGTTGAAGATTTCCGCTTTCTAATGAAAATAGCAAAGGGGAAATTTTGAGTGATAAAAAGCCCAATCAACGGATTAGGCTTTTCATGTTAGTCTTTCTTTGTTTTACGAGAGAGGCCAAAGGCAGCACCCATGCTAAGAAGACCAAGACCTAGAGTCGTCAAAGCAATTGAGGTCTTGCTTCCTGTATTTGGAAGGCTTGCTTCTTTTTGAGGAAGAGCTGCTGGTGCGATATAAACTTCCGTTTTCACAGGCTCGTTTTTAGCCGGTGTGAATACGGTCGGTTTCGCAGGGGTTACAACAGCCGGTTTTTGAGGAGTAGGAGTCGGTGTTGCAGGCGTTTGGATGCTAGGTGTTTGTGGTTTTGCTTTCGCCACACGATGAGTTTTTGAGATCAACTCATACTTGTCTGTTTGTACCTTGAAGACACGACCTTTTTGGACGGTTTCAACGACTTTATTGGCAAATTGAACGTTCAACAAGTTAGCAAAGTTTTTGTCGATATCTAGGTAGAGACCATTTGTTCCATTGACCAATGGATCAAAGTCTTTTTTTTCACGTGTTTCACCAACCACTGTCAAAGAGATACCAGCATCTTGAAGGGCTTTCAGTGTCGCTTCTTTTGTTGGTGTATCCTTTGTAAGATCAATGTCCTCATCTGTAATCAAGAAAGCAAAGCGATGGTTGTTTGCCCCAGTCCCCCAGTTGTAGTCTCCTGAAGTAGCGATATGATGCAATGGAACAGTAGCATTTTCATAGTAGCCTTTAGTTTTGATGGTTTTCAAAGCAGAAATGAAACTTTCTGGATCACTTGTGAACTTAGATCCATTGAAATCATGGTATTTAACTTCACTAGCTCTTTCGTATTCAACCAATCCTAAACGAGCTTGAATATTTTTTGCCGATAGATTACGAACGAAGGTCTCGACATTCTTCATCGTATCCCTGATGTGAGAATCCATTGAAGTTGATTTGTCAATGACAAAGACGATGTCTGATGTTGCTTGAACTTCTTTTTTATTGACCACATCGGCTTCTTTTGTCACTTCGACTACAGTTGTTTTATTAACTGTTTCAGTTGTTGTCTCAGTGTAGTCCGCTGTTTCCTTGGTTGATGTAGCTGTCTTAGTAGATGAGACCGGTTTTGAAGTGCCAACAGGTGTGTTTGGATCTGCTAAGCTAGTCGTTTTGATGGTTGCTGTTGAAGTAGTGGTGGTGTCTGCACCGTCTGTTTTAGCAGATGGGCCAGTTTTTTTGACGTCCACAGCGATGATATCCCCAGTTTTTGCTTTATCAGCAGGAACAACTGGTGTATTGGCTTTGGCGTTGATTTCTTCTGTTGCAGCCGTGATAGGTGATTTTGTGGCTGTAGTAGCTGCAGGAGCAGCTTGGGTTGTGCTAGGTGCAACGTCATCAGCTGAAGCAATAGTCGTTCCTGTGAAGACAGTTCCTAAAACAACGGATGCTAAAGTTAAAGTTTGTTTACGTGAAATAGTATATTTTTTCAAAATACGTCCCCTTTTTAATAAACTTTTTTCTATCATACAGGTTTTTGAAAAACTTGTCAACGGTATAATAATCAAGGCTTTTGCCGACTTTTATATCTCTAGTTATTGATAAAAAGCCGAACAAGAAAAATATTCACATAATAATTTAAATATACAAAACATGCAAAAGAAAATAGGATTCCCACAAATTTGCAGGAATCCTTATTTTATCGGCATTTCTACTCTATTTTTTAGTCGTAAAAAATACTAGCTAGTCACTTTTTTATGTTTCTGCATTAGCACTAAGAACAAAGACTACGATTAGTTTAGTAATTTTTCAAAGAATTGGATGACCTCTGGTTTGAGATTACTTTCCTTCGGTTCAACTAGTGAAACGTAAAAACTAATCCGTTCACTTTCTGCCATCGGAATCGCGATCAGTTCTTCTTCACCATCTGCTAGTAAACTGATCCCCACTTGTTTACGAAGGAGTTGTTTTAGAAGCTGAATATCATCCGTCTGAAAGAAGGGTGTAGCCTCATGGTGATAGCGCTCATTCAACTGTTCAAAGGCTTTTAAATGAACAAAGTGCTCATCTGGAATGATAAAATCTTCATCGATGACGTCTGAAAATTGTAATACTTTTTTGGAGGCTAGTGGATGGTTATGATGAAGGATATAGAAGAGATCTCGTTTGGCTATTTCTCTTACCTGGAAGCGATGATCTTTAATCGGTTCCAAACTCCCTAAAAAACTAGCATCTAGTTCCCCTTTGGAAAGCATTTCTAAAAGTTCGACAGATCCTTCTTGGACAGGATGGATACTTTGAAGAGCTGCAACATTACTGATAAAGGCGGGTTGTTTTCGGACAAGATAGTCAATGATGATTGGTGGGAAACCAACCGTATTGAATTGAGAGAGACTCCGGAGGATCTCTTTTTTGGCCCCTTGAATCTCAGGTAAGACCTTTTGAATATGTCGTAGCAAGATTTCTCCTTGGGGCGTCAATTTGAAAGTACGATGAGAAGGATCGTGCGCGATTAATGGACAGTGAAATTCCTTTTCTAGTCGTTTAATCGCATAGGAAACGGATGGTTGACTGATCCCGTGTTTTTGGGCAACCCCAGTAAAGGATTGCTGTTGACTAAGATCAAGAAAATAATAAAAGTCCTTAAGATTCATTGGGCTCCCTCTTCAAAATAGACAGACATGGATAAGCAAAAATTATCCGTGATAGCTAATTTGACTATATGATTTTTTGTTTGTTACAATCTGAGGTGAGTCAGAGGACAATTAAAGGCTATCTAAAAGATCTTCGAAAATCGTTAGGATCTTCTCCCTTTTTCCAACTGGAAGTTGCTTAATTTTCATATTTACTCTCTTAAGTGAAAGATTGTCGTTAGGATCTGAAGATGATTCAAGTGAATTAAAATTGAAGAATTCTTCAGGCGTTAACTCAAGAGCAGAAATGACTTTTTCAAGACTGTGAATGGTCAGATTCACGTTTTGATTTTCCAATTGATTGATGTATTTTAATCCAAGATCTGCCCGTTCCGATAGCTCCTCTTGACTCATGTTTTGTTTTTTTCGCAAATATTTGACCTTTTGCGCTATATACCGTTGTAAATAATGTTTTGTTTTCATGTAACCAGAATACAAGTTTTAAATGACAAAAATAACACCTTAAACAAAACAAAGTATCTTATAACAAACATATTTTGGATTTATTATCTATGGCTTTTATAGGTATTGATCATCATAAGTAGAAAAAAGAATACCTGAAAACAGTGGATCTTTGGATGAGAATAACCTTCTAAAAGGTGGAAAGGAACAGGCTTTTTTAAGAGATGACTATGACGATCTAGGAAGTGATGGATAAGCCTATTATTTTGTTATCTTTTGAAATCGCATCATTTTCGGTTGTATCGCCTGAACTTTCATTGACTGATTTATTCATATTGTATCATATAGATAACAAAGTGTCATTTAAAGAAAAAGTGTTATAATAGAATAAACTAAATAAGGAGGTCACATGATGACTGCACATGATATTTTAAACAACCCTTTCCTCAATAAAGGAACTGCCTTTACTTTAGAGGAACGTAAGCAACTAGGTCTCATTGGCCTCCTGCCACCTTACGTCCAAACTATTGAAGAACAAGCAGCGCAAACTTATGCGCAAATGCAAACAAAGGTTAATGATTTGGAAAAACGTTTGTTCCTAATGGAAATTTTTAATACAAATCGTACTCTATTTTACTACCTATTTGCTCAACATTTGGAAGAGTTTAATCCAATTGTCTATGATCCAACTATTGCTGATACCATTGAAGGGTATAGCGATCTCTTTGTAGATCCACAATATGCCGCATATCTTGATATCAATCATCCTGAAAATATCGAAGCAACTTTGAAAAATGCAGCAGGGGACCGTGAAATTCGTCTTATTGTTGTGACAGATGCAGAAGGTATTCTCGGTATTGGTGACTGGGGTACAAATGGTGTTGATATTTCTGTTGGGAAATTGATGGTCTATACTGGAGCTGCAGGAATCGATCCTTCAACGGTGCTTCCTTTGGTCATTGATGCAGGTACCAACCGTGAAGAATTGCGTAACAATCCTAATTACTTAGGAAATCGTCACGAACGTGTGCGTGGAGATCGTTATTATGATTTTATCGATCAATTTGTTCAAACTGCAGAACACCTCTTCCCTAAACTCTATCTGCACTGGGAAGATTTTGGTCGCTTAAATGCTGCTAACATCCTTGAAAAATACCGGAAGCAAATCCCAACCTTTAACGATGATATCCAAGGAACTGGTATTGTTACCCTAGGTGGGATCTTTGGGGCATTGGATATTACAGGTGAAAAATTAACGGATCAAGTTTATCTCTGCTATGGTGGTGGGACTGCTGGTGCAGGGATTGCTTCTCGTGTCCTTCGTGAAATGGTTAGTGAAGGTCTACCTGAAGAAGAAGCTTATAAACGCTTCTTTATGGTCGACAAACAAGGTCTCCTTTTTGATGATATGGATGACTTAACGCCGCAACAAAAACCATTTGCTAAGAAACGTTCTGATTTTGCCAATGCAGATCAGTTGACGGACCTTCTTGAAGTGGTGAAGACGGTTAAGCCAACCATTCTTGTGGGAACTTCAACTCAGCCAAATACTTTCACAAAAGAAATTGTAGAAGCTATGTGTGAAAACACTGAACGTCCTATCATTTTCCCATTGTCAAACCCAACCAAACTAGCTGAAGCAAGTGCCAAAGATTTGATCGAATGGTCAGACGGAAAAGCATTTGTTGCAACAGGAATTCCAGCTGGTACGATTTCCTATAAAGGGGTGGACTACGTGATTGGTCAAGCGAATAATGCCCTGATTTACCCAGGTCTTGGACTTGGTATGCTAGCTTCTGAAGCGAGTCTGTTGACGGATGAAATGATTGGAGCAGCCGCACATTCATTGAGTGGTATTGTCAATCCAGGCGAACCAGGAGCACCAGTCTTGCCTCCATTCAAGTATGTAGCTGATGTTTCTATCAAAGTAGCAGAAGCAGTTGCTAAAAAAGCGCAAGAACAAGGTCTTGCGCGTGCTCAAGAAACAGATATGGCTAAAGCAGTTCGTGATTTGAAATGGTATCCAGAATATAAATAAGTAGATTTAATGGAGGTGTACGAGTGCGACTGGATGCCTCGTACACCTTTTCTTGTATGTCCTGTTAGATAGAAAGGGAGACTATGGAAATCTTTTTAACGTCAATTCAGAGTATTGTACCCATTATCGTCATCATCATTCTTGGTTATTTCTTGCAAGTCCGCGGTTGGTTTCAAGAGAGCTTCGGAAATGACCTATCTAAACTGATTATGAACGTGGCCATGCCTGTTGCAATTTTCACCTCTGTTCTTAAATATTTAACTTTAGATAAGCTGATTAGCTTGTCTGGCGGTTTGTTGTACACGTTTATCGCCTTCATTCTTGGTTACCTAGCGGCCTTTATCGCAGTGAAAGTTTTTAAAGTGCGCCCAGGTCGTCGAGGGACTATGATTAATACCTTTGTTAATGCCAATACCATATTTATTGGTTTGCCTTTAAATATCGCTTTGTTTGGAAATCAAGCCCTTCCTTACTTCTTGGTTTATTATATTACAAATACAGTATCTACTTGGACATTAGGTGTCTATCTGATGACTTCTGATAGTAAAGAAGGGGCTTCAAAACAGGCTCAAAAATTTAATTGGAAGAAGCTTTTCCCAGCTCCTTTATTAGGTTTTCTCGTAGCCCTCGTCTTTTTGGTGTTGCGTATTCCTGTTCCAAGTTTTGCGGAAAGTACCTTGACTTATATTGGTAGTTTAACAACGCCCTTATCTCTTGTCTATATCGGTATCGTCCTAGCTAAGGCAGGACTTAAGACGATTCGCTTTGATAAAGATACCATTATCACACTGGTTGGTCGTTTTATTCTTGCACCAGTCATCATGCTCTTGGTTCTGAAGTTCTTCTCTCCAAATATGGTGGCACCAGAATTTAGAACCTTTATGATTCAATCAGCAACACCAGCCTTGGCAGTTCTTCCTATCCTTGCCAATCAAGGTAAAGGCGATGTTGAGTTTTCAACGAATGTGGTCACTCTCAGCACAGTCTTATTTGTGATTGTGGTTCCAATTCTGCAGACATTGTTGGGATAGCATTTATATGAAAAGGATGTAGTTTTAGTGCTATACATTCGTTAAAAAGGACGTCGGGTATTATACTCGACGTCCTTTTTAAACGGATGACTAGATCAACACATAGGTTTCAACCGCTTGCCCAGCCCCGTTTTCATTGTTGGTCTTTGTCACGACTGCTGCTCCGTCTTTCACCTCTTGCGGAGCGTTGCCCATAGCGACACCGATGCCTGCTTTTTTGAGCATAGGAAGGTCATTGAAGTTGTCCCCCAGGGTGAGGACTTCTTCTAAGCTTAAGTGGTAGTGATTGGCGAGCTCAACCAGAGCATCTTCTTTAGAGACGTGCTTAGCAGTAACTTCTAGGTAGTTGGCTTTGGAGAGATAAAAGGCGGTAGAAGGGAAGTCGTTGGTAGAAATCGTGCGATAGAGGGCTTGGATCTCTTCTGGTTCTCCAATTAAGAGCAATTTGTGGAGGGGCTTTGTCGTATCCAGCAAAGGATCCAATAGGGGGAGAATATGAGGTTTTTCCCCTGTAATCCGGGCTTCCTCTTGGCTCCATTGGTCGAGATGATCGGTCATCCAGTCTTTTCCACTATAGAGGTTGATCGAAACTTGAGGGAAGTGTTGGTTGGCCCAATCAATAAATTGACGGGCTTCAATCTTGTCTAAGGGATGCTCAAACAGAACCTGCTCTCCTTTTTGGATTAAGGCTCCATTGTAGCAGGCCATAGGACAGTCTTCTATGCCGAGCTCTTTGGCAATGGGTGCCATCCCTTTTGGAGAGCGAGCAGAGGCCAGCACGAAAGGAATCTTTTCACGCTTTAAATCCGGGATCAATGATGCTAACTGTGGATCGATCTGATGGTGGTCATTTAAGATGGTGCCATCGATATCGCTGATGATGAGACGAATGTGAGACATAAAGATTACCTCCTAATAGAGAATAGTGGTTTCGTTGCCGACTTGTTTCAGGATTTCAGGGCTTGGTTTTTGGTCGGTAATCCAATAATCAAATTGCTTGAGACGAGCAAGATAGTAGTTGGCATTTTTCGTCCATTTAGAAGTTTCTGCCACAAGGATCTTGGTGCGAGATCGTTCAAAGACGAGGGATTTGACTGCAACGTCTTCAGCATCCTCAAAGGTGACTTCACCATTGGCTAAGCTACTCGCTCCAAAAAAAGCGAGATCAAAGCGAAGATTGTCCAGTATTTGTGCTTGATTCGCGTCATAGTAAAAGCGGTTTTTAGGGTAGAATTTTCCTCCTAAAAGATGAAAGTCAACCTGGGAATGGCTACTGAGCTGGATGGCATTGTCAAGGGAATGCGAATAGACTGTGACTTCCTTGTTAAGCAAGCCAGCAAGCAGGGTCATCGAGGTGGAAACGTCGAGAAAGATCACTTGTCCATCTTGGATCAATTGCAGGGCCTTTTGAGCCATGGTAGTCTTTTCCTTGTTAGCCTTTTGACTACGGTCTAGATAAGAAGGGCCAGGTTCTTTGTTTAAGGGAAGGAGCCCACCGTGGGTCCTGCGGACCAGCTGGCGTTGGCTAAGGAGAGCGAAGTCTCGACGGATGGTATCTTTTGAGACCTTGAAATAGTCGACCATTTCTTTAGCCGATAGCTGTTTTCGCTCTTCTAAGAGTTCTAATATTTTTTCGAGTCGTTGTTCCTGATACATGAGATCGCTCCTTGTTTCTGTTCTTGCCTATATTCTACATCATTTATTAAGTTAATGCAAGTGTTTTTAATTATCTTTAAGTATTTATGATCGTTTTTCTTGTAAAGCCTTATTCTGACGTTTGTTTTAAAGGGGAAATTCTGCTATAATATGTCAAAATAACGTGGAGGTTTCCTTATGGCCAGTGAATATGAAAAAATGATTGCGGGTGACTATTATAGACCTGCGGACCCTGAATTACGGGCTTTGGCAAAAGCCTCTCGGGAGAAACAAGAAGCTTTTAACCAAGAGGTGGATCCTAAAAAAGGGGCAGCTATCATCAAAGAGTGGTTTGGTTCAACCGGTGAAAACCTCTATCTTAATCGACAGGTTCTTGTAGATTATGGGGTCAATATCCATCTGGGAGAAAATTTCTATGCCAATTACAATTTGACCATGTTGGATATCTGTCCCATTACGATTGGAAAGAATGCCATGATTGGTCCCAATTGCCAATTTTTGACACCCTTGCACCCACTGGATCCAGACGAGCGCAATTCTGGTCTCGAGTACGGAGCTCCGATTACGATTGGGGACAATTTCTGGGCAGGAGGAGGGGTCACCATTCTCCCTGGTGTCACGCTGGGTGACAATGTGGTCGCTGGCGCAGGAGCAGTGGTCACAAAATCCTTTGGAGACAATGTGGTCCTTGCAGGAAATCCAGCCCGTGTCATCAAAGAAATACCCGTCAAAAAGGAGAAACGATGATCCATAAACATGAAATTCCTATTTTAGAGTTTGATGACAACCCGCAGGCAGTCATTATGCCGACCCATGAGGGACTTGATCTGCACCTACCTGAAAAATGTGTGTATGCTTTCCTGGAGGATGAGATTGAGCGCTTTGCCAAAGCTGTCGGAGCCAAACAAGTAGCTAGCTTTGTCTCAGCTACCAAGACCTATCCGGTCTATGTCATGGAGCACCAAGGAGAGGAAATCTGCTTGGCCCAAGCGCCAGTTGGATCTGCAGCTGCTGCCCAATTCATGGATTGGTTGATTGGCTATGGGGTGAAGAAGATTATATCGGCAGGTAGCTGTGGGGTCTTGGTGGACATAGAAGAAAATGCTTTTTTAATCCCGACCAAGGCCTTGCGAGATGAGGGAGCTAGTTACCATTATGTAGCGCCTTCCCGTTATATCGAAGTGGATAGTCGTGCACTGACCGCTATTGAAACGGTCTTGAAAGGAAAAGAAATTCCTTATCAAGAGGTCATGACCTGGTCGACCGATGGCTTTTATAGGGAAACGCCTGACAAGGTGGCCTATCGGATTGAAGAAGGGTGTAGTGTGGTGGAGATGGAGTGTGCATCGCTTGCAGCAGTCGCCCAGCTTCGTGAGGCAATTTGGGGCTTGCTTCTCTTTACCGCAGATTCTCTTGCAGATCTGGAAAATTATGACCAGCGTGACTGGGGCTCTGAAGCATTTGAGAAGGCCTTAGAATTATGCCTAGAAATGGTTCATTACTTGTAGGTCTATTCTCTTTTTATGATACAATGAAGCTATGTTAGTGAAATCATATTTTAAACAATGGCGGGCCAAATTGACTCGCTTGTCTCCAGCAAGGCGGATCTTTCTCAGCTTTGCCTTGGTTATCCTGATAGGCTCTCTCTTACTGAGTTTGCCCTTTGTCCAGCAAGTAAGCTCAACAGCAGGCTACATCGACCACCTCTTTACCGCGGTCTCTATGGTCTGTGTGACAGGGCTCTTTACCCAGTCGGTGGCTTCGACCTATAATGGCTGGGGGCAATTGATTTGTATGCTCTTGATTCAGATTGGGGGCCTAGGGATTTTGACCTTTATTGGTCTCTTCTTTATGGAAAGTCGCCAAAAGCTCAGTTTCAAGGACCGGCAGACTATTCGGGACAGCTTTAGCTTTAGCAATAATCAAAGCTTGACCCGTTTTGTCCGCTCCATCTTTATTACCACCTTTACCATCGAAGGTGTCGGGGCCTTGCTCCTCATGACTCGCTTTATTCCTCGCTTTGGCTGGGGCCATGGGATCTTTAACTCCATCTTTGTCGCAGTTTCCGCCTTTTGTAATGCAGGCTTTGATAATTTTGGGGGCGATAGTATGATGAGTTTCCAGACCGATTGGTTGGTCAATCTGACCTTATCTGCTCTGATCATTACCGGAGGCTTGGGCTTCATGGTCTGGTTTGACCTAGCCACCAAGGCCCGCAACCAATCGGGACGACGGACTCTTCGCTTTCATACCAAGGTGGTTCTCTGGTTAACAGCTGCGATTCTCCTCTTTGGGACAGTAACCAGCCTCTTGACCGAGTTTAATAATCCGGCAACCATTGGGTCCCTTCCATTGGGAGAGAAGATCTTGGTCAGCTTCTTCCAAACGGTCAGTATGCGGACGGCTGGCTTTGCCTCACTGGATTATACAGCAGTCCGACCTGTGACACTCTTTGTCTATATCCTCCAGATGTTCTTAGGTGGTGCACCAGGTGGGACAGCAGGAGGGATGAAGATCACCACCTTCTTGGTCTTGATCCTCTTAGCGCGCAAGGAATTGCTGGGGTTGCCACATACCAATTTAGGAAAACGAACCATCGCACCAGACTTGGTCCAACGTTCTTTGGGCACAGCAGTGATTTTCCAGTTGACCTTTATCCTGGGTCTCTTTGGTCTTTGTCTTGTGACGCCGGATGGTCAACGTTTTCTGTACCTGGTCTTTGAGGTGGTATCAGCTTTAGCGACAGTGGGCGTAACGGCCAATGTGACCTCGACCTTAAATGGAGCGGGACTTGGCATCATCATGGTGCTCATGTTTATCGGTCGGATCGGCCCCTTGACCCTTATGGTCAGCTTGAACAATTACAAAGCCAAAAAAGCAGATGCCTTGCAATATGCCAAGGCAGACATCATTATCGGATAGGAGAGACTTATGGCAAATCGAACCATTGGAATTCTGGGATTAGGGATTTTTGGACAGAGTGTCTTAAAAACCCTGCAGGACCAGGATGTGGATATCATTGCAATTGACGATCATGAAGATGTGATCAACCAGTATGAACCTATGATTACAACTGGGATTGTTGGAGACATTACGGAAATGGACCTCTTGGATGCGGCAGATATTGGGAACTGTGACACAGTCGTCATTGCGACGGGAGAAAACTTGGAATCAAGTGTCCTGGCGGTCATGCACTGTAAGGCACTTGGCGTCGAGCACGTCATTGCCAAGGTCAAGAATGAAGTGACCAAGGAAGTCCTTGAGAAGATTGGAGCTGATTTGGTCATCCTACCAGAGGTAGAAGCGGGGATGTCTCTAGCTAAGATGATCCTCTTCCAACACGGGATTGAAGTCTTCCAGTTGGATGAAGCAGTGGTGGTGGCTGAGTTTACGGTTCCAGCTAGCTGGGTAGGAAAAAGCCTTCAGGACTTGGCTGTCAGAGAGGAGTACCATCTCAATATTATCGGCTATCGAGATGCGGAAGACCAACCGCTTCATATTCAGATTGGTCCCGACTTTATCTGGCCTGAAGGGGTGCGCGTGATGGCAGTGACAGACAACCAATATTTAGATAGAATCCAAGATTTGTTAGACTAATAGTGTAATGGAAACGGCCCAAAGGTCGTTTTTTTCTTCTCTAGGTTAACTCTTCTTTAAGTATTGATTGCTAAAGTAAGAGAAACAAAAATACTTCCATTGTGGGAATAGAAGGATGAAAGATGATATTTTTTAACAGAATACGACCCAAACAGCCCTTAAAAGAACTCAAATGGTTTGATATTGGTATTGTGACAGCCATTCTTTTTGGGCAATTCATTATCCGCTCGACCCAGCTGTTTTTAGCCAGTTTTCAGCCAGTCGCGCAGACTGCAGTAGCCACAAACAGTAGCAATACTGCAAGTGAAGGAGCTGCTTATTCGAGCAATATGACCTTGCAGTTGATCTTACTGGCTCTAGCTCTTCTTTACTTGCTGCTTCGTCGCTTTGATTTTAAACAATTGCCGATCCGCTTTAAGTGGTCCACCTTGATCTGGGTGCCCCTGCTCTTTGCAGCGATGGGACTTTTTGGGGATGTGATTTCAACAGTCTCGGGTGAATACAATTACCTAAGTCCGAGTCTTTGGCCCTATATCGATCCCATGCAGATCCTCCATAAGTTCATGGCTCTGAGTCCCATGGCAATTGCTTATGGTTTGCTCAATGGATTTTATGAAGAATTTTTCTTTTTGGGCTTAATGACTTCGGTAAGTGAGAAGAACAAATGGAAGGCGCTGGCCTTTTCAACCCTGATCCGTTTTTCTTTCCACACCTATCAGGGGCTTCTCTGGGCCCTTGTGATTGGCGTCATTTATGGACTCTTTTATTACTTCATGTACAAGAAGGTCGTCAAGAATCTCTTGCCATTTTTCCTCATGCATGCCTTGGCAGATATGTTTGGCTCGAGTCTTATGTATCTCTTGATCAATTGGGGAAGTTGATCTTATAAAATTTTAGGAAAGGCTCTGTCAAGTGTTGACAGGCCTTTTTTTGAGTGCTATAGTAAAATCGTAAGCGCTTACCTAGTGAAGCGAAGCAGATGAAAAGAGGGCGAGTCAGATGCCCTATAAAAAGAGGAGGACAGACAAATGGCAGGACCAGTCATAGAGGGAGAAAACTACCGAATCTCCGTATTAACGGAATCTTTGGTGCGCTTGGAATATTCAGAGGATGGTGTTTTTGAGGATGGTCAGACGCAAGTTGTGCAAAACCGTGATTTTGGACCTGTTGCCTGTGAGGTCGTAGAGACAGAAGAGGTCCTCGATCTTCATACGGAGCATCTCCACCTTCATTTTGAAAAGGGACCTTTTACATCGGATAGGCTTTTTATCGAGCTCAAGGGTCAGTATGCAGTCTATGGTAGCCGGTGGCACTATGGAGATCAGCCTGAGACCTTGAAAGGGACCAGTCGGACGCTTGACGAGGTCGATGGAACTATGGAGTTGGAAGATGGGATCTTGAGCAAGGCCGGTTATGCTCTTTTGGACGATTCCGGTTCCTACTTGTATGATGTCGAAAGCGGATTTAGAGCACGGTCCTATCCAGAAGTGGATCTGTATTTCTTCGGTTATGGGCGCGATTATCTAGGGGCCTTGAAAGATTTTTACCATCTGACGGGACACCCCCCCCTCTTGCCACGTTATGCTCTGGGAAACTGGTGGAGTCGGTATTGGCCTTATACCAGTCAGGAGTACACAGATTTAATGGATCGTTTCAAAGCTGAAGGGGTACCTTTGGCTGTCAGTGTGATCGATATGGACTGGCACAAGACAGCAATTCCTGCTCGCTTTGGAAGTGGTTGGACGGGCTATAGTTGGAACCGGGACTTGATTCCTGATCCAGCTGCCTTCTTACATGGTCTTCATGAGCGTGGTTTAAAGGTGACCTTAAATGTCCATCCAGCAGATGGCATTCGCGCCTTCGAAGATGCTTACCCTATGGTCGCAAAACGCTTGGGATTAGATGTGGAAAAAGAAGAAGCGGCTAGCTTTGACTTTTACAGTCCAGCCTTTCGCGAAGCTTATTTCGAAGATGTCCACCATCCCTTAGAAAATCAAGGAGTCAACTTTTGGTGGATTGATTGGCAACAGGGAAGTCATGGCAAGATGGATCCCCTTTGGTTGTTAAATCACTATCATTATCTAGACAATTGCCGAACAGGCCAAGCTGGTCTCATCTTATCGCGTTATGGGGGTCCTGGCAGCCACCGGTATCCGATCGGTTTTTCAGGGGATACCATTGTGACTTGGGAATCCCTAGCCTTTCAACCCTATTTTACCAGCACAGCTTCAAATATCGGTTATACGTGGTGGAGTCACGATATTGGTGGCCATATGCGGGGTTACTATGATGAAGACTTGGCTCTTCGCTGGTTGCAATTTGGGGTCTTTAGCCCGATCAATCGTCTCCATAGTTCTTGTAATGCCTTTAACAGCAAGGAACCGTGGTTTTACTCGTCTGAGACCTGTCGCTGGATGAAGCAGTATTTGCGCCTGCGTCACAGCTTACTGCCTTATCTTTACACCATGAATGTAGCGACGCATGAAGAAGGACTGCCTTTGGTTCAGCCCCTCTATTACCATTACCCAAACGAAGAAGAGGCTTATGAGGCTAAAAATCAATATTTCTTTGGTAGTGAACTCATGGTGGCCCCAATTACCGAATCGCTGGATCCGGTCTTTCATAGTGCTTCTGTGAGTGTTTGGTTCCCAGACGGAATATGGTATGATTTCTTCCATGATTGGAAATATGAAGGAAAAGGCAAGCTCATGGTCTTTAGGACCAGCCAGGATATTCCAGTCTTTGCGCGTGCAGGAGCCATCATCCCTATGGATGCACAACCGCAGACAGGAGTGGACCTTCCAGAAATGCTGGACTGGCATCTTTTCCCAGGTGACAATCGTTCCTTCGTACTCGTTGAAGGAGAAGGAGATAACAGGGTTGAAACCCGCCTAACTGTCAATTGGGATGAAAGAAAGATTAGGCTGGATGTAACAGGTGATCGAACGCTGCTTCCTGAAAAGAGACAGCACCATTTCTTCCTCCATACCTTTGAGACAGCCCCTATCTTAGTGGACAATCACAGTCAGGAGATTGCGATGGGTGAGCTGCAATCGCGTCCTACCGCAAAAGAAGAACGGATGTTTGAGCTCTTGAAATCTGCCAACCTGGCCTACGATAGAAAGAATGAATTATTTGCGGCTTGTTCAACAGCCAAGGATTGGAAACAGTTGATGAAGATCATCACGCCTTTAGAGGAAGGTTTGCGTCAACGTCTCTTTGAAGTGATTTATTCCAGTGAAGAGAATGAAGACTTGTAAATTCTTGCAATTTCACCCCTATTTTTGTATGATGAAAGTGATTTCACAATCATAAAGGAGAAGAAAAAAATGGAACAAAAATGGTGGCATAATGCCGTGATTTACCAAGTTTATCCAAAGAGTTTCAAGGATAGTAATGGCGATGGCATCGGGGATCTCAAGGGGATCACGAGCAAGCTAGACTACTTGGAAAAATTAGGGATTACAGCGATCTGGCTCTCACCAGTCTACAAGAGTCCCATGGATGATAACGGCTATGACATCTCGGATTACGAGGATATTGCCTCCATCTTTGGTAGCATGGAAGATATGGAAGAATTGATCGCAGAAGGCCATAAACGCAAGATCAAAATCATTATGGACTTGGTAGTCAACCATACCTCTGATGAGCATGCTTGGTTTATCGAAGCACGTGAAAATCCAGATAGTCCAAAGCGGGATTTCTATATTTGGCGCGATGAGCCCAATGGCATTATTTCTGCTTTTAGTGGCTCTGCTTGGGAATTGGATGAAGCATCAGGCCAATACTACCTGCATAACTTCAGTAAGAAGCAACCAGACCTCAACTGGGAAAACGAGGAGCTTCGTCATCAGATCTATGACATGATGAATTTCTGGATTGACAAGGGAATTGGTGGCTTCCGTATGGATGTCATCGATATGATCGGTAAGATCCCAGATCAGGAAATCATCAGCAATGGCCCCATGCTCCATCCTTATTTGAAGGAAATGAATCAAGCTACCTTTGGCGATAAGGATCTGCTCACAGTGGGAGAAACTTGGGGGGCGACTCCAGAGATTGCTAAGCAATATTCCAATCCAAAAAATAAAGAATTATCCATGGTTTTCCAATTTGAACACATTGGTCTTCAATACCAACCGGGTCAACCAAAATGGCACTACGCTAAGGAATTGGATGTGCCAAAATTGAAAGAAATTTTCACCAAGTGGCAGACGGAATTAGGAAAAGACGAAGGCTGGAATTCCCTCTTTTGGAACAACCACGATCTCCCACGGATTGTGTCAACTTGGGGGGATGATGGTGACTACCGTGTTAAATCTGCCAAGGCTTTGGCGATTCTGCTTCACTTGATGAAGGGAACTCCGTATATCTATCAAGGGGAAGAAATTGGGATGACCAATTATCCATTTAAGACCCTCGAGGATGTAGAAGATATCGAGTCAATCAACTATGCCCATGAAGCCTTAGAAAAAGGAGTGCCACTCGAAGTGATCATGGATCAGATCCGCCATATTGGTCGGGACAATGCGCGGACACCGATGCAGTGGAATGATGAAGCAGAAGCTGGCTTTACGACAGGTCAACCATGGCTTGCGGTCAACCCAAACTACAAAGAGATCAATGTTGGGGCTGCCCTAGCAGATCCGGACTCCATTTTCTATACCTACCAAGCTCTGGTGGCCTTGAGAAAAGAGCATCCTTGGCTTGTGACGGCTGATTATGAATTGGTGGACGCAGTAGACAAGGTTTTTGCTTACAAGCGGGTAGAAGGAGACCAAGCCTATTTGGTTGTTGTCAATCTTTCAAGCCAAGAGCAAGACTTACCGCTTGTCAATGGGGTTGAAGAGGTTCTCATTGCCAATACCAAGGTGGAGCAAGTCCTCGAATCGGGCAAGTTAGCCCCTTGGGATGCCTTCTGTGTCAAATTAGCCTAATGAAGCAAATGAAAAATTAAGGAACGAACCTCCTTATAAAAGCAGGTCTTTCTCAATAGAGAAGGCCTGTTTTGCTTTTTAGGGGTTGTTCTTCTAGCAGAATCCGCTCAAAAATGGTTCGGTAATGCATGGGCTATAGGAAATATTTATAAGCAGTCCTAGTTTTTGCTTTTGATCTCTGGTCCCAAGGCCTATTAAATCCGTGTTATAGTTTTTACCTATATCAAAATTCGTGTAAAAGCAATTATACAAGATGGCTATCTTCTGATATGATAGTGTCAATTAGAATTTTTGGAGGACACAACATGTCAACTACAATTATCGGTTTCCCACGTTTGGGTGAATTCCGTGAATTAAAATTTACAACTGAAAAATACTTTAGAAAAGAAATCTCAGCAGACGAGCTCTTGGCAGCTGCCAAAGACTTGCGTGCAAAACACTGGAACATTGTCAAAGAGCAAGGCATCTCAGAGATTCCTTCAAATGACTTCTCACATTACGACAATTTTCTTGATGCAGCCTTCCTTTTCAACGTCGTGCCTGCATCTGTTCAAAACTTGGATTTGACAGACCTTGAACAATACTTTGCTTTGGCGCGTGGTTATCAAGGTGAAAAAGGGGATGTGCGTGCCCTTCCAATGAAAAAATGGTTCAACACGAACTACCATTACATTGTTCCTAAATTTGAAAAAACAACAGAAGTGAAATTGGCTGGTCACAAGATTTTTGATGAGTACCAAGAAGCTAAAGAATTGGGAATCAACACTCGTCCAGTAGTCGTTGGACCCTTCACATTCCTTCAATTATCTGACTTTGAAGATGGTGTGAAAGCGGAAGACTTCGTCGACAGCCTGGTTGCTGCTTACCAAGAAGTCTTTGCAAAATTGGCAGAGCTTGGTGCGACTCGTATCCAACTCGATGAGCCAGCTCTTGTCAAAGATTTGTCAGCTGAAGAAAAAGCCCTCTTCTTGAACCTCTACAACAAACTCTTGGCGGACAAGAAAGGCCTTGAAGTCTTGATTCAAACCTACTTTGGTGATGTTCGTGATGTCTACGCTGACCTTGTGAACTTGCCAGTAGATGGTATTGGTCTTGACTTTGTTGAAGGGAAGAAAACACTTGAATTGGTGAAAGGTGGCTTCCCAGCTGATAAGACCCTTTATGCTGGTATTGTCAATGGGAAAAACATCTGGCGCAACAACTATGAAAAGAGCTTAGAAATCTTGGATCAAGTTCCAGCTGAAAAGGTTGTCTTGACTACTTCTTGCTCCCTTCTTCATGTGCCATTTACAACTGCTAATGAAGATTTTGAACCAGCTATTTTGGACCACTTCGCCTTTGCGGTTGAAAAATTGGGTGAATTGCGTGACTTGGATGCCATCCGCAATGGTCAAGGTGCAGAAGCTCTTGCTGCTAACAAAGAACTCTTCGCAACCGAACGTGTCGGAGCAAATGCTGAACTTCATGCTCGTATCGCAGCGTTGACAGAAGCAGACTACACTCGTTTGCCAGCTTTCGCAGAACGGGAAGAAATCCAAAAAGAATCCTTCAAGCTTCCAGCGCTTCCAACAACTACCATTGGTTCATTCCCTCAAACCAAGGAAGTACGTGCTAAACGTTTGGCCTTCCGTAAAGGTGAATTGACTCAAGAAGAATATGATGCCTTCCTTGCTGAAACAATTGATGAATGGATCAAATGGCAAGAAGAAGTTGGATTTGATGTGCTTGTACACGGTGAATTTGAACGGAACGACATGGTTGAGTACTTCGGTCAAAACTTGTCAGGTTACCTCTTCTCTAAAAACGGTTGGGTACAATCATACGGTATGCGTGGGGTAAAACCACCAATTATCTGGGGTGATGTCACTCGTCTCAACCCAATCACTGTGAAATGGTCTAGCTACGCACAAAGTCGTACGGATAAACCTGTTAAAGGGATGTTGACTGGACCTGTTACTATTCTTAACTGGTCATTCCCACGTGAAGATATCTCTATCAAGGATTCTACTCTTCAAATCGCTCTTGCCATTAAGGATGAAGTTCTTGACCTTGAAGCTGCAGGCGTGAAAATCATCCAAATCGACGAGGCTGCTCTTCGTGAAAAATTACCACTCCGTCGTAGCGACTGGTATGAAGACTATCTTGATTGGGCGATTCCAGCCTTCCGCTTGGTACACTCAACTGTAGCGCCAGATACACAAATCCACACGCACATGTGTTACTCAGAATTTACAGATATCATCCCAGCTATCGACAACTTGGATGCGGACGTTATCTCATTTGAAGCTAGCCGTTCAAACCTTGAAATCTTGGATGAGTTGAAAGCCAAAAACTTCCAAACAGAAGTTGGACCTGGGGTTTACGATATCCACTCACCACGTGTCCCACAAGACGGTGAAATCGATCACACTATTGAAGCAATCTTGGCAAAAGTACCAAGTGGCAAAGTTTGGATCAACCCTGACTGTGGTTTGAAGACTCGTGGAATTAAAGAAACAAAAGAAAGCTTGATCAAACTCGTTAATGCTGCTAAAGAAGCGCGTGAACACTTGTAAGAACTGTTTCGAGGACCTTCTATCATTGTGTAGAGGGTTTTCGAATCGTTCCCTTATCCTAGAAATAGTGGCTCAGAGTTCTTGATCAACGAAACAAAAGAAAAGGATAGAATATGTCACAACACACACCGTCTCTGTCATTTGAAGTTTTTCCTCCAAATCCTGAAGTAGGCAATGCCAAACTCTTACGTGCCTTGGCAAATATGCAGGAGCTAGCTCCTCACTTTATTAGTGTGACCGCTAGCAATAATAAATACAATATCAAAGAGACGACGGTTGCTTTAGCCAATTATATTCAAAATGAATTGTCTATTCCGACAATTGCTCACTTACCAGCCGTCTATTTGAGCAAGGAAAAAGTGGCCGATACTCTTCATGAGTTAGATGAAGTAGGGGTTCATCGGATTTTGGCTCTGCGTGGGGATATTATCCCGGGTGTGGAACCTTTAAAAGACTTTCGTTATGCAACGGATCTGATTGAATTTATCAAAACAGAAGCGCCCCATTTTGAGGTAATTGGTGCCTGCTATCCTGAGGGACATCCGGATTCGCCCAACCAAATTTCAGATATTCAAAATCTTAAAAAGAAGGTAGATGCAGGGTGCTCTAGCTTGGTCACTCAACTTTTCTTTGACAATGAGCGTTTCTATGATTTTCAAGATAAGTGTACCTTGGCTGGGATCAATGTTCCTATTCATGCAGGAGTGATGCCGATTCTCAATCGCAATCAGGCCCTTCGTCTCCTTAAGACTTGTGAAAATGTTCATATCCCACGGAAGTTTAAAGCCATTCTGGACAAGTATGAGCATGATCCAAAGTCTCTTCGCGCAGCTGGCTTGGCTTATGCAGTCGATCAAATCGTTGATTTGGTTACTCAAGATGTGGCAGGTGTCCATCTTTACACCATGAACAATGAAGATGTCGCTTACCACGTCTACCAAGCAACAAAGGCGTTATTTGCTCATCAACCGAATTTTGAAGGGAATTAATCAACACTTTTAGTAGGAAGTGTAGAGATTGAGAAAGAATCGTTCTCAGTCTCTTTTTATTTGGATAAATTACTTGCTAAAAGCCAACTTTTTTTTTATAGTATTAATATGAAGTTTTTGGAGGCGCTTGCAATGAAGAAAGATCTCACGTTAAAGTTATTTGGACCCCCTAAGGTTGTTTTCAATCAGAAAGATATTCGATTTTCTTTCTCGAAGATGGAGGCCTTGCTTTATTACTTGGCAGTCATGGGGCAAGTTAACCGTGATGAAATAGCCGGTATCCTTTGGGGAGATAAGGAAAACCAAGTGGCTCGCAAAAACTTACGGAATACGGTTTACCAAGCCAATAAAATCTTTGAAGGAGATATCATTGTCTCACCAAGCCGAAGCAGTTTGGCTCTTAATCCTGAGTTGAGTCTTTCTTTGGATGTTCAGCTCTTTGAAAGAGACCCAATAAGTGCCTTGGATCTCTATCGGGGAGACTTTCTAGAGGGCTTCTATGTTAAGGATGATGAAGACTTTGATCAGTGGGCTTCTCGCAAACGAGATGCTTATAGGAAGCTCTATGTCGAAAGTTGCTATCAAAAAATTGAGCAGGTCGGTTTTGGAGACTCTAGTATAGAACTCTTGCTCCATCATTTGGTAGAGCTGGATGAATTTGAAGAGAAAAACTACCAGCTCTTGATGGAATATTATAGCTTTCATCATCAGCTAGGAAAATTTTTTGAGACCTATTATAAGCTAGTCGATTTATTGGATCGCGAGCTCAGTGTGCGTCCCAGTCGAGCGATTGAGGAACTTTATCACTCGGTTTTGGAAGCCAAACGAACTCATAAACTGAGTCATCGCTTAAATATCCATGAACTTCCCTTTTTTGGTCGGAAACAAGAACTCTCACAACTCGAGGAATACCTCTCTTTAGTCGAGACGGGTGAAGCGGTTGGTCCTTTTCTCGTGATGGGGCAATCTGGAACAGGCAAGAAACGTCTCTTGCGGCAGTTGGTCTTGATGTCCAATCGCAGTTTTAATTTTATCAAGGTGGAGGGAAAAGCTACTAGTCAGCGCTACGAAGGAAGCAGCTGGAATGATCTCAGACAAGCGCTAGAGAAACTGGGGGATGAGATGGGGATTTCCCTTCTGGAAGAGGAGGATGATCTCATTTCGGTATGGAATCAGCTTCAGGGCCTTAGCAAAGAAAAACCGCTCCTGATCCTGCTTGAAAACGCCCAGTGGATTGATGCAGTGTCTCTAGAAAAAGTGAAACAACTAGAGGAAAGAAGAAACCAGGAGAAATGGCAACTAATTTTTACAGCTGAAGAGCCTCTGCCAGCTTCCTTCGTCAACTTCTTGGGGAGCTTAAAGGTAGAGAAACGCTTGTCTCAACTAGAGTTGACCAATTTTGATCCAAGTGAAAGTCGTGCTCTCTTGAAAGGGGAACTGGGGGCAATAGAGCCGGCAGTGATGGAGCAGATGGTCGAATGGAGTGAAGGTAGTCCGTTCTTGCTGTCCAGCTATATCGAAGAGTGGAAAGAAAATGAAAATTTAGAACCCTTACCTGATATCATTCAAGCCTATCTTTCTCAGGAACTTGGGGATATGAGCAGTGAGGAAGAGGCTCTTCTACACTACCTATCTTGTTTTCATAAGCCAATTTCTCTGTCTATCTTGGCAGAATTGACAGCTACAGAGCTTCCTGTTTTGACAGAATTAATCGAGCCTTTATCTGAAAGAGCGATCGTTTCAATCGTAGAAGAAGGAGAGGCTCTCATGGTTCAATTTTGCAAGCAATTGGTAGCCATGTACTTTTACCATCTCCTCTCGCCAGCTAGACGGCGACTCTTCCACCAACAAATTGCGCAAAAATTGGAAGAAAGCTTAGAAGATGCGACGGACCTTCTTCTTTATAAGGAAATTGCCTACCAATACAAGCAATCCGAAAATCTTTTGCGTTCCATATCTTTTGAGTTGACCTACTTAGAAGAAATCCTTCAGCTGGAGCATGAGCTGTTTCCGATTTATTCCAAGGCAGATGAGGGATTTCTATCAGATGGTACAAATATTCATTTGGACATTTTTGGAGAGCTATCCCGTATACGCCAAGAATTAGATAACCTCTTTTCAAGGCACCAAAGAGATAGAGAATACAAGCATTTACAACTGCGTTACTTGTACCTAGAAGGTCGCTATTTTATTCGAAGTGGGGAGTATCAAAAGGGGATTCATGATATCCAAAAAGTCATCTCCTATGCGCGGGAACTCAAGCAATCCGACTTCCTCTTAGAGGGTTATCGGCAAATCATTTATTATTGCATTCAAACGGAAAATATCTCTGAGATGGCCTATTATACAGATTTGGCTTTGGAAGATGCCATCCAAGCTAATAATCATGAGGTCATTGCGATCCAGTTGCGTTTGAAGGGCTTGTATCACCTGATGGTTGGGGATGAGGAGCAGGCGACCCGGCATCTGTATCGCTCCATTGATTGCTTTAGTTTGACCAATAGCATGCAGGCCAAGTATGCCATTCAAATTGCAGCTTCTTTGGCCTACCTCGCTGAAATCGAGCAAGTGAGAGGGCATTTCCAAGTAGCGGTCACCCACTTAGAAGAGGTTCTGCGTTTGGTGGGAGATCAAGCTGTTGATTCTGTCCGTGTCGTCTTTGATATTGATCTTGGGATCGCCTATTATTGGAAGGGAGATTTGATTCAAGCTCGCCGCTGTTTTGACAGAGCTCAGAAGATTTTGTCCAGTGTTCGCTTCCCTTGGAAGGAAGAATTGCTCGAATTTTATCAATCCTTGATCGCCTGTCAGCAAGGAGATCAAGAAAAGGTTGCGGATTATCTGGCTCGAAAAGAAAGGACGATGAATCCATCTGCCAATTCACGGGATAAGGGGATGGTTCATTATCTATTGGCTTTCTTATCTAATCAAAAGGAGAAGGGAGAAGAGCTCGATCCTGCCCTGAGGACCTTCTTGAAAGAAGATAAGAATTACTACAAGAAGGTGGCAGAACAACACTTGAATCCTTACAGAGATCGTCAGTTTCTTAAGAAATTAAAAGACCTGTAGTGTCTCTTATCTAAATCATAAGTGAAGGATAAGAGGCCATGCCTCCTTTCAGGCAAAGATCATTGTGCTGAAAATGAAAAAAGCATAGAAATACCCAAGCAATGAGTGTTTCTATGCTTTTTACGTGTGTAGAAATCTTCTTAGTTCAGTTTTTGTTGCGCCAATATTTGGGTCAAGTAAAAGATAAAGGTCGCAGCAAGGTTTGAAGTATGGTTGTCAATGTCATGAGGAGGAGAAACTTCCACGACATCAAATCCGATTAGCTTACCACTAGCAGCAATGTGTTGGAGAAGCAGGAGGGCTAGTTTAGGATCGACACCAAGTGATTGGATGGCGCTAACACCAGGAGCAGAGCCGACCGCAAAGCAATCCATATCAATAGACAGATAGATCGCGGTTTGGTTTTCTAAAAATTGATCGATTCGATCCAGAATGGCTTGGTGGCTCATCTGGAAGAGATCTTGGCCAGTTAAAAAATCAATGCTTGGTGTTTTAGCAACGTAATTAAAGAGGAAGAGGTTATTATTGTGCTCTTGGATCCCCAGGATGAGGTAAGGGAAGTCCTGCCCTTTTTCTTTAGCATGATCAGCCATTTGACGAAAACCTGTTCCAGAATTGGGACCGGTTTGGTCGTAAGGTCGCAAATCAAAGTGGGCATCCAGATTGATCACAGCCAGTTGTTCATCTTTTTCTAAACTGGATTGAATCCCTAGATAGTGGCCGTAAGCAGTTCCGTGACCGCCTCCTAGGACAATGGGTTGGATCCCTAATTGGTACATGCGCTGGATCGCTTGTGAGAGGCTTTCTTGGAGTTCTTCTAGTGAATGGTTAGGCCCGTCAATATTTCCCACATCATACACTGTCACATTGGTTCCCCAGTGCCATGGAAGTTTAGCGATTTGAGAACGGATGGCTGTAGGACCCTCGACTGCTCCTACACGCCCATTATTGATATAGACTCCTTTGTCGCTCTTAAAGCCGATGATCCCAAAGGTCATACCCTCAAATGGAGTGAGGGTCTCGTCGTTTAGGTCTAAAAATTTGGTGACCATTCCCCATTTGGCCGTGTAGGGATTGTCCTCGATGCTACCTTGGTAGTAGCTGTAGGTCATTGGATAGTAGTTTGTGAGCAAGCTTGTCGCCTCCCTTATTTTTCTGAAAGCAGGCAGAGGCTGAGAAGATCGCCAGCCTCTGTTTTGCTTTATTCTTACTGTATCAGTATTGAATGCTTAAGTCAACTGCTTTTTCGATGGTTGCTAAGAATTCTTCGCTTTCGACAACAGCAGATGCTTTATTAAGTTCTTCAAAGATTTCGATATCTTTGTCAAATTCAATGAAGTTCAGTTTTTGACGAATCAGCTCATAAGCTGGTTTTGTACCTTTACCAAGTTCATGATTTTCTGGCTTGAGATCCAAGGCTTGGCAAGCTGCCATGATTTCAGTAGCAACGATGCGACGTGAGTTTTTAAGAATTTCTGCTGCTTTACGAGCGGCAGTCGTTCCCATGCTGACGAAATCTTCTTGGTTTTCACAAGATGGAATAGAATCGACACTAGCAGGGTGAGCCAAAATTTTATTTTCCGATGCAAGGGATGCACAAGCATACTGGGTAATCATGAAGCCTGAGTTGAGTCCAGGGTGTTTGACCAAGAAGGATGGTAATTTACTGAGTTGGCTGTTGACCAAGCGTTCCACCCGACGTTCAGATACGTTCCCAATTTCAGAAAGGGCAATGCCTAAGAAGTCAAATGGTTGCGCCATTGGTTCACCGTGGAAGTTCCCGCCGGAGATGACGTGTCCTTCTTTGGTAATGATTGGGTTATCTGTGACAGAGTTGATTTCGATTTCAACTTTTTCTTTTACGTAAGCAATAGAATCCTTGCTGGCTCCATGTATTTGAGGGATACAGCGAAGTGTATAAGGATCTTGTACCCGTTGTTGAGTCGCAACAGTGGTATTCTTGCTTCCTTCAAGAAGGTTACGGATGTTGCGAGCAGTTGCCAATTGTCCACTTTGTGGGCGGATGGAATGAAGGTCTTCTTCGAATGGACTGGTAATTCCATTGTGAACTTCCATTGAGAGAGCACCAGCGATATCAGAGAGTTTGAGCAATTGGATACCATCATAAGTCGCAAGAGCACCGATACCGGTTAGGACAGTCGTACCATTGATCAAGGCAAGCCCTTCTTTGGCAGCCAATTGGATCTTTTCAATTCCAGCACGATCTAAGGCTTCTTGACCACTGAGAAGTTCTCCTTTGTAGTAGGCGCGTCCAAGACCCAACATTGGTAAAACCATATGAGCAAGTGGTGCTAAGTCTCCAGAAGCTCCGAGAGAGCCTTTTTCAGGGATATAAGGAGTGACTCCTTTGTTGAGCAATTCTAACAGTTTTTCAACAGTTGACAGACGAATGCCAGAATAACCTTTCAAGAGTGAGTTGATACGGATCAGCATGATGGCACGAACGGCATCTTCAGGAAGTGGATCACCGAAGCCAGATGAGTGAGTTCGGATCAGGTTTTCTTGCAGTTGAACAGTATCTTCTGGAGAGATGCTGACATTACAGAGGGAACCAAAGCCAGTGGTTACACCATAGACGACTCGTTTTTCCCGGACAATGTCATCAACGATTTTACGGGATGCGATAACGGCTTCTTTGGCTTGTTCATCAAGCTCACATTGGGCACCGTGCCGAGCTACAGCGATGACTTCTTCGAGTGTTAAGCTATTACCATCTAAATGAATCAATTGAGTCATATAAAACCTCCGATTATGAATAGTTGTTCTGTGGAAGTAGTGTTGTTTACTTCGGTTTGAATACCAAACATGGGCCCATTGTCTATTGATCTAAAAAAATTGAAAGGAGTCATAGAGAAAAGGGCTCAGGTTTGACATTCGTGGAGTCCTAGATGGGTTAGGGAGCAAAACCGAGCTTCACTCCCGTCTCTGTTCCCATCTAGTGTGTAAAGAAAATTAGTGAGGAAGGGTTTTCGATTTATGTAGTTTATCGCCGTGGAAAACAAAGTAGAGTCCACTTGCGATCACGAGACCGATGGCACCCCAAACAAAGTTCATTAGGTTGTCCCCTGCAATCATCAAGATACTGATCACAACAGCTAGAACTGGGATAACAGGACCAAATGGTACTCGGAAGGTAACCTTTTTGTCTGGGTACATTTTTCTGAGTTTGATGGCTGCCAAAGCAGTTGGAATGTATTGGAAGAAACGGAAGACAACACTGAAGGTTGCTAATGTTTCGAAAGAGCCAGATAACAAGAGTAAGAAGGCGAAGATACCAGAAATGATAATGGCAATGACAGGGGCATTCTTAGAGTTTGTTTTTCCAAGCCCTTCTGGCAAGAGTTTTTCAGTTGCTAATGCGGCACCAAAACGAGGGACCATGATGGATTCACCGATGTTTAGACCGGCGATTGAAATGAGGGCTCCGTAAGAAACGAGTGGAGCTCCGATAGGGCCAATCATTTCGACAAATGCGTCTTGTACTGGTGCACCAGTTTGCATAATGCGACCACCAAGCATGGCGATTGTTCCTGCGATGATCAACATGTAGAGAACAGATACAATACTGATAGAACCTAGAATAGCGCGGGGAACGTTCTTTTCAGGGTTGCGCATTTCCCCTGCAACGATAGACATGGTTTCAAATCCGATGAAACCGTAGAAGATGTAGACGGCTGTACTAGAAATAGAACTGAAGAGGTTTGTTCCACTTTCCAATTGAAGGAAAGGTGTGAAGTTGCCCTTGCTCACGCCACCGGGAATGAAGAAGATGGCAAAGAGTGAGAAGAGGACAATTGGAATTAATTTTGCAACAGTAGCTGTCAGAGTAAACATCTTAGAGGTTTTCAGACCGGCAATGTTCATCAGACTCAAGAGAATCAGCATACCGATACTGATCGGAAGGTTGTAGCCTTCAAATGCTGGGAAGGTGATGATGAAGATCTTAGCAAATCCGGCTAACATGGCAGCCCAAGCGATAACAGTAACGGCCCAACCGAGAATCCCAACGTTAAAGCCAACGAAGTCTCCGAAAGCGGCTTTTGAGTATTGCATGGCTCCACCGTTTTTGTCGAAGTAGCCAGCTGTTTCAGCCAGACAGGCTGATAGTAGCATGACGAGAATGGCAACCCCGAACATGACAGCTAGAGAAGCTGGTCCGAGGCCAGAATAAATTTTTTGAGGAAGGAGGAAGATACCAGATCCGATTACGGCGTTGATACCGTAAAGAGTGGCACCGCTAAAGCTGAATTTCGCTTTTTCTTGTTCCTCAATCGACTGTTTATGTGCTCCGTTCATAATGTTTCTCCTTTGTGAACATTATTGTAGTCCAGTCCAGATAGCAATCGGTTGCTCCCCAGACTGATGGGGTAAAAACGTGATTGTCATCTCTTGAAGAGGAGATGCTTGTTCGATCACCAGGAGCTCGTGAGTTTGGAGGGTTTGAGAATGATTGTTTCCCCATTCGAGTGTTAGTGGACAGAGAGCGTAGATCAATTGATAGCGACTCTGACTTTTGACACTCTCTTTTGGGGATATAGCACTCATATGCCCCTGATAAGAAGGTTTGTAAATCAAATTAAAGTCTTGACAAGTCCCTTGGCTAGATACAGGATCTCCCCCATCAAAGAAGTAGCTTTGAAAGGGGTTCAAAACCACTTCTTTATGGTGATGGGTGAGCCTAATGGAGGCATTCAAGGGCATCAAGATTCGGTGGTAGCCCGTGAGATCGGTAAAGTTACTTTTTTCAACCTCTACCGTTGCAGTAGAGAGGCGGAAGTCAAAGGTCCGATCTGGATAGCTTCCTCCCTCTGGGGAGAGAAAGAGTTGGGTGGTTTGGCCACCGGACCAGGTAGAAATTTGATAATCTGCGGGGGTAAGATGAAGGAGAGTCACCATAGGACGCCTTCTTTCTTAAAAGAGACCAGTGATATTGCCGTGGGCATCGATATCAATCTTTTCACTGGCAGGAACTTTAGGTAGGCCAGGCATGGTCATAATGGTACCAGTGAGAGCTACGATGAAGCCAGCTCCGGCAGCCACCTTAAGGTTACTGATTTTAACAGTGAAGTCTTTTGGTGCTCCCATCTTCTTCGCATCGTCTGAGAAGGAGTATTGGGTTTTGGCCATACAGATTGGGTAGTTCGAGAAGCCCAGAGCTTCCAATTCTTTGAGTTCGCGTTTGGCCGCTGGTGTTAAGCTGATGCCTTTACCACCATAGACTTTTGTGACGATCTTGGTCAATTTTGTTTCAATGCTGTCTTCTTCGTCATAGACATAAGAGAAGTGGTTTTCTTCTTGAGCCAGTTGAATGACTTTTTCAGCCAAGTCACGGCCACCAGCTCCACCATGTGCCCAGACATCTGAGATGACCACATCTACATGGCGTTTCTTACAAGATTCATAGACAGCTTCTAGTTCAGCCTCTGTATCCAGTGGGAATTTGTTGATGGCAACGACCACAGGTAGACCATAGACTTCTTGGATGTTGGCCAAGTGTTTGTCTAGATTTGGTAGACCATCGATAACGGCTTGGACATTTTCAGTTGCCAAGTCTGCCTTGGCAACTCCACCATGCATCTTGAGAGCACGGATGGTTGCGACGAGGACAACGGCAGCAGGTTTGAGCCCGGCCATGCGGCACTTGATGTCAATGAATTTTTCAGCACCGAGGTCTGCTCCAAAACCAGCTTCTGTCACGACATAGTCTGCATATTTGAGGGCTAATTTAGTAGCCAGCACACTGTTACAGCCGTGGGCGATATTAGCAAATGGTCCGCCGTGGATGATGGCAGGAGTATGCTCCAAGGTTTGCACCAAATTTGGATGGATGGCATCTTTGAGGACAGCTGCCATGGCCCCTCCAGCCTTGAGATCTTTGGCTGTGACCGGTTGTCCTTGGTAGTTGTACCCAATAATGATGCGATCAAGACGTTCTTTGAGATCAAGGATATTTTCTGAGAGACAGAGAATGGCCATGATTTCAGAAGCCACTGTGATGTCAAAGCCATCTTCACGAGGAACCCCGTTTGTTTTTCCTTGAAGGCCATCGACAATATGACGGAGTTGACGGTCGTTCATATCGACCACCCGTTTCCAGGTAATGCGACGAGAATCGATACCCAACTCATTGCCGTGATGGATATGGTTGTCAATCAAGGCTGCAAGGAGGTTGTTGGCAATCCCAATGGCATGGAAGTCTCCGGTAAAGTGAAGGTTGATATCTTCCATTGGAACCACTTGGGCGTACCCGCCACCGGCAGCTCCACCCTTGATCCCAAAAACAGGGCCAAGAGAAGGTTCGCGCAGGGCAATGACGGCTTTTTCACCAATAGCTGAAAGAGCATCGACCAAGCCAACAGAGGTGGTTGTCTTTCCTTCTCCAGCAGGTGTAGGAGAGATGGCTGTCACAAGGATCAGCTTTCCATCTTCCTTATCCTTGAGTTGTTCCAGTTGGTTGCTATCAATTTTTGCCTTGTATTTTCCGTAGAGCGAAATATCGTCTTCGGTCAATCCAAGTTCAGCAGCAATATCGGTGATGGGCTTCATTTGGACAGAATTGGCAATTTCAATATCCGATAAAACCATAGAATCCCTTCTTTCTTTATTTTTATTTGCTAGGTTTAAGATAGACTTTCTAAAATGGTTTGGTAAATATTGTCTGCAAGATCAGAACCGGTTTGGAGAAGTTTGAGTCCCTTACCGTGGTATTCTTGAACGAAATCTTGGTCCTTGATTCCTGAAATGTTGATCAAGACATTGAGCCAAGCCCCTTGAAGGCCAGCTTTAAGATTCAGAGCAGCTACCCCTAGGTCACTAGCCGCATTGGTGTTGGACTTGCCAACAGCTTCTTTGGTGGTTTCAAGAGCTTCAACGATGAGCTCCATCATAGAGAAAGGAGATACTGTCGCATGTTTCAAAGCTTTTTGCATGGCTTCACGACGAGCAGCTTTCTCTTCTTCCGTTTCTTTTGGAAGATCAAAGACAGCTGATACGATGTTGAAAGCTTCTGTATCTTTATCGATGGCTTCTAGTAATTGGTCTTGGAGTTGAGCGCTTTTTTCATGAACCCCTTTGATGTGGTCTTCAAATTCTGCGTATTTTTTCTTTCCAATGGTCAGTTCACAGACCATTTTTGTAAGGGAAATCCCATTCGCAGCAGATAGAGCAGCAGCAGAACCACCACCTGGAGCTGGAGCATCTGAACCAAGAACTTTGGCAAACTCCGTAATACTTAAGTCAACTAGTTTCATAGAACTCCCTTTCTAACCCAACAAGTGATTTTCCAAGACTTGTTTGCTGTAGTCAAAGTCTTCTAATTGTAAGTAGTATTCAGCAGAGTCGATCAAAGCCTTAGCAGGAGCCAGTCCAATGAGTTCTGTTCCGATGATGCGAACACCGTAACGTTGTGCTTCGAAACGAACGGTTTCCACAACACGATACAATGGGAATTGTTCCAAGTTGACCATGTTGATGGAGACTTGGGCAATGTTGCGATCTTCTAGCATGACGCCGATCGCTTTACAGTACTTGTATCCACCGCTTGATCCACGAATGATTTTAGAAATCTTATTGGCAATCTCTAGGTCGTCTGTGTCAAGGTTGATATTGAAAGCAACGAGTGGCATACGGACACCGACAGCTGTAACCCCTGCAGTTGGGTGAATCTTGCGTTCACCGTAGTCTGGCTTCCAGTCTTCTTCCAATAATTTTTCTGGCATTCCTTCAAATTGTCCTTTACGCACTTTTGCCAAGTTCTTCCGTTCTGGACGAGTTGCGGCATCTTCATAAAGGAAGATTGGAATACCCAACTCACGATTGATGCGTTCGGCCACTTTATTAGCGATCTCAACGCATTCAGCTGTAGTGATATCTTTAACCGGAACGAATGGACAAACGTCTGTTGCCCCCATACGAGGGTGTTCTCCTTCGTGCTTGGTCATATCGATGTTTTCAGAAGCGTATTTCACCAATTGGAAAGCCACTTCTTGAATGCTTTCTTCATCCCCAACGAGTGTAAAGACGCTACGGTTGTGGCTGGCATCAGACGAGTAGTCCAGCAGCGTAACACCTGGAATACTTTTTGCTGTGGCTGCTAATCCGTCGATCACAGCTTGATTGCGTCCTTCAGAGAAGTTTGGAATACACTCAACAATTTTTGCCATATGATTACCTCTTTTTATAGGAGAAGTTGGGGAGGAGGAGTCTTTGCATTTCCTCCCCTTTCTCAGTTTTTATTTTTTGATGTTAAAACAATTTTTGAACGGCTTCTTTGACCAAATCTTCATCTGCCAGATAAGGAATGGTGATGTGGTCTGTTCCTGCATGGAGACGGTTGTACTCGATCGCTGTTTCAATGGCATGGTTATTCCGTGCCCAGTTCCGACGAGCAACCCCACCCATAGTGTCCCAGGCAATGGCAGACTTGATGATTTCATCGATCCGGTGGCTACCGTCTAGGACGAGACCAAATCCACCGTTGATAGCTTTACCGATACCAGTACCACCACCGTTGTGGAGAGCGACGAGACTCATACCGCGAGCAGCGTTACCAGCGTAACATTGAACCGCCATGTCACAAGTGACGTTCGAACCATCTTTGATGTTTGATGTTTCACGGAATGGAGCATCTGTACCAGATACGTCGTGGTGGTCACGTCCGATCATGACTGGTCCAATCTTACCTTGGCGAATGAGTTCGTTGAATTTCAAAGCAATGTTGACACGGCCCATACAATCTTGATAGAGGATACGTGCTTGTGTACCAACCACCAATTGGTTCTTTTCAGCATCGCGGATCCAGTTGTAATTGTCGCGGTCTTGGTAGCGACGAGTTGGATCGATCGCTTCCATAGCTGCATGGTCGGTTGCAATCAAGTCTTCATGTTTACCGCTGAGGCAGACCCAACGGAATGGACCATAACCATAGTCAAAGAGCATAGGTCCCATGATATCTTCTACATAAGATGGCCAAATGAAGCCGTCTTTGTCATCCAAGCCATTCTTAGAAATTTCCTTGATGCCTGAGTCGTAAACAGATTTCATGAAGGCATTACCGTAGTCGAAGAAGTAAGTACCTTTAGCTGTCAAGGCTTTGATCACTGCAAAGTGACGAGCCAAGGTTTCATCGACCAAGCGATGGAAGGTTTCTTTGTCTTCTGCCAGCAAACGTGTCCGTTCTTCAAAGCTGATGCCAACTGGGCAATAGCCACCATCATAGACGTTGTGGCAAGAGGTTTGGTCAGACAAGAGATGAACGTGAACTTGATGTTCATTGACATATTCGAGCAAATCTACGATATTACCATGGTAGGCAATCGAAGTTGATTCACCAGCTTCAAGGGCTGCTTGAGCCAATTTCACAGCTTCTTCGGCACTATCTGTCACTTGGCTAATCCAGCCTTGAGAGTGACGGGTTTCGATCCGAGAGCGGTCCACTTCTGCAACGATGGCAACCGCTTTTGCGATTTCAGCTGCTTTCCCTTGAGCTCCGCTCATTCCACCGAGACCAGATGAAATAAAGAGTTTACCTGTCAGGTCGCCGTCATCAGGCACACCGAGTTTAAGACGACCAGCATTGAGAAGGGTGTTGAAAGTACCGTGAACGATCCCTTGAGGACCGATGTACATCCAGCCACCAGCCGTCATCTGACCGTAGTTGGTTACTCCCATTTCTTCAGCGATTTCCCAGTCGCGCATATTGTCATATTCACCAATCAAAAGACCGTTAGTAATGACGACACGAGGAGCTTCTGGTTTCGATTTGAAGAGGCCTAGAGGGTGACCCGATTCAACCACCAAGGTTTGGTCTTCTGTCATGACTTCCAAGTATTTCTTGATCAAGTTGTATTGCATCCAGTTGGTACAGACAGATCCTGTTTCTCCATAAGTGACCAATTCATATGGATAAAGAGCAATTTCAAAGCTCAAGTTGTTGTCAATCATGACCTGCATAGCCTTAGCAGCTGTGCATTTTCCTTTGTACTCATCAATTGGTTTTCCATAGATGCGATCTTTTGGACGGAAGCGATAGCCATAGATCCGACCACGCGTTTTTAGTTCTTCCAGAAATTCTGGGATCAACTCTTGGTGGAATTTTTTAGGAATGTAACGCAAAGCATTTTTAAGGGCAATTTCAGTCTGAGCTTGCGTTAAGCGGAAGCCTCTATCAGGTGCACGACGGATGCCTTCTTGAAAAGTCGCCTTTTCAGGTAGGACATCAAAGTCAAGTTTGACAGACATAGCAGCTGCAATTTCTTTCTCGTCTATAAATGACATAGCAGAACCCTCCTTATAGTTGGACTGTGAATTTATATTTTCTTTATTGTATCGAAGAAACGTCAATAAAGAGTCAAAAAAAAATATAATTTTTAATAAAGCAAAAAAAAATGAGGGAAAAACTTTTTGACTTTTTTTTGACGCTTTTCCTGTAGAATTGTAAAATGAATAACAATGGAAATAGAAAGGAATGTTTCATATGTCTGCTGATATCCTATTAACCCACTTTAACCAATTGTTTTGTCCGAATGATCTAGGCCATCCTCTCTATGGAAAAGAGATGGCAGAAGCGCAAATCCTTTCCGATGCTTATATTGCTTTTAAAGATGGAAAGATTCTTGCAGTTGGGACAGGTCAACCAGATCCAGAACTGATCGATGATCATACGGAAGTCAAATCCTGTGAAGGAAAAGTTGCGACTCCGGGCCTGATTGACTGCCATACCCACCTGGTCTATGGAGGCAGTCGGGAACATGAATTTGCGAAAAAATTAGCGGGTGTTTCTTACTTAGACATCCTCGCCCAAGGCGGTGGAATTTTGAGCACGGTTCGGGCGACACGGGAAGCTTCTTTTGACAATCTCTATGACAAGTCCAAACGACTGTTGGATTACATGTTGCGTCATGGGGTGACTACTGTTGAAGCCAAGAGTGGTTATGGTTTGGATTGGGAAACGGAAAAACGCCAGTTGGATGTAGTAGCTGCCTTGGACCGTGACCATGAAATTGATCTGGTATCAACCTTTATGGCAGCCCATGCGATCCCAACAGAGTACAAGGGCCGTTCCCAAGAATATTTAGATCTCATTGTGGAACAAATGCTTCCCAAAGTGAAGGAAGAAAAACTAGCTGAGTTCTGTGATATTTTCTGTGAAAAAGGTGTCTTTACAGCAGATGAATCTCGCTATCTTCTTTCAAAAGCTAAGGAGATGGGCTTCAAGCTGCGGATCCATGCCGATGAAATCGAATCCATTGGTGGCGTGGATGTGGCGGCCGAATTGGAATCTACTAGTGCAGAACACTTGATGGTGATTACCGATGAAGGCATTCAAAAATTAGCTGCAGCAAAAGTGATTGGAAATCTTTTGCCAGCTACAACCTTCAGCCTCATGGAAGATACCTATGCACCGGCTCGTAAGATGTTGGACGCTGGCATGGCCATCACCCTGACAACAGATAGCAACCCAGGGTCTTGTCCAACAGCCAATCTCCAGTTTGCCATGCATCTGGGTTGCTTCATGATGCGCCTAACTCCAGTAGAAATTCTCAATGCGGTGACCATCAATGCGGCCTATTCAGTTGATCGTGCTAAAACAATCGGCTCTTTCGATGTTGGCAAACAGGCCGACATCACGATTTACGATGCACCTAATCTAGATTATCTCTTCTATTTCTTTGCGACAAATCTCGTGACAGATGTCTACAAGAAAGGTCAAAAAGTCATTTAACCTCCTCCATTTCATTTGGGACTTTGCTCGTTTGCAAAAATCAGCAAAGTCTTTTTTTAAAACCTATCCCTGTAGGGAATGGAACCACTTTAGTGGGAAATTAAAATTTGACGTTCAAAGAATATTTTTCTTACTTTCTAATGTACAAAAAGGGAAATTCTTGATAGAATAGAAGTAATATTGAATATTTTCTTCAATATCATCTGTTTGACTGGAAAACAGATTGTTTAAATTATTAATAAAATGAACAGGTTGTTCAACTGACCTGTCTAGAAATTGTGAGGAGACAAGATGACTGTCGATTATAACAGCAAAGCTTACTTGGATAAAGTAGACGCTTGGTGGCGTGCAGCCAACTACATTTCAGCTGCTCAAATGTACTTGAAAGATAACCCATTGTTGAAGCGCGAAGTCGTTGAAAATGACTTGAAAGCTCACCCAATCGGACACTGGGGAACTGTACCAGGGCAAAACTTTATCTATGCTCACTTGAACCGTGCCATCAACAAATACGACTTGGATATGTTCTACATTGAAGGACCAGGTCACGGTGGACAAGTAATGGTATCAAACTCATACTTAGATGGTTCTTATACTGAATTGAATCCAAATATCCCACAAAATGAAGAAGGCTTCAAACACTTGTGTAAGATCTTCTCATTCCCAGGAGGGATCGCTTCTCACGCGGCGCCTGAAACACCAGGATCTATCCACGAAGGTGGAGAACTTGGTTATGCCCTTTCTCACGCTGCAGGTGCTGTATTGGATAATCCAGATGTGATTGCTGCCACAGTTATCGGTGACGGTGAAGGTGAAACAGGTCCATTGATGGCTGGTTGGTTGTCAAATACCTTCTTGAACCCAGTCAACGATGGGGCGATCCTTCCAATCTTCTACCTCAATGGTGGGAAGATCCACAACCCAACGATCTTCGAACGCAAAACAGACGAAGAATTGGCCCTCTTCTTTGAAGGTCTTGGTTGGAAACCAATCTTTGCGAATGTCACTGCAATTTCAGAAGACCATGAAGCTGCCCACGCTTTGTTCGCTGAAAAATTGGACGAAGCAATTGAAGAAATCAAGAAAGTCCAAGCAGAAGCTCGTAAAGGTTCTGCTGAAGAAGCAACTCAACCAGTATACCCTGTCTTGATTGCTCGTATTCCTAAAGGTTGGACTGGTCCAAAAGCATGGGAAGGAACACCAATCGAGGGTGGATTCCGTGCTCACCAAGTGCCAATCCCAGTAGATGCTCACCACATGGAGCATGTCGATGCCCTTCTTTCATGGTTGGAATCTTACCATCCAGCTGAATTGTTCGACGAAACTGGTAAACTAGTTCCTGAAATTGCGGAAATTGCACCAAAAGGTGACCGTCGCATGGCGATGAACCCAATCACAAATGCTGGTGTGATCAAACCAATGAACACAGCTGATTGGAAGAAACATGCCCTTCAAATCAACACACCAGGTGAAATCATGGCTCAAGACATGATCGAATTTGGTAAGTATGCGGCAGACTTGGTAGATGCGAACCCAGATAACTTCCGTATCTTCGGTCCAGACGAAACCAAATCAAACCGTCTTCAAGAAGTCTTCACTCGTACAAGCCGTCAATGGTTAGGACGTATGAAACCTGACTACGATGAAGCCTTGAGCCCAGCTGGACGTGTCATTGACTCTCAATTGTCAGAGCACCAAGCAGAAGGTATGCTTGAAGGATATGTCTTGACAGGTCGTCATGGATTCTTCGCTTCTTACGAATCCTTCCTTCGTGTCGTGGATTCTATGATTACTCAACACTTCAAATGGTTGCGTAAGTCTAAGACACATACAACATGGCGTAAAAACTACCCAGCCTTGAACTTGATTGCAACTTCAACGGTCTTCCAACAAGACCACAATGGTTACACTCACCAAGATCCAGGTATCTTGACTCACTTGGCAGAAAAAACTCCTGAATATATCCGCGAGTACTTGCCAGCAGATACCAATAGCTTGCTTGCAGTGATGGATGAAGCCTTCAAGGGAGAAGATGTGATCAACTTGATCGTTTCTTCTAAACACCCACGTCCTCAATTCTACTCAGCAGCTGAAGCAGAAGAATTGGTTCGTGAAGGATACAAGGTGATCGATTGGGCTTCAACTGTTTCAGCAGATGAAGAACCAGATCTTGTTATTGCAGCTGCAGGTACAGAGCCAAACTTAGAAGCTCTTGCAGCCATCACAATCTTGCACAAAGCCTTCCCAGAATTGAAGATCCGCTTTGTTAACGTTGTAGACATCTTGAAATTGCGTCACCCATCAGTCGACGCGCGTGGACTTTCAGATGAAGAGTTCGACAAGGTCTTCACCGCTGACAAACCTGTGATCTTTGCCTTCCATGGTTACGAAGGCATGATCCGTGACATCTTCTTCAACCGTCACAACCACAACTTGCGTGTGCATGGTTACCGTGAAAACGGAGATATCACAACACCATTCGATATGCGTGTCATGTCTGAGTTGGATCGCTTCCACTTGGCACAAGATGCTGCTAATGCAGCTCTTGGAGCAGAAGCAGCTGAATTTGCAGCTCAAATGGATGAAACAGTAGCCTTCCACAACGCCTATATCCGTGAAAATGGAGATGACATTCCAGAAGTTCAAAACTGGAAATGGGAAAACGTGAATAAATAATAGAAAGAGCCGGAGCAATCCGGCTTTTCAGATTTAAGACAAAGTCATATTAAAAACTTTCCTTAGGTGAGTACGGACGTCAGCGAACTTCTTCGAAG
>NZ_JVSR01000094.1:0-8471 GCF_001069785.1 Streptococcus parasanguinis
TGATTTTCTCACTACCGATGATGGTGTTAGAAATCGCTCACCATATTGATAATGAAAGTCGATACGATCAAGTCATTGAACTAAGAAAAAATTGAATTATTTTCATGATAAGATAAAGTAGTGAGTACTCTCTCCAGTCGGAAACTTCCTCACTACTAATCTTAATATGTTTGTTAACTGTAGTAGTAAAAAAATATTATTAAGTAGGTAATTTTGTATTTGACTTACATTGTACAAAAGTAGTTGAAAAATCTCTGAGAACATTCCGGTATCAATAATGAGTTTTTTTTACAATTGAAACTATAATGTAGGATTTTTTTAACTGTAGTAATGTTATAAAATTAATCTTACCAATAAAGTATCTATAGGTCTTTGTATACCTAAAATTTTATAGTAGCAATATAAAATTTACATTAATTGCAAAATGATTTATTATAGCTAAATATAATAGTCTCTAATTAGTTTTTTTAATTTGTGCAAGTCGTTCTATTAAAATATCGACTGCTTCATTCTTTCGGTTAGGATCTAATTCCGCATAGTTATCCATTGTGGTTGAAATAGATCTGTGTCCCATACGTTCTTGCAGTTCTTTCCAATTTGCTCCAGCGTTGAGCATTAAAGACGCATGAGTATGGCGGAATATGTGAAAACCATAATTAGGTAAACCTAACTCTTTTGATCGTTTAATAAGAGTAGCTCGCTCATTTCGATGGGGAGATGTACCTTAAACAGATAAGAAGCTTGCCAAAAACTTTATCTGGAAATAATTTCCCCCTAATTTAGACTAAAATAAAATGCATAATATCAGTTTTTTGAATACCTGATATTATGCGTTTTTAATTTCAAAGACTTTTAGGAATTACTTGAACTCTCAAATTCCATATATGTTTTTCTGAGTTACATGAAAAGTTTAACTTAATTTGACAATCTAGAAATTATTTGAGTAGATTATTTTCAAAAGAAGACGAGGTAGATCAAAAAACATTCGACACCATTTATGTAAAATTTGTATCTTTCTGGACATATATTTGAATTTTTGATTTAATCATGTTACAATTAAAATTGAAATCAAAATCAATTAGAAAAGGAATATCCAAACGTGGGTACATTATTAGCAACCAGATTAAAAAATAGACGAAAAGAATTAAAATTGTCCCAGCGAGAATTGGCCGAAGGCATTTGTAAACAGGGGCAAATTAGTCGATTAGAGAGTGGAGAGTTCACTCCTGGGGCGGATTTTTTGCATGCACTTGCTAAGAAATTAAAAGTTAGTATGGATTATTTTTTTGATGAGCAGATTGTTGGGGAGGTTGATGAGCTAGCAGAGTTTAAGAAATTAGCACATACATTTATCATAAATAGAAATTATGAGTCTTTGAAATATATATATGAATTAGAAAATGTAAAGTCTCATCGTTTATCTCTAGCAGATAAATTTTATATGGAGTGGATAAAATCTCTGATAGATTTTTATTTCTATGGGCAACAAGAGGAGGCAGTTGAAAGATTGGAGAAGGTGCTGTCACAGTTAAGTATATCTGATATGAACTATCTCCAAATTTCAAACACTCTATTCAATTTTTATTACGATATTGGAGATTTAACGCGATTTGATGAGATTCGAAAAACATTAGAGTATCAAGTAAATCAACTCAATTTAAATACACTCGAAGAGTTAGAACTATTTATTAAGTTCAACTATAACGTTTGTAGATATTTATGGCTACAGAATAATATTGAAGAAGCTATTACTAAAATCACAGCTACTATAAAGCAGTGTCAGGCTTACAGAACAACTTATCTTTTAGCTGATTTGTATTTATTGATGGGAAATGTAAGTAAGGACTTTTCTTCTAAGATTTCGGTAAAAGAATATTTTGAGACAGCACATTTTCTTTATAAATTGGATGAAAATATGTCAATGGCTTTGAAAGTCGAACATTATATTGCAAATATGACAGAATAATGAAAATGATGTTCAATTGAGCATCGTTTTTTTAATATCGCATAGATACAAAAATGATTTATTTTTAAAAAAATAAAAAAAGTTTATAAAAAGATATTTACAACATGATGACGGAGTGCTAAAATAAATGCAAGAAAATTAATAGTAAGACACCATACAGTGTAATTTCACCGATATCGTATATGGCAGTAGCAATTATTTCCTACAAAGTATTGGATTCCTTGACAGGATTATTAAATATAACAAATTATATCCAAATCGATTGTATGAATTTCGAGGTATACAAACATGATATTAGAAAAATTCAGTAGTAACTTTAAAAACTTGATATTAGGTAGATCTTCTAGAAATATTGCAGATAGTTTTTACTTCATTGCATTGTCGATCGGTTTAATCAATGTTTATAATATTGAAGCTGGTCAGTTATCTTTATTTACTCTAATAGGTTTTATCCCTAACTTACTTGCCGTTTTTTATGGAAGTTTTGTAAATAAAATTCAAAGAGATAAAGTCTGGCTAGTAACTTTTCAAGTTCTTCAACTTTTTATAATTTTCATTACTATTCTATGCTTAAGATATCGCTTTGAAGTTTTTTATCTTTATATTTTTAATTTTTTGTTTAGTTTATCAACAAATCTACTCAACACATTACAAATGAAGATTGTTCCAGAAACATTAGAAAATGATGAAGAAACGATAAACAAATCTATAGATGTTCAGTATATGGCTTCAAATGTGTTAGACATTATTAGTAACCTGTTTGCCTCGTTACTGTTAGGAGTGTTTTCCTATTTTGTTGTTTTCAATATGAGTATTCCATTTTTTGTAGCTGCGATATACTTTATGATGAAAATCAGGTTGAATATGCCTGATAAAAAAAAGTCAGATGGTATGTCTGAAAATATAGAAAGCGAAAGTGAATTAACTTTTCAACTTTTGGACACAATTTCTGCTTTTCGAGAATCAAAATTTGCCTCTTTTATTGTAATTACAGAGTCAATTTTAAGTGGTGGAACAGATCTACTTTTAACTTTAGCCCCCTTATATCTTGTATCGGAAGGAATTCCCATTCAGTATCTTGGGTTAGTATTGGCAGTACAACGATTAGCAGATTTGACAGGTGCTTTTGTGGCACCTAGGATAAAAATATCATATAAGAAGTTTTTCTTTATTGATTATATTGTATCGGGCTTCTTTTTATTCTTAGTATTTGTAATACCAATTCCATTGATTAAGCTTTTGCTATTTGGATTATCCTTTATAATTATTGGTATATCTGGTAATATGTTTGAAAAAATGATTTATTCTGAATATAACTATGAAAATATGGGGTTAATCTACTCTACTAATTCAAGTTTATATGCTTTATTTTCAATTGTATTCTTAATAGTTCCTCAATTTTATTCGGATATACATATTCTAGGAATAACGATAAATATATTTACGGTATTAGTAGGATTTTATTTGTTATTTATTAACAATCCATTTAAGGAAAGTAAGGGAATAGAAAATGAACCAGAAAGTTATGCAGAATAATTTTAAAAAAGAACATAAAGTTGATCAGCGGTCTAAAAATATATCTATGAAACAGAATAATGGAAGTTTAAAAAAAAGCTAGAAAATTTCAAGTTAATAATAAAGGAAATAGATAGAAATCGACTACTCTGAACTGCGCCCTAAAAGTTAGTAGGAATTTTATTATCTTATATTGCAATTAAATATCAAAGAAAAATAATTGGTGAAGAAATATTTGGAATTTTTAAATGAGGCTGGGATATGACATTAAAAACTTATTTAATTAGATGCAAACGAAGTAATTCTATATGGTTGTTTTGGATTTTTATTAATTCATTATGTGTTTACTTAAATGGTATATTGAGTGCCAAAGCAATCTCTACAATTGTAAATTTTGATTTACAGGGATTTTTGTATTTAAGTGGAGCGATTTTAGCTGTAAATTTAATATGGGTATTGCAAATATATCAAAACTCAAAAGCAAGTGAAAAAGCCATACAAGAAATGTGTACCGAAATACGTAAAGATATTGTAAAAAGTATTGAAAGTAAGGGTGTGGTTCGTTTTGGCTCAAAAAGTGTTAGCGCCTATACCTCATGGCTGACAAATGATCTTAATACTATTCGAGATCTTGGCTTTGAAACACTTGAATTAATGATTAGTCAAGCATTAAATATCATTTTTGCAATTATTGCCTTTTTTAGTTTCCATTATTCATTATTGTTTACAATTTTGATATTCTTCATTCTAATGGTAAATCTTCCTAAAATATTTACAAAGAAAATGGAGAATAAAGCTGTTTACTTTACTGAGAAGAATGAAGAATTAGTTAAAGCAATTGATGATTCTTTAAGTGGATTTCGAATGTTATCCAATGCTAATCAACTTCATTTTTTAATGGTAAAAATCTTATCTTATTCAAAAAAATATTCGAAGTCCAGAGTTTCATATTCAAAAACCTTTGGTGGGCTTATGTCTGTTCAAAATGGGACTAGTTTTGTGAGTCAAATTGCCATGTTGACCCACGCAGGAGTCTTATATTTTAACCGATTAATTCCGATTGGGGCTGTATCTTCTTCTCAATATTTTTCATCAATTATCTTTGCTGGCTTAACAGGCTTAACGGCAAATTACGCTGAGTTTAAAACTGTAAACAAAATATTTGAAAAATTTGAATTGGAAGGTGACCAAAGTATTCATGAAAGTAATGTTAATAAACAAACTTGGAAGAAATTTATAGATAAAGTAGAATTTCAATCGGTAACTATTGAACGTGATGGTAAGATTGTCTTAGATAATTTAAATGTTAAAATTGAAAAAAATAAGAAGTATGCAATATCAGGGTCATCTGGTTCAGGAAAATCAACTATATTAAAGGCTATTAATGGTGAAATCCCAATTTCGAAAGGCCACATCTTCTATGACAATATCGATTCAAAAAATATGAATTTCAAGGATCTTCATGAAAATATTTCTTATGTTAGTTTGGAAGATCATATTTTTAACGAATCCATTTTATTTAATTTGACATTAGGCCGAGAAATAGAAGATTCAAAAATCGAAAGAGCATTGGAATTATTTTATTTAAGAGACTGGATTAATGGATTGAGTCATGGATTGGAAACTACTTTATCGGAAATTAGCCAAGACATTTCTAGTGGACAGAAGCAACGAATTAGTCTAGCTAGAGCTTATCTTGAAGAAAAACCAATTTTAATTATTGATGAGGCAACTGATGCGATTGATAAAGAAAGACGGTATCAAATTGAGAAACATCTATTCTCGATGACAGAAAAAACTGTTATTTTTGTAAGCCATCATCTAGATGAAAATATAAGATCTCTTTTTGATAAAATTATATATTTGGATTAGTTTTAACATACTGAGATCAGTAGGTTAGATTGAAGAAAGATTCATCTACCAGATTTAAAAACGCACCATTTTTGGTGCGTTTTTAAATTTTGTGCTATAATAGAAATAAATAAAAGGAGGGCCCTCATGATCGGAGAAAATATTAAAGCGTTACGTAAAACACATGACCTAACCCAGCCTGAGTTCGCAAAGATTGTTGGTATCTCTCGAAATAGCCTGAGTCGTTATGAAAACGGGACAAGTTCAGTTTCGACAGAATTAATAGATCGTATTTGTCAGAAATTTAATGTTTCCTATATCGATATTGTAGGAGAGGAAAAGATGCTCACGCCAGTAGAAGATTACCAGCTCACTCTAAAAATTGAAGTAATTAAAGAACGAGGGGCGAATATCTTAGCGCAACTTTATCGTTTTCAAGATGAACAAGGAATTTCATTTGATGATACTTCTAATCCTTGGGTTCTAATGAGCGATGATTTGTCTGATTTGCTGAACACGAAGATTTATCTTGTGGGGACTGTTGATGAAGTAGAGCGATATAATGGCTATTTGGATGGCATTGAACGGATGCTAGAACAAGCAACTCATCTGGTGGTGGCTTAATGAAACTAGAAGAATTTAGTCAAGATGATTTTGAACGAGCATCCAGACGATTCGTTCGTTCTTTAACTCGTGGTAAAACAACTTCGTCTCAGCCCAAGGCTATCTTGCTAGGTGGACAGAGTGGTGCTGGTAAGACAACGATTCATCGTGTGAAACAAAGGGAATTTCAAGGCAATATCATTATCATTGATGGAGATAGTTATCGCTCTTTTCATCCGAACTACCTTGGCCTACAGGAAAAGTATGGCAAAGATAGTGTGGATTATACCAAAGTATTTGCGGGACAAATGGTTGAATATCTCGTAGATGAATTGAGTAAACAAGGTTATCATTTGTTAATCGAGGGCACCTTGAGAACAACAGAAATCCCTAGAAAAACTGCACAATTATTGACAACCAAAGGTTACCAAGTTTCGCTTGCACTGATTGGGACTAAGCCAGAATTGTCCTATCTCAGTACCTTGATACGTTATGAGGAGCTCCATGCAATAGACCCAAGTCAAGCGAGAGCGACTCCCAAAGAGCACCATGATGGAATTGTAGAACATTTAGTTGATAACTTACGAGAGTTAGAAAATGACAAGATTTTTAATCAAGTTCAAATTTACCGAAGAGATCAATCGTGTGTTTATGATTCGCAAGTAGACGAAACATCAGCAGCAGTAGTCCTACACGAATGCCTATTTGGAAAATGGAATAAGGTGGAAAAAGAGATGTTGAAGTTGGGACAGGAACGGTTGAGAGAACTGGGAGGAATTGATAAGTGACGAAGGGCTAATTTATGAGTACATGATAAATTGCAAGAATAAGTGCAACATTTACTTGAACTCATCCTCTTAAAGCACTGTCAGAACAAAGCGTACGTCTAATTTTAAGGAAGATGGTTAAGAAAAACAACTTATCTATAACTATCACGCCACATATGTTTAGACACAGCTTTGCTACAATGCTACTGGATAAAAATGTATATATTCGTTATATACAGCAAATACTTGGACATAGCTCTATTTCTGTAACTCAGATCTATACTCATGTGTCTCAATCAAAACAAAAAGAAATACTCACTCTGTGTAATCCCATATCTTCCATTTGTTCTCGGCCACAAAAGTAAAATAACCATAGCTAAATCAAAGCAGTTTGATGATTCCCCTCTAGCAATTTTTACTCTACTAATTTCAAAAGAACAAGTATCTAATTTCATTATTATCAACAAAAGGTAGTTCTATATTTTTGAACTACCTTTTACATATTATAAATATTTTGTGTCTTCTGTTTTATTTAGATTTTGTGATTTTCTCTAGCCAAAGATACACTTTTTTATGAACAATCTTCCAGGAGAACTTTATCAATAATTTCTTATTTTAATTTAGGAAAAATAGAAAAAACTAGGTAATCAAAATACTGCTAATAAGAAGGGTTCTACTGAAAGTGTAGAACTCTTTTTCTACCATATACTTGATAACACAAGAAATCAAAATGTTACCAAATTAGAACGGGAAACAAAATCAGTATAGTTATTTGAAATACCATGGAAAAATTATAAGGCTGATAGTATTAATTTCACTATCAGCCTTACAGGTTATTTAACGTTTCAGAAAAACTATAATGTCAAGATTAACTAAACAGTATCTAATTCTTTCAAATAATTCTCTATCTTCATCAACATTAAAGGATTGTTATAAATCTTACATAACTCTCTTGCTTCTATATAATAATTTTTGACTTGTTCTTTGTCTAGAAACTTGGCTCCAGCATTTCCTACAAGAATAAGTAGGGGAGCCAGTTGGTAGCTTGTCTGTCTTTGTTTACAGAGTTCAATCGTCTCAAGAGCTTCTTGGATGGCTTCGTTATATTTTTCCTTTGACACTAGGTAGTGAGCGTAGTTGTAACGAACTCTGATGTAACCAAATAAAAACTCTTGATGCTCAAAATTTTTTGTCTGATATAACTCCATTAAATGAGAGTAGTTTGCCTCATATTCTTGTTCACGACCCACTAAGGAATAGAAATTAGATAGAGTATTCAATGCCTTTAAATAAATCAGAGTATTTGAGGAGACTTTTAATAATATATTTTCCAATGAAGAAATAGCCTCACACTTACTGTCATATTGATAGAAGTCAATAATAGATTTAATCCATTCAAGGTAAGTTCGGTCTTCTAGTGTTAGAAAAGTGCTTCGTTCAATCTCTATTTTATAAATATATTCCAAATTGTCATAATTTCTATCATCTAATAGGCGAGCAGATAATTGCTTGAAATTAGAGAGGTTAGATTTAATTTCAATTTGTTCATTAAAAAAATAATCTAATGGCACTTCAAGTCGTTGTGAGAGTTTGAACAAAAGGTCTGCGGAGGGAATGAAATGCCCTCTCTCAATTTTACTAATCTGGCTTTGTTCACAAATTCCTTCTGCAAGAGTTTGTTGGGAGAGTCTCAACTCTTTTCTTTTCAATCTGAATTTCTCTGCGAGTGTATTCATTAAAGATAATAAACCTTCCTATTTGCTTAATTT
>NZ_JVSR01000095.1:0-26736 GCF_001069785.1 Streptococcus parasanguinis
CCTGCACATTGGTTCGTCTTGTTCAGTTTTCAAAGGTCTTTGTCGCTCTCTCGCGACAACTATATTAGTATATCATGACCTAGCCTTACTGTCAACACTTTTTTTAAAAATTTTTTATTTTTTTGAAAGTTTTTTTACTTTTTTGGTTTATATAAAAAAATCAGGAGCATAAATGCTCCTGATTCCTCTATAATTTAATTGATGGTTTCAATCTCTTTTTTTGATCTCTATTCTTTTACTTCCAATAGACCAATATCTCCATCTTCTCTACGGTAGATCACATTTGTTGTGTTATCCTCTGCATCACGATAAATGAAGAAATCGTGTGCTAATAGATCCATTTGAAGGATCGCTTCATCTAAATCCATTGGTTCTAGATCAATTGTTTTTGAGCGAACAACTTTTTCTGTGGTTGCTGCTTCTTCTACAACTGCATCGGTAAACAATTTACCTGCACCAGATTTAACACGATTTTTCTTTTCGATTTTTGTTTTATTTTTACGAATTTGACGTTCAATTTTATCTACAACTAGATCAATTGAACCGTACATATCTTGAGAGACATCTTCTGCACGAAGTGTGATAGATCCAAGCGGAATGGTTACTTCTACTTTTGCGGTCTTTTCACGGTAAACTTTTAAGTTTACTCGAGCGTCTAGCTCTTGATCTGCCTGAAAATATTTTTCAATCTTTTCGAGTTTAGAAACGACATAGTCGCGAATGGCTTCTGTTACTTCTAGGTTTTCACCACGGATACTATATTTAATCATATTAGTACCTACTTTCTAAACATTATGTTTTTATTTATATGTATATTATAACGCTTTCATAAAGTTTTTGCAAATCTTTTTTTACCTTGCTATTGAAAATGTCTTTATTTCTTTCACACCTTTTTCAATTAGTAGGCGCTTCATTAATTCGATTGTTTTGCCCGTTGTGTAGACATCATCAAAGATAAGATATTTCTGCTTTTTTGAAACTTCTCCTTTTAATTGAAAGTTTTGAGAGGTTTTTAATCGTTCTTCTCTTGTTTTTTTTGATTGGGCTAAAGTGTCTTCTTTTTGGAATAGACTGTTATACTTTATCTCTACAAAATCTAGTATAGTCGATACTTGATTGAATCCTCTCTCCTGCTTTTTTTCATGGCTGATTGGAGTCGGTATTATCGTATAGCTTTTATACTTTTTCAAGGCTTTTTTGATGTCACATGCAAATACCATTCCTAATAAACGATCGCCTTCAAATTTATATCGCTTGAAATAGTCCTTCATTGCTGCATTATATCTATATAATGCTTCATGATCTACCATATTCCCCTTTTGTATCCAGTATTCGCAATCTTTACATACTTTCTCCTCCTTGTCTTTATAACATCTAGGACAATGGATTTCGCCAATTTGTTCGAAGTCTTCTTTGCATTCTTTACAAATCCATTCTTCTTGTTGATTCATAAAAATAAGGTCTGTGAAATGTTCACCAATTTTCAACTCTTTCGTACAAAGCAAACATTCTTTCAAAATCCAGCCTCCTGATTCATTTCCTTTATTTCTTTGATTGCTTTCTTCATTTCTCGTGTTACGCCTTCTGATAAAAAAAGTAGTTTACCTGTTGGTCTTTCTTTACTTCGACCGACTCTTCCTGAAATTTGTACTAGAGCACTTTTAGTAAATAATTTGTGATTACTTTCTAAAACAAATACATCTACAAACGGAAAAGTCACTCCTCTTTCTAGTATGGTTGTAGAGACTAGCATGGTTATGGCTTTGTTTCTAAACTCTTCTACTATTCGTAGACGATCTGTAGTCTGTGAGGATACAAAACCTACTGTTTCTTTGGGAAAGTATTTTTTTAAGTTCTCAGTGAATTGTTGTCCTAATTCTATTTCAGATACAAAGATTAACAATGGGTAGTGACTCTGTCTTTGTTTCTTGATCAGTTGCAATAGTTGGTAAGGGATTCTTCCTTTTTCTATTTTTTCTCTAATTTTCGGCACCCATTTTATTTCAGGGACCACTAGTGGGTTCCCATGAAATCTTCTTGGAAGACTATAACGAATGATTTCTTTTTTCTTAACCTTTTTATCTAACTCATCTGTAGAGGTTGCGGTTAAATAAAGGGTGTTCCCCTCTTTTTTTATTGCATTCTGAGCTGCTTTATATAAGATTGGATTGTCCACATAGGGAAAAGCATCTACCTCATCTATAATAAGGAGATCAAAGGCCTGATAAAACTTTAGCAATTGGTGGGTTGTAGCGATCACCAAGGGGGTTCTAAAATAGGGCTCCGATTCTCCATGAAGTAAAGAGATGTGGCAGGAAAAATCTTCCTTCATCCTTCCGTACAATTCTATACAGACATCAATTCTTGGGGTAGCAATACAGACTGCTTTTCCTGCCTTGATCGCAGTTGCTACAACCTGGTACATCATTTCCGTTTTCCCAGCGCCTGTCACAGCATGTACCAAGGCATTTTTTCCTTCTCTAACTGCTTTGATGAGACCATCTGATACCTCTTGTTGATAGGAAGTCAAGGTTCCTTTCCAGTTTAGCACCTCTTGTCCTTCAAAGTCTTGCTGTGCAATAGTATAAAGTTTTTGATCACTCCGGATCCTTCCCAATTGGATACAGGCTCTACAATACAACACCTCCTCACTCAACTTCCAAAGTTTTTGATCAATCAAACTGCCACATCGAAAGCATTGGTACCTTCCATTCTGTTTTTCCATAGCTGGAAGTTCTTGGGCAATTTCTTTCAGATCATTTGTCATTTGACTCTCTGTTAAGAGTCTTCCATAAGAATCTTCTATCTTCATACTTATTAATTCGCAAAAGTTGGAGAAAATCATTCTTTTTTTGTAAAATAAGAATATGGAATATGTTACATTTAAAGAGAACGGTACTGTTCAAGAAGAAATCAAAAAGTCAAAATTCATTTGTCATGTCAAGCGAGTCTCCTCTGAAGAGGAAGCTAGAGATTTTATCAACGCGATCAAGAAGGAACACTACAAGGCTACACATAACTGCTCTGCTTTCATCATTGGGGAACAAAGTGACATCAAACGGACCAGTGACGATGGAGAGCCTAGTGGAACAGCTGGAGTACCGATGTTAGGTGTACTGGAGAATCATCGCATCACTAATAGTTGTGTCGTGGTGACCCGCTATTTTGGAGGTATTAAATTAGGGGCGGGTGGTCTGATTCGCGCTTATGCTGGAAGTGTTGCACAAGCGGTTCGAGAAATCGGGTTGGTAGAAATCAAAGAGCAAGTTGTTCTTGGAATTACTTTGACCTATTCCCAATACCAAGAATTTGCTAATTTCTTAAAAGACCATCAATTGGCGGAACAAGATCCGATGTTCACAGATCAGGTGGGGACAACTATTTTTGTGGATAAAGAAAACACAAACTCTATTACAGCAGCTTTAGTCGAATTTTACAATGGCAAGGTCATTATTGAGGACCAAGGAATTCGCGAGGTTGAAGTGCCCCTACTTTCTGTATAAAATTAATCAAAAAAACTATCGGCAACGATAGTTTTTTTTTATCACACCCATAAAATTTCTATATTTTACATTCTTCTCACAAGGGACTATACTGGTTAGTATCAAGAAAACCTAGAACTGAGGTATATTATGGCTATTTATGAAAATATTACAGAATTGATTGGGAACACTCCGATTGTCAAATTGAACCGTCTTGTTCCTGAAGGAGCTGCAGATGTCTATGTCAAACTCGAAGCTTTCAACCCTGGGTCATCTGTTAAAGACCGGATTGCTTTGAGTATGATTGAAAAAGCTGAAGCGGACGGCTTGATCAAACCAGGTGATACCATTGTCGAAGCAACTAGTGGGAACACAGGGATTGGCTTGTCATGGGTTGGCGCAGCTAAAGGCTATAAAGTTGTGATTGTCATGCCTGAAACCATGAGTGTGGAACGTCGTAAAATCATCCAAGCCTATGGAGCTGAACTCGTTTTGACTCCTGGAAGTGACGGAATGAAAGGCGCTATCGCTAAAGCTGAAGCAATCGCTGAAGAAAGAAATGGCTTCCTTCCTCTTCAATTTGAAAACCCTGCTAACCCAGAGGTACATGAAAGAACAACAGGACAAGAAATCGTTGATGCATTTGGAAAAGATGGTTTAGATGCTTTTGTCGCAGGTGTTGGTACTGGCGGTACTGTTTCTGGTATTTCTCATACTTTGAAAAAGAATAATCCTGCTGTCAAAGTCTATGCCGTTGAGGCCAATGAATCTGCAGTCCTTTCTGGCGAAAAACCTGGACCACATAAAATCCAAGGGATTTCAGCAGGCTTTATCCCAAATACTTTAGACACTAACGCATATGATGGTGTTCGTCGCGTGTCTTCAGAAGAAGCTTTCGAACTTGCACGAGCTATCGGTGGAGCTGAAGGATTCTTAGTCGGTATCTCAAGCGCAGCCGCTATCTATGCTGCTATTGAAGTCGCAAAAGAATTGGGGAGCGGTAAAAAAGTTCTTGCTCTTGCACCAGATAATGGAGAACGTTACCTTTCTACTACCCTTTACGAATTTGAATAATTCTCTATATCAAAAAAACTTCGATAGGTTTCATCAACCCATCGAAGTTTTTATTTTTTTTCTTGTTTGCTAAAGAATACCTTTCCTTCTTTGACCCAGGTCGGCATCTGTTGAGCTAAGGGCGCAAAACCACTCTTGTGGCGGTCATTTGAAAAACGATGGTGTCGAACGCTTCGTTGTGGTATTTCTTCTAAGGTTCTCAAAGAAAGACTGGCTTTCTTAGAATATTCATCAACATCGATGACTTGGACAAAGACTTTCTCTCCAATCGAAAGAATATCATGAATATTACTTACATAACCACTTCTAATCTCTGAGATATGAATCAATCCCGTGATACCCGACTCTAGTTCGACAAAGGCACCATAAGGTTGAATACCTGTAATGGTTCCTTCTAACTTATCTCCAATTTTCATACTAGTCCTCAATTTCGACGGTTTCAATCACGACATCTTCTACCGGCTTATCCATCATCCCTGTCTCAACAGCCGCGATCTCATCCAACACAGCAAACGAAGCTTCATCCATCAATTGTCCAAATACGGTATGACGTTGATCTAGGTGAGGAGTTCCTCCTTCTGTCGTATAAATTTCGGCAATTTTTTCAGGCCAGCCACCTCGGACCAATTCTTTTTTCGAATATGGGAGATGTTGATTTTGTACAATAAAGAATTGGCTACCATTTGTGTTTGGTCCAGCATTTGCCATCGAAAGAGCTCCGCGAATATTGTACAATTCTTTTGAAAATTCGTCTTCGAAGCTCTCCCCATAGATGGATTCACCACCCATACCTGTACCAGTAGGATCTCCCCCTTGGATCATGAAATCTTTGATAATCCGATGGAAAATGACACCATCATAATAACCAGACTTTGCAAGAGCTACAAAGTTTGCAACTGTTTTTGGCGCTTGATCTGGGAACAATTGAATGTTCATCTTACCGTGATTGGTTTTGATCACAGCGACAGGACCGTCAGCCGTAGCAAGTTCTAACTGTGGTAACGTCAATTCTTTTTCAACCATATTTAACTCCTCTAAGGCATAGAATATGCCATCTTCTTCTAAATTCTTAGTGATATAATCAGCTTTTTCTTGTAACTCTGGAGCAGATTTTCCCATTGCGATACTAATTCCAGCATAATCAAATAGTTCTAGATCATTTAATCCATCCCCAAATACTAAAACATTCTCTGGCTTCAAGCCCAAATGTTTGACAAGATGAGAAACTCCTGAAGCTTTTGAAGCTTCAAAGCGAACAACATCTGACGAATGGGGATGCCACGAAACTAGGCGCAAATCCTCTTGCAAAGAAGGGGGCAACTCTAGCTCACTATCCTGTTCATCAAAGGTCCACATTTGGAAAATAGGTTCTTTCAGATGCAGATCTGGATCTACAGGTAAGTTGGGATAAATGATGTCAATAGCATCACTGATCAAGGGTGTCCGATTAGACAGGGCAGCTTGATGACTAGCCACTAACCCATAATCAATCTCGGATTTTTTGGCCCAATCTACAAAAGAAGAAACGATTGCTTCATTGATTGGTGATTGGTAGATCACAGTTCCTTTTGTATCTTCTATATAGGCACCGTTTAAGGTTACTAGAAAATCAGGCTTTAAGTCCATGATTTCAGGAACAACACCAAAAATCCCTCTACCGGTTGCAATCCCTGTTCGAATTCCTTTTTCTTTCAACTGATGAAAGACTTCTTTGACAGATTCTGGGATCAATCCAGTTTCTTTTGCACGTAATGTATCATCAATATCAAAAAAGACGATTTTAACTTTTTTGGCTTTATAACGTAATTTTGCGTCCACTTGTCTCCCCCTTATGATCACGCTCTATTATAGCATGTTTCCTTTTAAAAATCTTCTTGATTCACCAGATGGTGTCGAAAGGCATAGACGACTGCTTGCGTCCGATCACTGACTTCTAATTTCGATAAGATGTTGGAGACATGGGTCTTCACTGTTTTTAAAGAAATGAAGAGTTCATCTGCTATTCGTTGATTTTCATATCCTTTCGTCAATAAAGCCAGAATATCTCGTTCTCTAGCTGTCAAATCATCATGCAATTCAGCATGGTTCTTTCGTGACTCAACTTTTTGACTAACTTCTGTCTCAATTGCAAATTCTCCCTTTGCAACCTTCCGGACAGCCTGTAAGATCTCAGTTGCTGACGAGGTCTTTAAAATATACCCTTTTGCACCGGCATCTAAGACAGGGTAAATCTTTTCGTTATCTAAATAAGACGTCAAAATGACAATTTTAGCTTCCGGCCACTCTTTTAGGATGGCTAGAGTCGCATCGATTCCATTTAGCTCTGGCATCACAATATCCATGATGATGACGTCTGGTCTTTCTTTCAACGCCAAGTCCACCCCTTCTTGCCCATTTTGTGCCTCTAAGACTTGCTCAATATCGGTTTGCATGGACAAAAAGCTTTTCAATCCCAATCGGACCATTTCATGATCATCTACTAATAATACTTTCATACAGTTTCCTTTTCATTTTTATCTTTTACAAGGAGGGGAACGCGAATATCTACAGCCACTCCCTTTTGAGGACTCGTTCTTATTTTAATGGTTCCCGCCATGTCTTCTACACGTTCTTGAATATTTTTCAACCCATAACTCAATCGTTCCAATTTTTCCTGCTCAAAGCCGATTCCATCATCTACCATCCGTAAATGAAGTTGTTTTCCTTCCTGATGCAAAAAGACATCCATTTGTTGAGCTCTAGCGTGTTTCAAGGTATTGCTGACAATTTCTTGGACGATTCGAAATAGATGTTCTTCCATTTCTTTTGGAATGCTCACGTCATTATAATGGAAGACAACTGTTAGGTCACTCTTTTCCTTCAATTCTCTAAAAATCATCTCCATACCTTCTACCAAACTTTTTCCTTCCAATTCTGTAGGACGAAGATGTAGGAGCAAGACGCGTAAATCATTTTGGGCTGTACCCAGAATATCTGATACACCATTAAGTTGCTGCTGGATCTGACTTTTCTCTAACTCAAGGGCCTGGGCTGCCACTCCAGATAAAATCATATTGGCTGCAAACAATTCTTGACTAACCGTGTCATGTAGATCACGCGCAATTCTCTTACGCTCGATTTCCACAATTTCTTCCTCATTTCGCATCACACGATTTTCACTTTTTTGTAAATTTTCTTCTAGTCGAAGCAATTTGCTGTCCAATAAATCTAACTGTTGATTCAATTCTTTGGGGGCAATTTCTTTTCTCTGTGAAGCAGTCAGGATAGATTCTACCTTTTGTTGTACTGCATGAACCGTTACAAATTGCGTGATTTTAATAATTAAGACAACCAAAGCCGTCAATGCAAGCGTCAGACTAAAAACCAAAAATAGGAATGACTGAAGCAAGGAAAGATCTGAAAGAAGTTTGCCCCACTGAAAACCAACAAAATGGAAAATGGTATGACAAATGACCGCAACCACCATTAGGGAATAGAAATACAATAGGAGATAGTCTAATTTCTTCATGCGCGAATCACCTCAACATCCCCAACAATACCAACTAACACAATTTTTATAGAACGGTGCGATCTCCGATAATGTGCCGTTTCAATGTCTATGGTTTCATTCCTCATTTTACGGACAGGAAGATCCAAAAACTTCAGATCTCCATACAGGGTGTTAATTTGTAAATGCAATTCCAAATCAATCGGTAAGATAATTTTTGTATTTCCAAACCCTTTCCGAATGATCACTACATTGTCCCAATTGCAAATGGCTACCTCCTCTAAATGGAGGGTGTCATTCCCAAAAACTCGGATCACATTCAGATCTCGATACCCTCGACTTTGCTTTGAAAAATGTTGTAAATCACCAATCCATCGAGTTTTTTCCTGACGAATTTTCGTATCCTCTTCAACATCAAACACAACGGCTTCATTTTCCTTATACATATAAGGGTAAGCAATCAATAAACCATAAACCACCGCAAATAAAATGGCTGCAATCACAAAAGGATTCAGCATCACGATAAAAAACAATAGCACACTCAGCGCGATTAATAGAAAATTCGCTTTTTGTTTGCCAAAATAGTAATACAAAAGGAGCAAAAAGAGAACCATCAAGACAACAAATCTGGAAAAATCGATTGATAAAATGGTGATCGCTGCTAATGTTAACAAAACGGCTTCAACGAAAATAAAAATTTGTATTTTCCACATAGTCTACCTCATCTTTTCCTATTTTATCAAATTTTTCCTCATTTGACTTCCGTCTGTGGTTGGATAATAGCAGACAATCAAAAAGACCCAGAAATCCATCTGAGTCTTAGACTGATTTATTAATCTCCACTAGTTGCACTACTGCTTGAACTTTCTGTATCTGATCGTTCACCAGAGGATGAACTAGATGTATCAGAACTTGATGAGGCTTTCGTACTTGAAGAAGCTGTCACTTTAGGCTCATATACAGTCAAAACAATTCGTGTTCGGTTAATATCCACCGTACTCGAAACTTCTGGAGTTTGACTGACAATTTGACCTGCAGAAACAGATACTCCATCAGGGAGATGTTCTGTTTTTCTTAATTCGATATTGGCTTCTTTAATACCATAGATCTCAATCAAATTACTTCTAGCAAAATCATAAGTTGATCCAACATAGTTTGGCATTTCAATTGAAGTCGTTTCTTTCGCTACTTTCAAAACAATCTTAGTTTTTGAATTCAGAGAATATTGCTCTCCTGGAGCTGGAGTTTGTTCAAGAACTGTCCCTGCAGCATAATCGAAGGTCTCAACTTCTTCAATCGTGATCATTTTGCTTGATACTTTATAAGTATTTTTCAAATCTTCTTCTGCTTTTGCCCGTGTTTCACCCACGTAATTTGGCATTTCAAAGCTGTTTGGTCCTTTTGAAACAATCAAATCAATTCGACTTTGTTCTTTCTTTTGGGCCCCTGCATTTGGATTGGTTCGAATGACATAGCCTTCTGCAACCGAATCACTGTACTCTTCTTTCTCTTCACCGACTTGAAGGTCTTGTCCCTCAATAACCGCTCTAGCTTCGGCAATGGTTTTGCCGGAAACATCTGGAACGGTTTTATTGGCTGGGCTCATATACAACAAGAAAGTAAAGGCAGCAAGAACTAGGGCAATGGCAACAAACAAGACCTTGTAGCGCGCCCGCAAGCGTCTTCTTGGCTTTTTACTTGGTGCCATGGTCTGCTGGTCAGATAATGGTCGATTAGGATCTACCGAACTGATTTCACTGCGTACCTCAGAGATTGGAACAGGAGCCGTTTTTGGAGTTGGACTCACTTTTGGAAGAGTCTTTGTATCAGCTTTCGCTTGGTCTTCAAAAACCAGTTTTTTCTCATTTCTTCTCTCATAGGACAAGCAACTTGAAAGATCCACATACATCTCTGCCACTGATTTATAGCGATCCGTCAGTTTTTTAGCTGTCGCTTTGATCACTACATTTTCTAAAGCTTGTGGAACATTCTTATTTTCTTCACGAATAGATGGGAGTGGCTTTTGAAAATGCTGCAAAGCAATTGTGACTGCACTATCTCCATCATAAGGAATGTGTCCTGTCAACATCTCATAGAAAATGATTCCCATAGCGTAGATGTCACTTTGCACCGTAGCTTTTGAACCACGCGCCTGCTCAGGGGACAAATAATGAACCGACCCCAACATCGAGTTGGTCTGGGTCAAACTAGTCTCTGCAAAGGCCACTGCAATCCCAAAGTCTGAAACTTTTGCTGTTCCATCTGGTGTCAAGAGGACATTCTGTGGTTTTAAATCTCTATGGATAATGCCACGCGTATGGGCAAGACGCATAGCTAGAAGGATCTGCCCCATCAAACGAACAGCTTCTTCATTTGATAAAGGAGCATTTTCTTTGATATAGCGTTTCAAGTCTAAACCTGCAACATATTCCATTGCAAGGTATTGTTGTCCTTCTTCTTCGCCAATATCTGTAATCCGAACGATATTTGGATGGTCCAGCTCTGCCATCGCCTTTGCTTCACGCTGAAAACGCGCAACTGCAATGGGATCCGTCTGGTAATTCGTACGCAGTACCTTGACTGCAACTTCTTCCCCATCTAAAATCAAATCACGCGCAAGATAAACATCTGCCATCCCGCCGCGTCCAATTTGTTGGATGATTTTATATCGCCCGGCAAAAATTTTGCCGATTTGAATCATGCTGCGTCCTCCTCAGTAAAGTGGAGCAGTACAACAGTGATATTATCCAAGCCTCCAGCATTATTGGCAAAACGAATCAAGGTTTGAGCTTTTTCTTCCAGTGAAACATCACTCAAGACAATATCTCTGATCTCATCCGGACCAATCATATTGGTTAAACCGTCACTATTGATCAAAATATAATCATCTGCTTCAACCGTCACCAAACCATAATCCGGCTCCAACTCATCTTTTTGGCCAATGGACTGAGTGATGATGTTACGTTGAGGATGATGGGCTGCTTCTTCCTCTGTGATTTGACCTGCTCGCAAAAGAGCATTTACAAGAGAATGGTCACTGGTCAACTGCTGATATTCGCCCTGACGAATGAGGCCAATCCGCGAATCTCCAACATGGGCATAAATCACTTGCCCTTCTACAAAAGCCAAGGCTTCCAATGTCGTTCCCATTCCTTTGTGCTCATCATCTTGCCCAGCTAAATGGATCCGACGGTTCACAGCTTCTAAATGTTCTGCAAACCATTCCCGTACTTGATTAACCGTCTCGATCTCAGAAGAAACCCAAGCCGCACCTAGGTCTGTGACTGCCATTTCACTAGCAATATTTCCGGCACGGTGTCCTCCCATACCATCAGCAAGTAAAACCATCGGTTTTCCTGCCTTGTTTTTATATTGATTTGCATAGTCTTGGTTATTTGTCCGTCTTTGACCTACATCGGTTAAGATCGTAATATCCATACTGTCAGTTTCCTCCTGATATTATGAGATTCTCTTAAAACGACTGATAAAGAAGCCGTCGCTTCCATATAATTCGGGTGTAATAAGGATACAATCATTTTTAAGAATATCTTTTCTTTCGTGATCCAATGGGACTTGTTCGAAATTTGGATGGTTTTTCAAAAATTGGTCCACCACTTCAAAATTCTCTTTACCCATAATTGTACACGTACTGTACACTATTATACCACCTTTACGCACACTTTGACAAACACTATCCAGAATGGCCAATTGAATAGCTTGTAAAGATACAAAATCTGCACTCTCTTTATTGTACTTGATATCAGGCTTTCTCCGTATCAAACCAATCCCTGAACAAGGCGCATCCACCAAAATTTTATCGAAAGCATCAGGTCCAAATGTTTCAAAGACTTTTGTCGCATCTAACTTCTTTGTCAAAATTTTGTCCGCAACATGGAGCCGATTAGCATTTTCTTGAATCAATTTGAGCTTATGGTCATAGAGATCCAAGGCTGTGACTTTCCCAGTTGTGAGATAAGAAGCCAGGTGAGTCGTCTTTCCACCTGGCGCCGCACAGGCATCTAAAACCCACTCATCTCCTTGCAAATCCAAAGCCGGTGCCACCAATTGACTGGACTCGTCTTGAATAGTAATGCGCCCTTCTTTGAACAAGGAATGCGCTGCAAAATGTCCCTGTTCTTTCACGAGAGCGGACGGAGCAAGTAGAGAGGAGGTTGCTTCGAGTAGCTGAGCCAACTCTTCTTTTTCGTCTAGATCAATCACACGAATACTGGATTTATTACGCTGATAGAGACTCTTAAAAATAGCGCAAGCACGTTCCTCACCGTATTCTTCGATCAATGCTTTGACCAACCATACAGGTAGGGAATACTCTACCGAATAACGTTTGTTCTTTCGCTTGATCGTATCAATAGCTGGTAGCCCCTCGCGGAGGAGCTTTCTAAGAATAGCATTAACAAACTTCTCACTGCCTTCTTTTCGACGTTTTGCTATCCGAACAGCTTCATTGACGATGGCATGATCGGGAATGCGGTCTAAATAAACAAGTTGATACAAACTCATCATCAAAAGATAATAGAGCCAAGGATCCAATTTCGTCCGGTCTTCAATTACGTGGGCGAGATACCACTCGAGTGTTATCTTCCGTGCTACAGTACCGTATACAACTTCCGTAACAAAGCTTCTATCTTTATCTGAAAGTTGAGAGTGTTCTAGCGCTTGATTTAGGGCAATATTAGAATAAGCTCCCTGTTCAAAAACCTCTTCTAATACTCGAACGATCTGTTCACGCGCATTCATTTGTTTAACTTCCAAAGTGATCTCCTACTTTCAATTGACGGCCAGCGCCATTCAAAAAGTCTGTGATGGACATTTTTGGTTTTCCTGCTGGCTGCACAACTTTAAGGGACAATGCGCCTTCTCCTGCAGCGACCAGCAACTCTTTTTTGGTCAAAGCAATCACTTCTCCTGGATTTCCATTTCCTTCGCATAGTTCAGCTTCATAGACTTTTAAGCGTTGACCATTTAATAACGTATGAGCGACCGGCCAAGGATTCATTCCCCGAATCTGGTTAAAGACTTGGCGATTGGTTTTTGTCCAGTCCAAAACCTCTTCTTCCGGTAAAATATTCGGTGAAAATGTGACCAAACTAGGATCTTGTGGCCTTGGCTTGATCTCCCCTGCCAGGTAAGCTGGCAAAGTATCTAGGAGTAAGTCACGTCCAAGGACTGCCAATTTTTCAAACAAAGTTCCCACATTGTCCTCATCTAAAATTGGGAGAGAACGAGCTGCAATCATGTCTCCGGCATCCATTTCCTTGACCATTTCCATAATTGTAACCCCAGCTTCTTCGTCACCATTGATCAGGGCATAGTGAATGGGAGCTCCACCTCTATATTTAGGTAATAAAGACGCGTGGACATTCACCGCAAACTGAAAGTTCTCCAACAATTTTGTCGGTAAAAATTGTCCAAAAGCAGCGGTCACAATTCCATCTGCATCCAGTGATAAGAGAGTTTCCATTTCTGGACTACCCGATAATTTCTCCGGCTGAAGAACCGGTAGTTGATATTCCAAAGCTACCTGCTTCACCGGGGTCATTCGAATCTCTTTTTTGCGACCTACTTTGCGGTCTGGTTGAGTCACAACTGCCAAAATTTCATAGCGCGAATCTGCTAACAATCCCTTTAAAACCGTCGCTGAAAAATCAGGCGTTCCCATAAAAATTAATTTTGTCATTTCTTTCTTCCTTACATAAAACTTTGAGGTTCATTATCAATACTGACACGGAGATCTTGGTTGCCTCTTTCTTGCGTAAATTCTAAGATTTGATTCAAGACCTGTGTCATGCCTTCTTCAAAACGATATTTCACAATGATTTGATAATGATACAAATTATGTGTACGTGCAATTGGTTTAGGTGTTGGTCCTAAGATTTGGACCTGATCAGATAAGCCAGATCGGAGAATTTCCATGACCTGATGTGACTTCTCCATCACAATTTCCTCACTCTTATGGGATAGGGTTAACCCAACTGTGAAGTAATAAGGCGTATAGCCTAACTGCCGGCGAATCTGCATTTCATAGGCAAAAAAGCCTTCATAATCTTGGTCTTTGGCAAATCGAATCGCATAATGATTGGGGTTGTAGCTTTGAATGATAACCTCTCCTTCTTTCTCTGCTCGTCCGGCCCTTCCTGCCACCTGAGTCAAGAGTTGAAAGGTTCGCTCTGAGGATCGATAATCCGGTAAATTTAAAGAAGTATCCGCATTCAAGACACCCACTAAGGTCACATTTGGAAAATCCAAGCCCTTCGCAATCATTTGCGTCCCTAACAAAATATCCGCTTCTCCATTCCCGAAAGCATCTAATATCGCTGCGTGGCTCCCTTTTTTTCGAGTGGTATCCACATCCATGCGCAAAATTTTAGCTTCAGGAAAGATCTCTTGTAATTCATCATAGGCTTTTTGCGTTCCTGTCCCATAATAGCGAATGGAAGGACTTTGGCAATTTGGACAGTGTCGAGGAATCGCCTTGTTATAGCCACAATAATGACAGTTCATGGTTTTAGTATCCATGTGGAGGGTCAGTGAGATATCACAATTGGGACAAGTATCTACAGTTCCACACTCGCGACACATGACAAAGCTGGAATAACCACGGCGGTTCAACATCAAGACAACCTGCTCTTTTTTCTGCAAGCGATCAGCAATAGCTTCCACTAGAACCGGAGTGAAATTACCAGCTTCATTTTGGCCAATATAATCACGGAAATCAACGACTTTAACTTCTGGAATTTTGGCTGCCGGATTGGCCCGCTGGGTTAGACGAATTAATTCATAAACCCCTTTTGTTGCACGAGCCCGTGATTCTAAACTTGGTGTAGCAGATCCAAGAAGCAAGACTGCTTGATTGTACTGAGCCCTTAGGACTGCGACCTCCCTTGCGTGGTAGCGTGGGTTACTATCTTGTTTGTAGGAAGCCTCATGCTCCTCATCAATGATGATGGCTCCGATGTTTTTTAAAGGAGCAAAGATGGCTGAGCGTGCTCCAACGACTACCTTGGCCTCCCCACGTTCAACTTTCCGCCATTGATCATACTTCTCACCGTTTGATAAACCCGAGTGCAGAATGGCTACTTCCTGGCCAAAACGCGAGATAAAACGATCCGTCATCTGTGGCGTCAGGGAAATCTCAGGGACCAACATAATAGCCGTTTTCCCCTTATTTAGAACTTCCTGAATAATCTGCAGATAAACTTCTGTTTTCCCGCTTCCAGTCACACCTTCTAATAAAAAAGGCTTTGATATTTTCCCAATTTGAGAAACTACTGTTTCGACAGCTTTTGCTTGCTCTGAATTTAAAAGCAGGGCCTGGGTCTGTTCTTTTCCTTCATAATATGCAGCCGCCCGATTCACTTCTCGTTCTGTAATTTCTAAAACACCCTGATCAATAAAATAAGCCACTACTTCTCGTGAAAAATCCTGATACAATCCTGCTAAGGGTTGCTCCCCTTGCTCTAGCAACAGGCGTTCTTTCAATGCTAGTCTTTTTTTAGCTCTCACAGTCGGTTGCAGTTCTTTTAATCGTTCCTGGTTAACGCGATACCATTTTTCTGTTTTAATTTGTTTCTTATCCTTGGCCTTGTATTCAAGTACCAAATCACCTTTTCTGACCAACCGCATCACTTGGGCTTGATCGGCCGCATCTAGAGAAGAAAAAGAAACTTCATTTTTTTCACCAAAAAGTTTCTTTTTGAGAGTTGGATCCAAAGATGGTTGAGGATACAAAATCTTGTCATAACTGGAATTAAGAAGTGAGGGAAGCATGGCTTTTAAAATCGTTATTTTGTAGGAAAAGACACTTTTTCGCAATTGATCTGCCAACCAGAACTGCTCTTGATTTAAGACAGGAGTGTAGTCTAATACCTCTCCAATCGCCTTCAATTCCTCGCTTGTATCTGCCTCTTCTACAACGTCTACCACAATCCCTTGAATGAGGCGATTCCCTTTACCAAAGGGGACATGAACTCGCATTCCCGCCTCAACCATATCTTCAAATTCTGATGGAATCTGATAGGAATAGGGTTTATCCGTCTGCATCAATGGAACATCTACGATGACTTTTGCTATCACTTTTTCACCTCCAGCCTCTATCATATGAGCTTTACTTTATCACGGAACCCTTTAAATAGCAAAAAATAAGATTGAGAAGCCCCCAACCTTAAATTTTTTCACCATCTTCTTTTTCTTTGGCAATTTGTTCCTTAATTTTACGCTCTTCTTCTTCTTTGCGGATTCGCTCTGCTTCAATCCGACGACGAAGCGCTTCACGTTTTGCTTCTGGATCCGGGTGAACAACTACGTTTCCTGACTCGATTTCTTCAAGCGCTTGTAATGTTGATTTGACCGATTGGAATTCTTGAGTTGGCACTGCACCACTTTCCAATTCGTGGGCCCGTTTTGCCTCAAGTATGACCAATGAGTATTTTGAGGGTACTTTGTCAAGCAATGTATCAATAGAAGGTTTTAACATCATATTCCTATACCTAATTTCTAATTATTTATCTCTTCACAATAGTTTGTGTTTTTGGTAACATATCCAGATAATGCCCAATGACACGGTCTACACGGAAATGTTCTGCTTCGATCACACGTTTGACACGTTGAGCAGCAAGAGGAACTTCATCGTTCACAATTGCGTAGTCATATTCACGCATCATGGCGATTTCTTCTTTTGCTTTTTCAATCCGTTGCGCAATGACTTCTGCACTATCTGTTCCGCGTCCCACTAATCGATCTTGTAATTCATCCAAATCAGGCGGGGTTAAGAAGATAAAAACTGCATCTGGCACTTTTTTCTTTACTTGGAGCGCACCTTGAACTTCAATTTCAAGGAATACATCGATTCCTTTGTCCAAGGTTTCATTCACATAGGTTAAAGGAGTCCCATAGTAATTTCCAACGTACTCAGCATACTCTAACATTTGCCCTTGACGGATCAAATCTTCAAATTCTTCACGTGTACGGAAAAAATAATCGACACCATCCACTTCACCTGGACGTTGTGCACGCGTCGTCATCGATACAGAATACTGAAACTGATTGTCCGAGTTTTCAAAAATTTCTCGTCTGACCGTTCCTTTTCCAACCCCTGAAGGGCCAGAAAATACAATTAATAAGCCACGATCCGCCATGATTTCTCCTTCAATGTCTTTCTATCTAGTGTAACAAAAATCGGCCTAATTTTCAACTGATTTTTTTCATTCAAAAAGCTTGAGATGCTAGATCTCAAGCTTTTCGTTTATTTTGCGTAATCTACTGCACGCAATTCTCGAATAACGGTAACCTTAATGTTTCCAGGATATTCAAGATTTGACTCTATCTTCTCACGAATATCATGAGCTAAGATCGTCACTTTATCATCCTTGATTGCCTCAGGGCTCACCATAATACGGATTTCACGTCCTGCTTGAAGGGCGAAACTTGTCTTAACTCCTTCAAAGCTGTTTGCAATTTCTTCAAGATCTTGCAAACGCTTGATGTAACTTTCAAGTGACTCACTTCGTGCTCCAGGTCGAGCCGCACTCAAGGCATCAGCTGCAGCGACAATGACTGCGATAACACTTTCAGGTTCCACATCTCCATGGTGACTGGCAATAGTATTGACAACCACTGGGTGTTCTTTATACTTACGTGCCAATTCTGTCCCAATCTCAACGTGACTTCCTTCCACTTCACGGTCAATCGCTTTACCGATATCATGCAAGAACCCTGCACGTCGTGCCAAAGTAGCATTTTCACCCAACTCACTGGCAATAATACCAGAAAGTTTGGCAACTTCAATGGAGTGACGCAAAACGTTTTGACCATAAGATGTACGGAATTGCAACCGTCCCATGATTTTCATCAAATCTGGATGGAGGTTTGGCGCCCCGATTTCATAAGCAGCGGCCTCACCGTATTCACGAATACGATTGTCAATTTCCTGACGGTTCTTCTCAACCAGCTCTTCGATGCGGGCTGGATGGATGCGACCATCTTTGAGAAGGCTCTCCATTGTCATACGGGCAATTTCACGACGAATCGGATCAAACCCTGACAAGGTCACCACCTCTGGCGTATCATCGATAATCACATCGACACCTGTTAAGCTCTCAAAGGTACGAATATTGCGCCCTTCACGACCGATGATGCGCCCTTTCATACTATCATCTGGCAAATGAACTGTTGAGTTTGTTTGCTCAGCAACAAAATCACCAGCCATTCGCTGCATGGCTTGCACAAGAATGTCTTTTGCAATTTTATCAGAACGTTCTTTCACTTCCAGTTCTGCTTCACGAATTCGTGATGCAATTTCTTTTGAAAGTTGATCTTCCGTCTGATTCAAAATAATGTCACGCGCTTCTCCTTGACTTAGAGCAGCGACACGTTCCAGTTCTTCTACTTTCTTGTGTTCAAGCTCTTCCAGCTGTTGTTCACGCGTATCAATGTGTTTAGTTCTATCTGTAAGACTTTGCTCTTTGTGTTCAAGAGACTGTTCTTTGCTTGTTAAAATGTCGTCTTTGCGATCAAGATTGCTAGCACGTTCTGCCAAACGGCTTTCTAATTGCTTCAATTCTTGTCGTTCTGACTTAAACTCAGCATCGACCTCTTCACGATATTTTCTGGCTTCTTCCTTTGCCTCCAAAAGTGCTTCTTTTTTAAGTGAACTTGACTCATGCTTCGCCTCTTTTAAAATCAAATCGGCTTCACGTTCTGCCTGTCCACGTAAATTCGTTGCTTCTTGTTCAGCATTTAAAAGGGTGAGTTCCGCAGCTTCTTTTGAAGCTTTCATTTTAAGAGCAGTTCCCACATATCCAATGACTAAACCAATGACCGCGGCAAAAACACCTGTAATTACAAAATTCATGCTTTTACCCCAAATCTATTTAATTAGTTGAATTAAAAATTCTTTTACATTTTACCATAAATTACTAAAATTAACAATCTAAAAAAACAGGAAAAACCTTTTATATTTTTGCTTAGCCCTTATTCTTTTATCTACGTTTCTTTCATGGAACACCTGCGAGAAATTCATCTATTTCCACTTTGTTGAATCTGCTTTTTATGCTATAATCAAGAAAAACAAAGAAGGATTTGAGTATGACAAAAGAAGTAATTGTTGAAAGTTTTGAATTGGACCACACAGCCGTGAAGGCTCCTTATGTGCGCTTGATTGGTGAGGAAACTGGACCAAAAGGAGATATCATCTCTAACTTTGATATTCGCCTAGTGCAGCCGAATGAAAATGCGATTCCAACGGCAGGGCTCCACACAATAGAGCATCTTCTTGCGATGCTCATTCGCAAACGCATAGATGGTATGATTGACTGTTCCCCATTTGGATGTCGCACCGGTTTTCATATGATCATGTGGGGACAGCATTCAAGTTCGGAAATTGCTAAAGTGATTAAAGAATCTTTAGAAGAAATTGCATCTGTCAGCACTTGGGAGGATGTCCCAGGCACAACCATTGAGTCTTGTGGAAATTACAAGGATCACAGTCTCTTCTCAGCCAAAGAATGGTGTCGCCTGATTCTAGATCAAGGAATTTCGGACGATCCATTTGAACGTCATGTTGTTTAAGACTCAAAAAAGGATGAACCTGTGGTTCATCCTTTTTTCTTGTCATTTTTCCCAGAAATAGTATACTTGCTCAGGCATTAATAATCCAGAGCATCTGAATGACCTTTTCCGTTCCCTACGAAATAACCAGTCTTGGCATTGATACTAAAGAGATAGGTTCCATCTGGTTTAAAAAGGTTGTAATAGCCATTACCGTTAATGATATTAACACGCTCTAAAATGTATTGATTGCCAGTGATATGTCCACGTTTACGAGCAATGTTCAATACTTTTTCAAGGATACCATCCCCAAACACCCAAGCCGGGTTATTGACATCATTGATAGCTGCTTGGTTATACGGCACACGGCTCAGGTTCCGCTGAAGTGGGACACCATCGCTTGGAAGACCGTAACCTGAATAGCCTGGACTTGCAGTTCCTGCACCACTTGTAGCAGCATTTACAGCCGGGGCTGTAGGCGTTGCTGCTTGAGCTGGGGCCGGAGTTGCATTGGAAGTATCTGCACCACCTGTTCCTGTCACTGGAGCTGGTGTCGCAACCTGTTGTGAACGTCCTTGCGCAACTGCCTCATTCAATAAGCTATCTAATTTTTCATTGCCTGTCTTTGTTTCTGCAAAGGTCGCATCACTTTTTGCTTTGGCAGTTGCATCAAGAACTCCATCTTTGATCACAGGAGAACTGAATTGAGAATTCACTTTTTGAATGGCAGAAACTTGCTTCACAAGATCTTCATATTTTGTTTTAGCCGCATTATAATCACTGCTTCCTTCTAATTTGTCCAGCAGTTTCTTCAGATTTTCCAAGTCTCCGAATTTATCATTTTTTAGCCCACTTTTCGATTCGTCTACAAAAAAGGCATCGTAAGCTTTGGTAAACTCTTCCAATTTTTGAGCTTGTGTTTCACTGCTACTTGATTTAGAAGTAGAAGATGACTTGCTAGATGAAGACGATACAACTGTTGTACCACCAGATTTTCCACGACTGTGCATCCAGTTATAGGTCACAAAAATGGCCGAACCGACAATCGCAAGACCTAATGCAGAGTATAGAACCGCTTTGATTCGTTTACCAGCATTGCTTGGAGTTTCCTCAGGAAGGTCCTCTGCTTCTACAATTGGTTCGGTTGGTGTTGGTCCAAATTTAATCTTAGCTGGTAATTCTGTTGAGATGGCATCCATTTCAGGCCTTTGTTCCAAGACCGTTTCCGGTACTTCCGTTACTTCCGGTACTTCCACTACTTCAGCAACTTCAGCAACTGTTTCTGCAGCTGCCAACTCTTCAGCCTTAGCCAATTCCTCTTTGGCCAAAATCTTTGTATCGTATTTTTCTGCTTCAATTTCTGCTCGGTGTTGTTTGATGTATTTGTCTAAGACATTATCACCTTCAGTGACACCTGCCTCGATTTCTTCTGCTTTTCGATTGGCCTGCCCAATCGTCATCTCTTTAGCATCTTCAAACTCTAAAATTGATTCTGTTTCTTGCTCTAATGGCTTTTTATCCTTCTCTGTCATAAAAATCCTTTCTATGCCTTAATCTGCCGTTTTACTCGTTCCCCAAAATATTGGTAGAGATCAACTTTTAGGGTTCCGTTATAAAGTTTTCGTTTTTTATCTGCTTTACTACCGAATTTAGATTCAAAACCTTCATCACTGGTTAAGATAAATTTACTCCAGGTTTTGAGAGGTGCAAATACGTGCCCCATTTCAGTATACAATTTCGTCACACCTTCATCATCGGATAAGCGTTCTCCATATGGAGGGTTGGAGATAATCACCCCGTTGATCTTATCTGAGTGAAGATCTTGGACTCGCATCTGTTTGAAAGTAATGTCACTGCTAACGCCCGCTTTCTGGGCATTTTCTTTGGCAATCTCAACCATCCGTGCATCGATATCGGTTCCCATAATATCCAATTCGATCTCGCGATTGATTTTTCTGCTTGCTTCTTGACGGACTTCATGAATCAAGCGATCATCCATCCAGTTCCATTCTTCAAAAGAAAAGGTCCGACGTAAACCAGGTGCCATATTTCTCGCAATCATCGCTGCCTCAATACAAAACGTTCCAGAACCACATGTCGGGTCAATCAAGGGTTTATCTGGATACCAGTTTGACAGCAGAAGAATTGCTGCTGCCATATTTTCCTTAATAGGGGCTCCCCCTTTTTCAGTCCGATAACCACGTTTGAAGAGGCTACTACCAGTGGTGTCAATCAAGACAGTGGCTTGGTCTTTAAGGATCGATACTTCGATCTTGAACTCTGCCCCATTTTCCATGAGAGGAACACCTTCTGGTCGGGCATAGTGTTTTTGTAACTTTTTAACCACTGCTTTTTTCGAAATGGCCTGAACGCTAGGTTCATTATGGAGTTTTGATTTGACACATTTAGCCTTAGAAATAGGAAAACGTGCTCCTAAAGGCAAATAATTTTCCCAATCCAAAGCAAAGACACCTTGAAAGAGTTCTTCAAAGGTTTTGGCTGGAAAAGTCCCAACCACAATTTTTACTCGATCAGCCGAGCGCAACCAGAGATTGGTCTCTATGATTGCTCGACGGTCTCCTTGAAATCGAACCCGTCCATTTTCAACCTGGCAATCGTAACCGAGATCGCGTAGTTCTCGACCAACAACAGCCTCTATGCCAGCAGCGGCCGTTGCAATCAATTCAAATTGTTTTTTCATCTTATTCCTATCACTTTAAAAAAGGAGGTTGAGATCTCTCTCCACCTCATCAACCTATATGCAATTTTCTATAAGCCATGTTTTGTTCCAGAAATGACTAGGTACCATTTCCTTCGATAATCATCTGTCTACTGTTTCCAGTCAGAATGCTATGTTCGTTTCCACGCATTCCATGCCCCGACCAAAGTTTGGGTTGCTAGCTTGAGGGGTTTACCGCGTTCCACTTTTTAGGTTTCCCTAAAAACTACGTCACTGTGGCACTTTCAGAGCTACTAGAGCTTATCCTTAGACTTAGCTCCTTCACTCGCCGTAACTTGAATACCAAGTCCCTAGGCTTATGGATTCACCTAGCACAAACACTACAGGCATCACAGCCTGTGCTAGCATGGACTTTCCTCATGAGAGCATTCTCCCACGCGATTATCCAAAAATTGCACGATCTATGGGATTAATAATCGCGATCTACGATCTGTTTCCCAAAAACTTCTTTTTCCAAACGATTGAGTCGCTTAAGAATATCAAAGTTCGTCGCTGTTGTCACTTGCGGGAATTCTTGCGTAGCTGTACTAGCAATTGGAGATGTTTGTGGTGTTTCCTGTGCTTTTTGGGCAAGTTCTTCACGAAGGCGTGCGTTTTCTTCACGCAATTCCTTCACCAAAGCAGCATAGGTTTCATAGTCTTTTATGACATCATCCAAAAATTCATTTACTTCATCTTTACTATAACCACGAACTTCTCGTTTGAAATCTTGATCAAAAATATCTTTCGCAGTAAAAATAATACTTGCCATTACTCTCTCCAATCTAGTTCATCATCTCAATTATATAAAAAATTGGTAAGAAAAATCAAGGTATAACACTTAGTTTTCGTAAAAATTTTCAGCAAGTTCATTTAAGTCATCAAAACTTAATTCTTTGACATAAAATAGTTCTTTTTCTCGCATCATTTTGTAAAGATACTTTAAATTGGTTTCATTTTCTGGATCATAAAAAACATAAGCTCCATCCGCGTTATCTATCAAAAACTGATTGTATTCTTTTAGTTGACCCGGATTGCTATAGTGTGGATAGGCATATTTCACGAAATCCACCTGTTTGAAGCGTGCTAATAATTCCTGATTGCTTTCATTCCAATTTTCGCCAACATTCTCAAATAGGAAGATCGTCGCCATTTGAAAATCGTAATCTTTTTTTAATGCAAAGGCGACCTCTAGTACCCAAGCCTCAAATCCCAAATTACCAGAAAAGACCAGCCATTTCACTCCTTCTTCAAATAGACGACGAAGATCTCTTTCAATGGCTTTTTTGATAATGGTCAGTCGAGGGTCTTTATTGGAAAAGACTCCCACATCAAAACTCTTATAACCTGCAACAAGTATGGTATTCATTTTTTCCTCATTATTCTAATTTATGATATAATAGAGTGATGTAATTGTACCAATAAGGAGAACTATGGTCAACTATCCACATAAAGTAGCCAAAAAAACCTTGGTCTCTACACAAAGGAAACATCCAGTCGACTTTGCGAATCGTGGGATGACATTTGAAAAAATGATCAATGAAAGCAATCAATACTATCTTTCTCGAGGTCTAGCAGTCATCCATAAAAAACCAACACCGATTCAAATCGTGAAAGTGGATTATCCACGTCGCAGTCGGGCAAAGATTGTTGAAGCCTATTTCAGGCAAGCCTCAACGACGGACTATTCTGGAGTATACAAGGGACGCTATATCGATTTTGAAGCGAAGGAAACACAGCAAAAGCAATCCATGCCGATGAAAAATTTTCATCAACATCAAATCGATCATATGGAGGCAGTTGTTCAGCAAGGCGGTATCTGTTTCGTTCTCTTGCATTTTGCAAAGTTGAGTGAAACCTACTTACTTCCTGCTCCTGCATTAATTCACTATTACAACATCGATCATGGTAGTAAATCCATGCCCCTCTCCTATATTCAGGAGCACGGCTTTCTAGTAGATAAGAATCGTCTTCCAAGCGTTCCTTATCTTGATATTATCGAACAGAAACTTCTAGGCGGTATTTAAATGAATAAACAAACAGTCATTCAATGGTTGAAATATGTTGCCATCGCAGCCATTTCATTTTTCTTACTTTTATTTGTCCTCGGTGGACTGATATTTAGTTACTATGCTATGAAAGCACCAACCTTGTCTGAAAAAGATTTGGTTGCAACAACATCTAGTAAGATCTATGACAACCAAAATAACTTGATCGCGGATTTGGGAGCTGAGAAACGAATCAATGTCACAGCCAATGAAATCCCTACTGATTTGGTCAATGCTATCGTTGCGATTGAAGACCACCGTTTCTTCAATCACCGTGGGGTCGACATCATTCGGATCGGCGGTTCCTTCCTTCACAACTTACGAGGAGGAAGTCAAGGTGGGTCAACCTTGACGCAACAATTGATCAAGTTAACCTATTTCTCCACTTCAGCCTCTGACCGTACCCTCTCTCGTAAGATCCAAGAAGCTTGGTTAGCAACCCAACTAGAAAAGAAAGCAACCAAACAAGAAATCTTGACCTATTACGTCAATAAAGTATTTATGGCGAATGGGAACTACGGAATGCAGACAGCTGCGAAAAGTTATTACGGAAAAGATCTAAAAGATCTTTCGCTCCCTCAATTGGCACTCCTTGCGGGGATGCCCCAAGCACCAAACCAATACGATCCATACTCCCATCCTGAAGCAGCGCAACAGCGCCGAAACTTAGTATTAAAAGAAATGCTCGATATGAAGACCATTTCTAACAAACAATACGAAGCAGCGGTCAATACACCTGTTACAGATGGTCTGCAAAGTCTCAGTTCTTCAAGCAGTTACCCAGCCTATATGGATAATTACCTAAAAGAAGTGATCGAGCAAGTCGAAGAAGAAACGGGCTACAATTTGTTGACAACCGGAATGGATGTCTATACAAACGTGGATACAGAAGCTCAAAAGAAACTATGGGATATCTACAATACAGATGAATATGTCAATTACCCGGATGATGAAATGCAAGTAGCTTCTACCGTTATTGATGTCAATACTGGTAAAGTCATTGCTCAGCTGGGTTCTCGTCACCAATCCAGCAATGTTTCCTTTGGTACAAACCAAGCGGTTGAAACGAACCGTGACTGGGGTTCAACAATGAAACCAATCACAGATTACGCACCAGCTCTTGAACATGAGGAATATACCTCTACAGCAGCTACTACAACAGATGCGCCATACAACTTCCCTCATTCATCAACGCCTGTCTACAACTGGGACCGTTCATACTATGGTAGCATGTCCATTACCTACGCAATTCAACAATCTCGTAACGTGCCTGCGGTGAAGGCCCTGGAAAAAGTTGGTCTTAAACAAGCTAAGAAATTCCTCAATGGATTAGGGATCGATTACCCAGAAATGGTTTACGCCAACGCTATCTCGAGTAACACTAGCGATTCTAGCAACAAATACGGAGCCAGCAGTGAGAAAATGGCAGCTGCCTATGCTGCTTTTGCCAATGGCGGTACCTATTACAAACCATCCTATGTTAGTCGGGTTGTCTTTAGTGATGGCACAACCAAGGAATTTGAGTCCGAAGGAACTCGTGCAATGAAAGCAACAACTGCCTACATGATGACAGATATGATGAAGACAGTTCTCTTGTCTGGTACCGGTACAAATGCTGCCATTTCGGGAATCTACCAAGCTGGTAAGACAGGTACATCAAACTATGCTGATAACGAAATCGGTAAATTGACAAAAAATGCTTATTCAAATATTGTAACACCGGATGAATTGTTTGTAGGCTACACTCCTGAATATGCCATGGCAGTATGGACAGGTTATTCCAATCGCTTTACACCAGTATTGGATAATGGAATACAGGTCGCAACGGATGTCTACCGTCAAATGATGCTCTATCTTGCTAATAATAATAACTCTGGTCATACGGATTGGACGCAACCAAGTGGACTGTATCGAAGTGGTTCTTATCTCTACTTAAACAATGGTAAGAACAACTACAATAACTACTACTATGAGCCAAGTTATTCCACTGATCAGTATTCGTATGAAGAACCATCGTCTAGCTCTTCGAACGAAGAAAATCAATCTAAACCATCTGAGCCTTCTTCGCAAGACTCTAACAATCATAACGAATAATAGAATGGAGAAGTCGGGCTTTTGCCCGGCTTTTTTTAAAACAATGGTTAAAAAACCAGAACGAATAAAATCTGATTTATTTAGTTAGACTTCCCAGCTTTTTTATTTTTGAGTATATAAAAAAAAGAGCCTTTCGGCTCTTATTAGAATGTAGACAAACTATTTTAAAGCAAAATAAGTTAAGTGATTCTGCAAAAAACAAAATTGAGTTCCAATATTTAAATCGATTTAAGAAAATACTGAAACTTTCCGCTGTGAGAAAAGTGC
>NZ_JVSR01000096.1:0-4397 GCF_001069785.1 Streptococcus parasanguinis
AATCCAGTGTCCGCAAGGACGTGCCGGTTCGACCCCGGCCGCCGGTATAGATTATAAAGGAGTTTTACTCCTTTTTTTGTTTTAATTTTTTCTTTTTTGTGATATAATTAACCGGTAAAGTTTCATTTAGTGAATTAGAAGGAGTCAATTTTGTCTGAAGTTGCAAATAAAATCGATCGATTTTTAAATTCTATTTTATTGTTATCAGAAAATCAGCATGAGATTTTAGTTGGTTCTTGTACAAGTGGTGTTTCATTAACTAACACTCAGGAACATATTTTGATGCTGGTTGCTGATGAAGCTCTAACCAATTCTGTCTTAGCTAAGAAATTGAATGTCAGTCAGGCGGCTATCACGAAGGCCGTGAAGCCCTTATTAAGTCAGGGCATGCTGGAGACTTATCGAGATGAAAATGATGCTCGGGTTCTCTATTATCGCTTAACTGAGATTGGTAAGCCTATTGCATTAGAGCATCAGCACCACCATCAGCATACTCTTCACACTTATGAGGATGTTTTGTCGAAGTTTACAAAGAATGAGCAAGGGGTCATTTCGCGGTTTTTAGATCTATTGGAAGAGGAGTTATAGTTTGAGGTATATTACGGTTTCGAATTTATCGTTTTATTATGATCGGGAACCGGTTTTAGAAGGGATCAATTACTACTTAGATAGTGGGGAGTTTGTGACTTTGACCGGTGAAAATGGTGCTGCTAAGTCAACCTTGATTAAGGCTAGTCTTGGGATTTTACAGCCCAAGGTGGGGACAGTTGAGATTTCAAAGACGAATGTTAAGGGAAAGAAGTTAAGGATTGCTTATTTGCCACAACAGATTGCTAGTTTTAATGCTGGATTTCCAAGTACGGTCTATGAATTTGTGAAGTCAGGTCGGTATCCTCGTAAAGGCTGGTTTCGAAAGTTGAATGAGCACGATGAAAAACATATTCTGAAGAGTTTAGAATCTGTTGGGATGCTGGAGTTCAAGGATCGGGCGATTGGTTCTTTGTCTGGTGGTCAGAAACAGCGGGCCGTCATTGCTCGGATGTTTGCTTCTGATCCGGATATCTTTGTTTTAGATGAACCGACAACAGGGATGGATGCGACGACAAAGAGTGATTTTTATGAGTTGATGCATCACAGTGCGCATCACCATCAAAAATCTGTTTTGATGATTACGCACGATCCAGAAGAGGTTAACCAATTTGCGGATCGGAATATTCATTTGGTTCGTGACCAGAGCTCTCCTTGGAGATGTTTTAACGTCCATGATACAGAAGGGGAGGGTGACCATGCTTGATTTATTCCAGTATGATTTTATGCAGCGGGCCTTGTTGGCTATGGTTGCCATGAGTCTTTTTTCTCCTGTGTTAGGGATTTTCTTGATTTTGAGACGGCAGAGTCTGATGAGTGATACGCTGAGTCACGTCTCTCTTGCGGGTGTCGCTTTTGGACTTTTTCTTGGGATCTCTCCGACGCTCTCGACTATGATCATTGTCATTATTGCTGCGGTCTTTCTTGAGTATTTGCGGACCTTATTTAAGGACTTTATGGAGATCGGGACGGCAATTTTAATGTCCACTGGTCTTGCCCTAGCTTTAGTACTGATGCGTGGTGGTGGGAAAAGCTCGATGAGCTTGGATCAGTATTTGTTTGGTTCTACCCTAACCATTACGGATGAACAGGTGATCGCCTTGTTTGTGATTGCTTTCGTTGTATTAGTGCTGACGGCCTTATTCTTGCGGCCTATGTATATTTTGACTTTTGATGAAGATACGGCCTTCGTAGATGGCCTTCCGGTCCGGACCATGTCCATTTTATTTAATGTGGTGACAGGGGTTGCTATCGCCTTAATGATTCCTGCAGCAGGATCGTTATTGGTTTCAACTATCATGGTCTTACCGGCTAGTATTGCGCTGAAATTAGGGAAGAACTTCCGTGGGGTCATGCTGATTGCGGTCATCATTGGCTTTATCGGGATGTTTAGTGGGTTGATTTTGTCTTATATTGCAGATACACCGGCGAGTGCCAGCATCACGCTTTTGTTTGTGGCACTGTTCTTGCTTGTGAATCTTGGATCACGTTTGAGGAAGTAAATATGAAATTTAAAAAAATAGGTTTAATGTTGTTGGTGGCTTTTGCCCTTATCTTGACTGCTTGTGGTAAAAGTCAGAGTCAAAATGGAAAATTAAAAGTGATGACCACTTTTTATCCTGTTTATGATTTTACAAAAAATATTGTCGGAGATGAAGGAACGGTAGACCTGCTCATTGGAGCGGGATCAGAGCCTCATGAATATGAATTGTCTGCTAAGGGGCGGGCTATGATTCAAGATTCGGATGTTTTCGTTTATGAGAATGAAAACATGGAAACGTGGGTTCCAAATCTTTTGAAATCCATGAAGGATAAGAAAACCAAAGTGATCGATGCTACCAAGGGTATGGTCTTGCTTCCTGGATTGGAAGAGGAACATGAACACGAAGGGGGCGAAGAACACCATCATGAATATGATCCTCACCTTTGGCTCTCTCCACATCGTGCCATGAAGATGGTAGAGTCGATTCGTGATCAGTTGGTCGCAGCTTATCCAGATAAGAAAAAGACGTTTGAGAAAAATGCCCAAGCCTATCTGAAGAAATTACAGGCTTTGGATCAAGCTTATCAGGATGGATTGAAAGATGCGAAGCAAAAGAATTTCGTGACCCAACACGCGGCTTTCCGTTACTTGGCCTTGGATTATGGATTAAACCAGGTGGCCATTTCAGGGATTTCACCTGATAGCGAGCCTTCTGCTGCACGATTGCGTGAATTGACAGAGTATATCAAGAAAAATGAGATCAAGGTCATTTACTTTGAGGAAAATGCTTCTAAGTCCTTGGCGAAAACCTTGTCTTCTGAAGCTGGTGTTGAGTTGGCTGTCTTAAATCCTTTGGAAAGCTTGACGGATCAAGAAATGAAAGATGGCGAAGACTACGTGTCTGTTATGAAGGAGAATCTGAAGGCGCTAGAGAAAACAACGTCACAAGCTGGTAAGGATATTCAACCGGAACATGAGGAAGATGCTAAGACGGTTCAAAAGGGCTATTTCGAGGATAGTCAAGTGAAGGATCGTAGCTTAGCAAATTATGTAGGTGATTGGAAATCCGTTTATCCATACTTGCAAGATGGAACCTTGGATCAGGTCTTTGATTATAAGGCAAAATTAAATCCAACTATGACGGCTGCTGAGTATAAGGAATATTATACTAAGGGTTACCAAACAGATATTGATCGGATTAAGATTGATAAGGATTCAATGGAGTTTTATCAAAAAGGATCTTCTAAGAAATATACCTATAAATACGTAGGTAAGCACATTTTGACTTATAAGAAGGGAAATCGTGGTGTTCGTTATCTATTTGAAGCCAAGGAGAGCGATGCGGGAGACTTCAAATATGTTCAATTTAGTGACCATGAAATTACTCCGGTAAAGGCAGCTCACTTCCACATTTTCCATGGAGGAAAGAGTCAAGAAGCGCTTTATGATGAGTTGGAAAATTGGCCAACTTATTATCCTTCGAACTTATCTGGTTTAGAAGTGGCACAGGAAATGCTGGCTCATTAAAAGTTGTATCAAAAGAGAGACTAGGACTGATTATCCCGGTCTCTTTTTGATTAAAAATGGGGAGTGAAGCTTGTCAAATGCTTGAAAATACGTTACAATGAAAGGGCTTTAAATTAAAAAATGTATGGGGAATTTTAAATGAAAAAAGTTGGTGCAATTCTTGTGAGTCTTCTCAGTGTGGTCCTGTTGGTAGCTTGTTCGCAGCAGAGGGTGAGTAAAAAATCACCGGCTTCTTCTAGTCAAACGACGACCTCTTCTGAAGTCAAAAAGACGGCTGCTTCTAGTTCGGAAGTGAAGGAGAAAGAAAAAAAAGAAGAGAAAAAAGAAGTGAAGAAAATGGATCTTGAAGCGATTGCCAATGGAGACTACAGCAGTATTGCTGGTATCTGGCAAGATGATAAGGGAAACAAGCTGGTCTTTAACGACAAAGGGTTGGTCTCACAAGAGTTAGAGGGCTATGGAGCTTCTTTGACGGATTATGGAACAGCATCAGAAGGCATTTATGGTGGTCGTGATGGAGGCTTCTTGTTGGAGTATATTCCTGCAGGAGTGACCATTGGTGATCAGGTCGATGATCAAGGACAAGTCGTCTTTAAAGATACATCAGATGCCTCTAAAAACCGCTTATGGTCTGGTGTTGGTATCGCTAGTTTTGGGGAACAAGGCTCGATCTACTATCATGTAGGAGATGAATAACAGAAAAAAGAGGCTGGGACAAAAGTCCTAGCCTCTCAATTATTTTTAGATTGTCGAGCAAGACGCAGTGGTTGAGTGGGCTCTACTACGCTGATTTCATCAG
>NZ_JVSR01000096.1:4497-54232 GCF_001069785.1 Streptococcus parasanguinis
GAGGTGGGACGACGAAATCGAATTCTAACGAATGACCGATTTCTGTCCCACTTTCTTTTTCTTATGCATGTGGGGGGAGCCATGAAAGGTCAAACTGGAGCAATTGGGCTTCAAGGAGATCTTGATGGGAAATCTCTTGTTTCTCTTTGCCATCTAATAGGGCTTTTTGGATGAAATAGGCGCCTGCAGTGTGTGAGTTGGCGCAAATCTTGAGCTCTTGCTTGGGAAGATGGAGAAGGACTTCTTTAAAGAGAGGGAGTCCCAGATCATAGATTGGTTTTCCTGGGCAGGTTGGATAGAGCCCAAGGGCTGACCAGATGTACCAAGCAGATAGGCTACCGTTGTCTTCATCACCTGGATAGGCTTGGAAATCTTGATGAAAAGCTTGGGAACGGATCTGGTGGATCAGGAGATTGGTGTATTCGGGATGAAGGCTGTGACGGAAGAGGTAGGGAATGTGAAAGCTGGGTTGATTGGAGATGGCAATCTGCCCAAATGGGGCTTGGGCCATTTCACTCATTTCGTGGATTTCATAGCCATATCCTCTTACGTCAAATTGAGGTCTTTGATTGGCCAGATCCAGCAGTCGTTGGGTGAAGGCTTTTTTACCGCCCATCAGCTCTATCAGGCCGGAGAGGTCGTGTAAGGCTCCAAAAGTAGCCTGGGTGGCAGAGCATTCTGCATAATCTCCTCCCCAGCTGGTAGGAGAGAAGGGCTCTTTAAAGTTTCCATTGGTGGATCGCGCTCTCATGAAGCCCGTTTGGGCATCATACAATGTTCGGTAGGAGAGGCTGGAAGTAGCATAGCGAGCGGCTGTTTCTGCATGACTCAATTGCTTGGCAACGGTAGCAATGCAAAAATCACTATAAGCATAATCTAGGCTGTGGCTCACACTTTCGTGAAAATCATCGGGTAGATATCCAAGGGTCTTGTAGCTTTCATTGCCATGGCGACCAAAATGTTGAGTAGGATCTGTTTTTTGGGCCGTTTGGAGCATGGCTGTCAGCATGTTTTCATGTAGGTCTGGTGCGATCCCTTTTGTGACAGCATCCGCAAAGACTCCATCGATGAGGGTACCTGGCATCATTCCTCGTTCATCTGGGGCCAACCATTTTGGTAGAAAACCAGTATCCTTGTAAGTGTTTAAAAATCCTTCGAGAAAGTGACGGTAATAATCGGGGTAGACAAGGCTAAAGAGCGGAAAAGAGGTCCGAAAGAGGTCCCAAAATCCGATATTGGTATAAGCTTTTCCTGGTTTGATTTCATTATGAGTGACATCCAGGTGCCAGTCATTTCCCTCGGTATCTGTTTCATAAAAGGTTTGAGGGAAAAGGAGGAGTCGGTAAAGGCAATGATCGAAAAAGGCTTGGTCACGCCCTCCGGTATCTTTTGCTTCAATTCGTTTTAGCAGCTGATTCCATTGATCGGCTGCTTCTTTTTTAGCTTCCTCTAGAGAAAGGTTGGGAAGATGGCTGTGAGCCATGTCTTGGGACAGATAAGAAGTTCCTAATTGGACGGTCACTTCATTGCTAGAAAAGGTCAGGAAAAGATCTTGATCGATGTGAGTGACGTTCTCGATCGGCTGGCTAAATTGCCACTGGAGATAGAAAGAGTAGGAAGTATCTGCGGTATGGGCCTGATCCAGAATATGGAAGTGGCAGGTTTGGTCTGTCAGGGTCAAGTCCTCTAGTTCATTTGCTGCATGAAAACAGAGTGTCAGCTTTTCTGGTGCTCGAAAGCGCATGACAGCCCCGTAGTGGCTTGGAACTAGCTCGCTTTGAATCTGATAACGTTCTGAAAAAATACGAAGGTAGTGGGGCTGGAAAACGGCTTCTTTCATCGAATAACTGCTTTGACGACGGAAGAGGTCGGAACTTGCAACTTCCCCTGTGATGGGCGTGATGAGGCACCAAGCGTAGTCTCCTATCCAAGGACTAGGCTGGTGGGTGAGACGAAATCCCTGAAAAATAGGGAGATTGGGGTTGAAAAACCAAGCTCCTTGTTCGTGTGTCGTCTGGGGAAGGAAGTAATTCATTCCAAAAGGGACTCCTGTATAAGGGAGGGTGTTTCCGTGGGAATAGTGGGGATGATTATCGCTTCCCCAGCGGGTATCGATGGTCTGGCAATGTGTGCGCATCTTGTCTCCTTTTTCTTCATCAACCTTAAATGATCTGTATTTTTTTTGAACACGCGCTGGTATTTTCTTCATTGTATCAAAGTGTTGTCAAATATGATAGCGTTTTTATCAAATGGAAAATTTTGTAGAAAAAGGGCTATAGTTTGCGTATGTATTTCCCATCTGAAATCTTTTATACTGAATAGGAAAGAATCGATACGTGTGAGGAAAATAAATGACCTATTCAAAAGAAATCGTCAGAGAATGGCTGGACCAAGTAGCAGAACGTGCCAAGGAGTACCCGGAGTGGGTGGATGTCTTTGAGCGTTGCTACACAGACACTTTGGACAATACAGTTGAAATCTTGGAAGATGGGTCAACCTTTGTGTTAACAGGGGACATCCCAGCTATGTGGTTGCGTGACTCAACGGCTCAATTGAGACCCTATCTTCATGTAGCTAAACGAGATCCCCAATTGCGCCAGACCATTGCTGGCTTGGTCAAACGCCAGATGACCTTGATTCTCAAGGATCCCTATGCTAACTCTTTTAATATTGAGGAGAACTGGAAAGGCCACCACGAGACCGACCATACCGACTTGAATGGCTGGATTTGGGAGCGCAAGTATGAAGTGGATTCGCTGTGCTACCCCTTGCAGCTGGCTTATCTTCTTTGGAAGGAAACTGGTGAGACTAGCCAATTTGATGAAACCTTTGTCACTGCGACCAAGGAAATCCTTCATCTCTGGACAGTGGAACAAGACCACAAGAACTCCCCTTATCGCTTCGTTCGGGATACAGATCGTAAGGAAGACACGCTGGTGAATGATGGCTTTGGGCCAGATTTCGCCGTGACAGGGATGACCTGGTCAGCCTTTCGTCCAAGTGATGACTGCTGTCAGTATAGCTACTTGATTCCGTCTAATATGTTTGCAGTGGTTGTCTTGGGTTATGTGCAAGAAATCTTTGCAGACTTGAATCTAGCCGATAGTGAAAGGATCATTGTAGATGCCAAACGCCTGCAAGCGGAGATTCAAGAAGGGATCGAAAACTACGCCTACACGACTAACAGCAAGGGCGAGAAGATCTATGCTTTTGAAGTAGACGGTTTGGGAAATGCTAGTATCATGGATGATCCAAACGTGCCAAGCTTGTTGGCAGCTCCTTATCTGGGATATTGCGCCATTGACGATGAGGTCTACCAAGCTACTCGTCGGACGATTTTGAGCCCTGAAAATCCTTACTTCTATGAAGGGAAGTATGCTAGTGGGCTCGGAAGTTCTCATACCTTTTATCGCTATATCTGGCCGATTGCTTTATCCATTCAAGGATTGACAACAAATGATAAAGCTGAGAAAAAACATTTGCTGGACCAGTTGGTTGCCTGCGATGGAGGCACGGGCGTCATGCACGAAAGTTTCCATGTAGATGATCCAACCAAATACTCGCGTGAATGGTTCTCTTGGGCCAACATGATGTTCTGTGAATTGGTCTTGGATTACTTGGATATTCGCTAATGAGCTGTCGCTTAACAGATTCTGGGAAAGAATCAAAAATATATTTTTAAATTTAAGTTAGAATGAGGTTTTACTCATGGAAAATGTTGTTGTACATATCATCTCTCACAGCCACTGGGATCGTGAGTGGTATTTACCTTTTGAAAGTCACCGCATGCAATTGGTGGAACTCTTTGACAATCTCTTTGATCTTTTTGAAAATGACCCTGAATTCAAAAGTTTCCACTTGGATGGACAAACCATTGTCCTTGACGACTATTTAGAAATTCGCCCTGAAAACCGTGACAAGGTGCAGCGCTATATCGACGAGGGCAAGCTCAAGATTGGTCCCTTCTACATCTTGCAGGATGATTACTTGATCTCCAGCGAAGCCAATGTCCGCAATACCTTGATCGGACAGGCTGAATGCGCTAAATGGGGCAAATCTACGCAGATTGGCTACTTCCCAGATACCTTTGGAAATATGGGACAAGCTCCTCAACTCCTTCAAAAATCAGGGATTCACGTAGCAGCCTTTGGGCGTGGGGTCAAACCAATCGGATTTGACAACCAAGTCCTCGAAGATGAGCAATTTACCTCTCAATTTTCTGAAATGTACTGGCAAGGGGCAGATGGTAGCCGTGTGCTTGGTATTCTTTTTGCCAACTGGTACAGTAACGGGAACGAAATTCCAGTGGATAAAGATGAAGCTTTGGCTTTCTGGAAACAAAAATTGGCAGATGTTCGTGACTATGCCTCCACCAACCAATGGTTGATGATGAACGGTTGTGACCACCAACCGGTTCAACGAAACTTGAGTGAAGCTATTCGCGTGGCCAACGAACTCTTCCCTGACGTGACCTTTATTCATAGCTCTTTTGATGAATATGTGCAAGCAGTGGAAAGTGCGCTTCCTGAGCAATTATCTACGGTTACGGGAGAATTGACTAGTCAGGAAACCGATGGTTGGTACACACTGGCAAATACGTCTTCCTCTCGGATTTATCTCAAGCAAGCTTTCCAAGAAAACAGCAACTTGCTCGAGCAAGTGGTGGAACCTTTGACCATCATTACTGGTGGGCACAACCACAAGGATCAATTGACCTATGCCTGGAAGACACTCTTACAAAATGCGCCACACGATAGTATTTGTGGATGTAGCATAGATGATGTTCACCGTGAAATGGAAGTTCGTTTTGCCAAGGTCAACCAAGTTGGAAACTTTGTCAAGACCAACCTTCTCAACGAATGGAAGGGTAAACTAGCAACTCAAAAAGCCCAGAGTGAGCACCTCTTTACGGTCATCAACACTGGCTTGCACAATAAGGTGGACACCGTCAGCACGATTGTCGATGTAGCGGTTTGTCCATTTAAGGAATTGCATCCGACAGAGGGCTTCAAGAAAATGGCCGCTTTGACCTTGCCAGACTACCACGTAGAAGATTTAGATGGGCATCTTGTAGAAGCAGAGATTGAGGACTTGGGAGCAAGCTTTGGCTATACCCTGCCTAAGGATAAATTCCGTCAACCTTATATCGCGCGTCAAGTGCGCGTGACGGTTCCGGTTCACCTAGCGCCTCTTTCTTGGACCACCTTCCAGCTCTTGGAAGGCAAAGCACCTCATCATGATGGTCTTTTCCAAAATGGGGTGATTGATACGCCATTTGTAACCCTTAGTATCGATGATGGCTTGACCCTCTATGATAAAACGACCAATGAGGCTTATGAGGATTTCCTTCGTTTTGAAGATCGTGGTGATATCGGTAATGAATATATCTACTTCCAACCAAAAGGAACAGAGCCGATCTATGCGGAGTTAACAGCTTATGAGGTCTTGGAAAACAATGCTCGCTATGCCAAAATCTTGCTCAAGCATGACTTGACGATCCCGGTTAGCGCGGATGAACAATTGGATGCGGAGCAAAGAGGCATTATCGAGTTTATGAACCGCAAGGCAAGTCGCTCAGAAGAGATGACAACCATCCCTCTTGAAACGGAGATGACCATCTTTGTGGATGACCCGCAAATTCGCTTCAAGACACGCTTTACCAATACTGCTAAGGATCACCGCATTCGTCTCTTGGTCAAAACTCATAACACTCGTCCAAGCAATGACTCGGAAAGCATTTATGAGGTGGTCACACGGCCAAATAAACCGGCTGCTTCTTGGGAAAATCCTGAAAATCCTCAACACCAGCAAGCTTTCGTCAGCTTGTATGATGACGTCAAAGGGGTAACAGTGGCCAATAAAGGATTGCATGAATACGAAATCCTTGGAGACGATACGATAGCTGTAACACTTCTCCGTGCTTCCGGTGAACTTGGTGACTGGGGCTATTTCCCAACACCAGAAGCACAATGCTTACGGGACTTTGAGGTTGAATATGCAGTAGAATGCCATCAAGCTCAGGGACGCTTCTCTGCTTATCGCCGAGCTAAAGCTTTGCAGACACCGATGACCAGCCTTCAAGTTGAAAAACAAGAAGGAAGTGTAGCAGCATCTGGTAGCTTACTCAAGCATACAGCCTTGACACATCCTCAGGTTTGTCCAACAGCCTTTAAGGTAGCAGAAAATGAAGAAGGTTACATCCTTCGCTATTACAATATGAGCCAAGAAAATGTGCGCGTGTCAGAAGGACAACAAACGGTTGTCGATCTTCTTGAACAACCGTATCCGGTCCATACAGGTTTATTGGCACCGCAAGAAATCCGGACAGAATGGATTAAAAAAGAAGAAGTCTAGCTGGTTGCAGCTGAAGAAACAATAAAAGGAAAGGAGGAGCGAAAAAGTAAGAACCGACTGCTGACTCGCTCCTTTTTACAGGTAAAAGCAATGACCATTGCAACGATTGATATCGGAGGGACTGGGATTAAGTTTGCTAGTCTCACTCCTGATGGAAAGATTTTAGATAAGGCCAGCACCCCAACGCCAGAGACTCTGGAAGAGTTGCTAGCTTGGTTGGACAAACGCTTGTCAGAACAGGACTACCGTGGGATTGCCATGAGTGTACCAGGAGCTGTTAACCAAGAAACAGGGGTAATTGAGGGGATCAGTGCCATTCCATACATCCATGGTTTTTCATGGTATGAGGCTCTTTCTCATCATAAGCTTCCTGTCCATCTAGAAAATGATGCCAACTGCGTTGGGCTGAGTGAACTCTTAGCTCATCCTGAGATTGAAAATGCAGCCTGTGTTGTGATTGGGACAGGAATTGGTGGGGCTATGATTATCAATGGCAAGCTTCACCGTGGTCGTCATGGCTTGGGCGGTGAGTTTGGCTACATGACAACCATCGAACCTGCAGCAAAGCTCAATAACTGGTCACAACTAGCATCAACAGGAAATATGGTGCGCTATGTCATTGAAAAATCTGGTCAGTCTGACTGGGATGGCCGCAAGGTGTACCAAGAGGCGGCAGCAGGCAATGCCCTTTGCCAAGAAGCTATTGAGCGGATGAATCGCAACCTAGCCCAAGGACTGCTCAATATCCAGTATCTCATCGACCCAGATGTCATTAGCCTGGGTGGCTCTATCAGTCAGAATCCAGATTTTATCAGAGGGGTTCAAAAAGCAGTAGATACTTTTGTGGACAGATATGAAGAATATACAATTGCTCCAGTGATTCAAGCTTGCACCTATCAGGCAGATGCCAATCTCTACGGTGCCCTTGTCAACTGGTTACAGGAGGAAAACCAATGGTAACTTTTACCGGAATCAGCAATAAACAAGCGCAAGCTTTAGAGTTGCTCCAAAATCACATTTCTCTACCAGATGTAGAAGTGGTAGTCGCTCAGTCTGGCCATGCTTCTATTTCTATCAAGGGAGAGAATGGGCAGTATCAACTGACCTACCGTAAACCTCATCAACTCTACCGTGCCTTGTCTGTCCTCGCAACAGCTTTAGCAGAAGGGGATAAGGTAGAGATTGAGGAGCAGGCGGCTTATGAAGATTTAGCCTATATGGCGGATTGTTCGCGCAATGCCGTGCTCAATGTCGCATCAGCCAAGCAGATGATTGAAGTTCTAGTTCTCATGGGTTACTCAACCTTTGAGCTCTACATGGAAGACACTTATCAAATCGAGGGGCAACCTTACTTTGGTTATTTCCGTGGAGCATACTCAGCTGAAGAGTTACAGGAAATCGAAAGCTACGCCCAACAGTTTGACATGACCTTTGTCCCATGTATCCAGACCTTGGCCCACTTATCAGCCTTTGTCAAATGGGGGGTTAAAGAAGTGCAGCAACTCCGCGATGTAGAAGATATCCTCCTCATCGGTGAAGAAAAAGTCTACGACCTGATTGACGGTATGTTTGCGACGTTATCTAAACTACAAACTCGCAAGGTCAACATCGGGATGGATGAAGCTCACCTGGTTGGTTTGGGACGCTACCTCATCTTGAACGGTATGGTGGATCGGAGTCTTCTCATGTGCCAACACTTGGAGCGCGTGCTGGATATTGCGGACAAGTACGGTTTCCACTGCCAGATGTGGAGCGATATGTTCTTCAAACTCATGTCAGCAGATGGCCAGTACGACCGTGAGGTGGAAATTCCAGAAGAAACGCGTGTTTACCTTGACCGTCTCAAAGACCGTGTGACCTTGGTTTACTGGGATTATTATCAAGATAGCGAGGAAAAATACAACCGCAACTTCCGTAATCACCATAAGATTAGTCAGGATATTGCCTTTGCTGGTGGGGCTTGGAAGTGGATTGGCTTCACACCCCACAACCATTTCAGTCGTCTCATCGCTCTTGAAGCCAATAAAGCTTGCCGTGCCAACCAGATCAAGGAAGTCATTGTGACGGGCTGGGGGGACAATGGTGGTGAAACAGCCCAGTTCTCGATCCTACCGAGCTTACAAATCTGGGCGGAGCTCAGCTATCGCAATAATTTAGAGTGTCTATCTGCTCACTTTAAGACTAATACTGGTCTATCCGTTGAGGACTTTATGCAGCTGGATCTGGCCAACCTCTTGCCAGACCTACCAGACAATCTCAGTGGCATTAACCCCAATCGCTATGTCTTTTATCAGGATGTTCTCTGCCCAATTCTTGACAAACACATGACACCTGAACAGGATAAGCCACACTTTGCCCAAGCAGCTGAGACTCTTGCTGCTATCAAAGAAAAAGCAGGCATCTACGCCTATCTCTTTGAAACCCAGGCTCAGTTGAATGCCATTTTAAGTAGTAAAGTGGATGTAGGTCGACGCATCCGTGAGGCCTATCACGCAGGTGATAAAGAGAGCTTGCAACAAATTGCTCGGGAAGAATTACCAAAACTCAGAAGCCAGATTGAACACTTACATGCTCTCTTTAGCCACCAATGGTTGAAAGAAAACAAGGTCTTTGGTTTGGATACCGTAGATATTCGTATGGGTGGACTCTTGCAGCGGATCAAGCGAGCTGAAAGCCGTATTGAAAACTACCTAGCAGGCGAAATCCCTCGTATCGATGAACTAGAAGTAGAGATCTTGCCATTCAACGATTTCTACGGGGATCAGGACTTCGCAGCCACAACGGCTAACCAGTGGCATACTATTGCGACGGCTTCAACCATTTATACAACGTAAAAAATGCCAAGTTGGATGACAGAAGTCTCATCCACAGTGGCTAGGAGTAGAAGAGGAGCTGTCTTTACGACCACCCTTTTCTACTCTTTTTTAAAGCTATGTCATAAATTTGTAGAATTTTTTCTATAATTAGGAGTTTGAAAATGTAAATGGGCTATCTTATAATAGGTGATGTAAACGCTACCAAAGCAAATAAACACGCTCAAGGCTCAAAGGGGGGGAGTTAAATGAAAAAGTTTGTAAGGACTCTGAGAGAAAATTTCATTTTTCTTTTAATGGTCTTACCTGGTGCAGCGTGGTTAATCTTATTCTTCTATATTCCGGTTTTTGGGAATATCGTAGCATTTAAGGACTATCATATTACGGGAGAGGGCTTCATTGACAGTGTCATGAAGAGTAAGTGGGTTGGCTTTGACAATTTCAAGTTCCTCTTTAGTTCCAAAGATGCCTACATTATTACAAGAAACACGGTCTTGTACAACTTAGGATTCATCTTCTTAGGATTGATTGTTTCCGTTGGGATCGCCATCATCTTTAGTGAGTTGAGATCAAAAAGAGTGGTCAAGGTGCTTCAAACCTCCATGCTCTTCCCATACTTCCTATCATGGGTTATCATCAGCTTCTTCACCGATGCCTTCCTTAACGTGGACAAAGGATTGGTCAACCACATCTTAACTTCATTTGGTATGAAAGCCATCAATTTCTACTCGGAATTGTGGATCTGGCCAGCGCTTCTCCTCTTCTTAGGAATCTGGAAAGGCTTTGGTTATAGCAGTGTCATGTACTATGCAACCATCATGGGAATTGACCCAACTTACTATGAAGCAGCGACTGTGGATGGTGCGTCTAAGTGGCAACGCATTCGCAACATCACCATTCCTCAGTTGTCTTCCTTGATTACGGTTTTGACTATTCTTGCAGTCGGAAATATCTTCCGCGCAGATTTCGGTCTTTTCTACCAAATCCCGCATAATGCTGGAGCGCTCTATAGTGTGACCAACGTTATTGATGTTTATGTCTACAACGGTTTGACCAAGTCAGGGGATATCGGGATGACAGCAGCAGCCGGTCTTTACCAATCGGTAGTCGGTTTGGTTCTTGTTTTAATCTCAAATATCATTGCCCGTCGCATTGATAAGAATGCCGCTCTCTTCTAGAAAGGAGGATCGTATGAAAAAATCAACCATTCAAAAAGAAAAAATTGATAATGTCGGGATCCATTCTTTCAGTAAGAAGAGCAACTTCTTCTTTACCTTGTTGTTGACCTTGGTCGGCTTGACCTGTGTGCTTCCCTTCATCTTCGTTGTCATGATCTCTTTGACAGACGAACAAAGTTTGGCAGTCCATGGTTTCCAATTCTGGCCAGCAAAATTTGGATTTGATGGTTACCTCTTCTTGGTACAGTTCAAAGACAAAATCTTGCAAGCCCTCTTCATTACCTTGTTTGTGACCATTGTGGGAACAGCATGTAATGTCTTTATCACCACAACTTATGCTTACGCAATCTCACGGAGTACCTTTAAATACCGCAAGTTCTTTACCGTATTTTCACTCCTTAGTATGCTCTTTAGTGCAGGGTTGGTTCCAAGCTACATTGTGACCACTCAACTCTTGCAGTTAGGTGATACCATCGGGGCTTTGATTATCCCAATGTTGCTCAGTCCATTTAACATCATCTTGATGCGGACCTTCTTTAAACGGACCATACCAGAAGCCATCCTTGAATCCGCTCGGATCGATGGGGCAAGTGAAACACGGATCTTCTTCCAAATCTGCTTGCCATTGTCTCTTCCAGGGATTGCGACCATCAGTTTGTTCACCGCTTTAGGGTTCTGGAATGACTGGTTCAACGCCCTCCTCTATATTAAGAGTGACAACCTTTACCCATTGCAATACCTCTTGATGCAAATCCAAAACAATATGGATTACATCGCTAAAAACGTCGGGGTATCCGGCCAATTGGCAGGAGCTGTACAATCCATCCCACGGGAAACAGGACGTATGGCCATGGTGGTTGTGGCAACAGTGCCAATCGCCATTCTCTATCCATTCTTCCAACGCTACTTTGTAAAAGGCTTGACCATCGGTGGTGTGAAAGAATAACATCGTTTATTGAAAATCAGCAGGATTTTCAACTCATAACTTAGTCTAAAAAGAAAATAACATAAAGGAGATTTTTCTTATGAAAAATTGGAAAAAATACGCGTTAGCATCTGCTAGTGTCATCGCTCTTGGAGCTACTCTTGCTGCTTGTGGAAACCTTACAGGGAACAACAAGAAGTCTGCAACAACTGAAGACGGTAAACCAATCATCAAGATGTACCAAATCGGTGATAAACCAGATAACTTGGATGTTCTTCTTAAAAATGCCAACAAGATCATTGAAAAGAAAGTTGGCGCAAAATTGGATATCCAATATCTTGGTTGGGGTGACTACGCACAAAAAATGAACGTTATCATCTCATCTGGTGAAAACTATGATATTGCCTTTGCTAATAACTACGTTATCAACGCTCAAAAAGGTGCTTATGCTGACTTGACAGAATTGTACAAGAAAGAAGGGAAAGACCTTTACAAAGCACTTGACCCAGCTTACATCAAAGGGAACACTGTAAACGGCAAGATCTATGCTGTTCCAGTAGCAGCTAACGTTGCATCTTCTCAAAACTTTGCTTTCAACGGACCACTTCTTGAAAAATATGGTATCGATGTTTCAAACGTGAAAGACTATGCTTCTCTTGAACCAGTCTTGAAAGCTATCAAAGAAAAAGATCCAAACGTTGTTCCATTTGCAATGAACAAGAGCTACGGTGGACCTTCAGATGACTTCGACTACGTAGCTGTTGATGGACTTCCATTCGTGGTTGACTTGAAAGGTGACACTACTAAGATCGTTGACCGTTACACAATTCCTCGTTATGTAGAAAACTTGAAGACTCTTCACAAATACTACGAAGCAGGATACATTCCAAAAGACGTAGCAACTAGCGACACTGGTTATGATCTCTCTCAAGATACATGGTTGGTTCGTGAAGAAACAGTAGGGCCAGCTGACTACGGTAACAGCTTGCTTACTCGTGTAGCAAACCGTAAGATCGACATCAAACCATTTACTGAACTTTACAAGAAGAACAACACCACTCAAGTAGCTAACTTTGTTATCTCAAATAACTCTAAGAACAAAGAAAAAGCAATGGAAGTATTGAACCTCTTGAATACAAACCCAGAACTCTTGAACGGTCTTGTTTACGGACCAGAAGGCAAGAACTGGGAAAAAGTTGAAGGTAAAGAAAACCGTGTCAAAGTCTTGGATGGCTACAACGGAAACACTCACATGTCTGGATGGAACACTGGTAACAACTGGATCCTTTACATCAACGAAAACGTAACAGATGAACAAATTGCACAATCTAAGAAAGACTTGGAAACTGCAAAAGAATCTCCAGCACTTGGTTTCATCTTTAACACAGATAAAGTGAAATCAGAAATCACTGCTCTTACAAATACTTTGAACCAATTCGCAGGTGCGATCAATACTGGTACTGTGGATCCTGAAGTAGAAGTTCCTAAGATGCTTGAAAAATTGAAATCAGAAGGTGCTTACCAAAAAGTGCTTGACGAAATGCAAAAACAATACGACGAATACCTTGCTTCTAAAAAATAAGAAATAGGTCGTGTGAAAAGGCTTTGGAGGGATCTCCAGAGCCTTTTTAAGTTTTTTATGAAAATGAATCTTGGAAATGAAAATCAATATTTCAATTTACTAATGCAAATATGGGGAAAGCGTTTTATTTTTATGATATAATAGAATAACTAATTGGGAAAGAGGCTGAATGATGGGAAAAATCATCGAGTTCATTTTTACGAGAGTCTATGTTGCCATGCTGGTAACAGGGATTTTTTGGGTCTTGACGATCTGTGGGGGCATTCTTCTAGGAGTAGGACCAGCCAGTGCCACTATCATGAGCCTCTATGCGGAAAATGGCATGAACTACAAAGACTACCATTGGTCACGCGCTTGGGAACTCTTCAAAGAAAATCTGGTTCCGGCTAATCAAGTCTTTTACACCTTCTTTGCCATTGAAGGAATCCTCCTCTATGGCATGTACCTCATGGTCCAGATTCCTCACTTGAATTTCTTCCAAATTTTGGTTCTCTTGTTTAATTTGGTTTTCCTCTTGGTTGCGCCTCTAGCTTATGCCGTTTATTTGAAATTGCAAGTGCATTTTGCTCTCTCTTATGCCAACAGTATCAAGCTCAGTTTGATCGGAATGTTGCTGGACATTCGTCCGGTTCTGAAGCTCATCCTTGGAACCGCGCTACTTGGCGTCATTAGCTACTACATGCCAGCCCTTCTCTTTTTTGTCTTGATCGGCGTCTGGCATTTCTTTGTCAATGATATCTTTGACCCTGTTTATCAAAACATCCACGAAAAATTGGTATCCTAACGATGAAAAAAATCTGGTTAAGTACGCTTTTAAAATTCTACGCCTATGTCATGGTGGTCATTTTGACCATTATGGGTCTCGTCGTAGCGGGGATCTCTTGGAAAAACCAGCAAGCTGAAGCCGATCGGATCGCCCAACGGGTCTTGACTGAAGTCGTGACGGATCTTGAGACCTCTTATCAGCGGGTCACACAAGAAGGGCGTAGTCTCGTTGAAAACCCTGCAAAATTAGAAGGGGTTTATCGCTATTTTACCTTGTCACCATCGGAGTATGAGACTTGGCGATTGAATGCCCAGTTCCCTTCTTATATCCAATTGTCCCTACATAAGAATATTGACAGTCTCTATTTGAGCAATAAAAACATCGAGGGTATCGATGTCACCTTGTCTGATTACAAGACGGTATTTGTCTCTACCCGGCAATCACAGGGAGGCAAGCAAGTCTCAGCGGACCATTACAAGGCTCCTGCGACAGCCATTCCGGTTCCTTTGACAGATCCGACTACGGGTGCTGGAGTTGGGATTGCTTATATGACGCTGAACCAAGAAATTTTGACGGCAGCGATTGATAATGCCAGAGGCGATCTTCCGGTCGCTGTACGGATCTTCACTCCCTTTGGGAAAGAGATGTACCATGAAGGGGATAAGGGGCAATCAAAAGATGTTAAATGGCAAACCCGTAGCACGATCTATGGCTACAAGGTGGATGTGGCTGTTTCTGAAAGTTATCTGGTCAAAAAGGGTCTAGCTAACCTGACCACTTTTCTCTCCATTGCTTTCCTGATTTTCTTGATCCTTTACTTGTTATTACGGCAGATTTTCAAAAATTACCGGCGTCAAGTCCTCGATTTGGTTGATACCATGAATCAGATCAGTCAAGGCGATAGTGAACGACGGATTGATACCTCGACCAAGGACCAAGAACTGCTGGTTATTGGTAATATGATCAATACCATGTTAGACAATATGGATAAGAATATTCGGGATATCTATCAGCTACAGCTCAGCCAAAAAGATGCCAATATGCGGGCCCTACAAGCCCAGATTAATCCCCACTTCATGTACAATACACTGGAATTTATCCGGATGTACGCCGTCATGCAAGAGCAGGATGAATTGGGTGATATTATCTATGAGTTTAGTAGTCTCTTGCGCAACAATATCTCAGATGAGCGAGTGACGACAGTTGAAAATGAGCTCGAATTTTGTCGCAAATACAGCTACCTCTGTATGGTGCGTTATCCAAAATCGATTGCCTATGGCTTTAAGATCGATCCAGGCTTGGAAAAGATGAAGATTCCAAAATTCACCATCCAGCCTTTGGTCGAGAACTATTTTGCGCATGGAGTGGATCACAAACGCAAGGACAATGTGATTAGTGTCAAAGTCTTGCAAGGAGAAGGGCAAGTCATGATCCTGATCAGTGATAATGGGCGCGGGATGGAAGAAGAACAGCTAGAAAAAATTCAAGAGATGCTAGCCAATCGCAATCCACGCTCAGAAATCGAAGAAAAGAGTGGGCGGCAGTCCATCGGAATTGTCAATGTTCATGAACGCATGCTACTCTATTTTGGAGATCGCTACCATATCCAAGTCTTCTCCCAACCTAACCATGGAGTGACCTATACGATAACCATTCAAGATGAATAAAGGAGACAGAATGTACAAAGTCTTATTAGTAGACGATGAGTATATGATTACAGAAGGGTTAAAAAAATTAATCCCCTTTGACCACTGGAATATGGAAGTGGTCGCAACTGCAGAAGATGCAGACCAGGCCCTTGATTATGTACGAGAGCATCCGGTGGATGTGGTGATCACGGATGTCAATATGCCTGGAAAGACCGGACTTCAGATGATTGCAGAGATGAAGGATTTGATACCAGATGCTGCTTTTATCATTATGTCAGGCTATCAGGATTTTGAATATGTCAAGACAGCCCTCAATTTGCGCGTGGCAGACTACCTGCTCAAACCGGTCAATAAGGTGGAGATGGGCAATATCCTAGAAAAAATCCAGCACCAAATCCAGCAACCAAGCCAAGAGTTGGCCAACCGCTTGATTCACGATGACATCTCTGAGGAAGAGTTTTGTCGGTATATCGCAGGCCGGAATTCACTGTGGATTGGGATTGCTAAGGAGAAAAAAGGTTTTATCAGCTCGTCTTACCAAGTTCTCGGGCAAAATCTTCAACTCTTTATCTCAGATCAAGAAGAAGCCATGATTGAGAAGGCCTTTGAGCCACCTTATAAGGAGCACTTTCATCAATTTAAGGACCTAGTGGAGCGGAGTCTCTTTTATGGAGCGACCCCTCTCAATCAAGATGAAGAGGTCTTCCATTACTACGAGCCGGCCTACCGGGTGATCATGCAAGGAAATATCCAACAGATCTTAGAAGAACTGGACTGGTTGGAAAAAATGATCCTTGAGAAGACACCCAAGGTTTCGCTGACCAAGCAACTCTTTATCCAATTTTTGATGGATGTCTTTCATTTGTTTGAATACCTACAAGGAGATGATTTGGCCGATGTGGTCAAGAAAGTCCAAGAAGCTGCTACCTTTAGAGAGATGATTAGCTTTATCCAGGAAGAATTGTCCCGTTTCTTATCCCACTATCGGATGAACGAAAATGTAGCGAGTGTCCTCCAAGTGATTAGCCGTGATTACCAAAAAGAGCTGTCGCTCAAGGACATCAGTCAGGCTCTCTTTATCAATCCAGTCTATTTAGGCCAATTGATTAAACGAGAAACCAATGCAACGTTCGCAGAACTCCTCAACAAACAGCGGATTAAGGCTGCCCAGCAGCTCCTCTTATCGACCAATGACAGCATTGAAGATATCTGCTATAAAGTTGGTTACAGTAATGTAGGCTATTTCTACAAGGTTTTCCGTAAACTCTGTGGGAAATCGCCTAAAACCTATCGCTTACAAGTCATGACAGAGCATACAGAAGATGAGTAAAAGGCTGAGACGATTTGTCTCAGCTTTTTAATTGAAGATAAAGTCTTCTTAGAAACTTTCCTTAGGTGAGTAGATAACAGAAGGTCAGAGACTCTGAAGCTAAGTTTTGAGTATTTTTTAATTTGACAAATATAAATAGACAGTGTATACTTTATAAAAAGTAGACGGCGTATACTTTGATAGGGAAAGGTGGTCAAATGAAACGGAATACGGAAGAACTGAAAGAAAAGTTAATTTCGGTCGGCATTGAAGAAATTAGAACTAACGGGATTGACCGGATGTCTATGCGTACAATAGCTCAAAAATGTGGGGTGACTCATGGAGCTCCCTATAAGCATTTTGGAAGTAAAGATAGATATATTCAAGTGGTTATGGAACACTTATCAATGTTCTTTTTGACAAATATGATACAAGGGATTGATACTTCCATAGATGCAAGAACTCAACTAATTCTGATGGGCTGTAACTTTGTAAGGTTTGCCCAAGAGGAAACCTATCTATTTGAAGCATTATTTATCAAATTTCCATATAACTATTTGGAGCTATCCCAGGAAACTATTTCAGTCAACTCCTCTTTACCAGGATTTGAACATTTTAAGTCGGTAGCGTTAAGACTTAAAGATGAGGAAAATCTTTCTAGTAGTGACGCAGAAATTTTGATCCATTTTTGGAGTTTTATTGCTGGTTTGGCTCTATTGGTAAGGAGTCCCGTTGGAGAAAGCTTTAAAGAAAATGATGTTCAAAAGACCGTCAGAACGATGCTTGATATTTATATAAAAGGAGATAGCTGATGAATGTTTTAATAATCTATTCACATCCGAATGAAACAAGTTATAATGCATCAATCCTTCAAACTGTGCAAAAGCATTTAGCACCAGAGCATAGGGTTAAAATAGTAGACTTATATAAAGAAAACTTTGATCCGGTTTTACGTTTTGATGAAAGGCATAAAAGGAGAGATTTACAGCATAATGAAGACATGAAACCGTATAGAGATTTATTGAGTTGGGCGGATCAGTTGATTTTTATTTTCCCTACTTGGTGGAGTGGAATGCCAGCTATTTTAAAAGGTTTTATTGATCGTGTTTTTGTTGCAGGTTTTGCTTATCAGAATGGACCTCGAGGTCCGGTGGGGCAACTAGATGGAAAAGCATGGATCATTACGACGCATAATACGCCAAAAATTTTTCTTCCTTTTTCTCAAGACTACGCAAAGGTTCTAAAATCCCAAATCTTGAAACCCTGTGGTATTAAACCGGTTAAAGTGACACAAGTTACACGAGTGGAATATATGAGTGATCGTCAACGGAAAGAAGAACTCGAAAAAATCGCACAAATAGCAAAAAGGATTTAAAAAGTGCTTTACAAGTCATGACAGAGCATGCAGAAGATGAGTAAAAAGGCTGAGACAAATCGTCTCAGCCTTTTTACTTTAAGTCCTTTGTATCTTGATTTTCCCAACTAGAAGCTCAGCTTCAATGGTGATTTCTGTGAGTTGGGTCCAGTCGATTTTTTCTTGGTCAACGTGAAATAGAAGAGGGGTCATAGCGAGGAGCGCTTGGCGTTCTTCAGGAGTTAAACTCTTGGTGAGGCTGACTGTTTCGGATGAGAGAATTTGGCAGTGGTCTTCAAAGTGCTCCAAAATTTCCTGGTTGGAGTAGGATTGCTTGGTCAATTGATCTTGGGCCAACTGACGAATTTCTTTCAGATGAGAAGAGGTTGGGACGACTTTAATGATCACCCCTTCAGCCTTTAAGACACGCTCAAATTCAGCGTAATTAGCCGGGGAGAAGATGTCCAAAATGACCTCTATACTCTTGGATTGAATGGGTAAATGAGCCAAGTCTCCTACAAACCAATTGACCTTCCAGCTAGTGTCACTCTTGGCAGCTAGTTGCACAGATTCCTTTGAAAGATCAAAGGCATAGAAAGTAGCTTCGGGATAAGCTTCTTGTAGCTTTCGGGAGTAATAGCCTTCTCCACAACCGGTATCTAGAATCTTGGCATCACTGGTCGGAATTTTTTGTCCGATCGCTGTTAGAATCGGCTCATAAAAACCTGCTTCTAGGATTAGCTGGCGATTCTGGAAATTTTCTTTGTCATAGTCCTTTGATTGTTTGATCTGGGGAGCCAGGTTGACATAGCCAAATTTCGCCAAATCAAAAGAATGGCCCTTGGGACATTTAAAACTGGTCTCCACAAGTTCTAGGTCCAGTTGACAGATGGGACAGGCAAAAGCAGTGGCTGTTTGAAATCGTTGTAATTTTGGTTTAATCGGTGTATTCATATTAGTAGTGTAACAAAAGAGCCTCTAGATAGCAACCGATGCTCTAATAGAGTACCAAACAGAATATGAGCTGATAGAAAAAGGAAATTCACTGATGCCAATTTTAAAGGACTTGAATCAATGGGGAAAAGAATGGCTGCAATAAATTTTTTCCTCATTTTAATCTCTTCTATCTCGCCACTCATCTCTTCATTTTGACCACTTATCCCCAAAAGCCATTTTTTAAGCGGCTTTTTTGTTAGACTGGTTTTATCAAAAGGAGAGAGAACATGATATTACAAGCTAAAAACATCAGTAAACGATATGGAAATCATTTAGCCGTAAACAATATTCATTTACAGTTTGAAAAGGGAACCTTTAATGCGATTCTAGGACCAAATGGGGCGGGGAAATCAACGACGATTTCCATGTTGATTGGTTTGAAACAACCAACGCAAGGTGAAATCATCTATGAACCAGGTACTAAAATTGGTGTGGTCTTCCAAACCAGTGTTTTAGATGAGATGCTAACGGTTAGAGAAAATTTGACCATTCGTGCGAGACAGTACAAAGACCTAAAACCAAATCGTGTGTCTGATCTTATTGATCGGCTAGGTCTATCAGCTTTCCAAAAGCAGAAATACGGGACGCTTTCAGGTGGCCAAAAGCGTCGGGTTGACATTGCGCGTGCCCTGCTCTCGCAACCAGATATTCTGTTCTTAGACGAACCAACGACAGGTTTGGATATCCAAACCCGAAAGTCTATTTGGGATTTGCTCTATCAATTGCAGAAAGAAGAGGGGATGACCGTTGTACTGACCACGCATTATCTTGACGAGGCAGATGAAGCTGATCAGATTTATATTGTGGACCATGGGAAAGTGATTGCTCAGGGATCAGCACTAGATATTAAGAGTCAGTATGCTACTAATATCTTAAAGATTCGTTTCAAGGAGATGCAGCAGATAGAAAGTCTCAAATCTTCGGGAATGTCAGTAGAGCAACAAAGTCAATTGGAGTATATTTTTCAACCCAAGAGTGAAAGGGAAGCCATTGATTACCTGGCGCAAGTTAGAGATAATCTAGCCCATTTTGAGTTTCGTCCAGGGACCATGGATGATGCCTTTATTGCACTTACAGGAAGGGAGGTTCACTAATGCTAGCCTTACTAAAGCGAAATTTTTTATTGTACTTCAGAAATCGTTCAGGAGTTTTCTTCTCTCTGTTGGGAGCCTTGATTTCCTTTATTCTTTATATTATTTTTCTTCAAAAAAATCTAACAGATGCTTGGGCTCAGCTCCCCAATAGTGGTCCTGTGTTAAATAATTGGTTAATGAGTGGGACGCTGGCTGTGACAGGGATTACGACAAGTCTGGCTGCCCTGACTCAGCTAGTAAAGGATCGTGAACATCAAGTAGATCAGGATCTTTATTTATCGGATCAAGGAAAGTGGCGGTTACCATTTTCGTATCTAACGAGCGCAATCATCATCTCTTTTTTCATGCAGGCCCTTATGTATGTGCTGATGTGTGGCTATTTTAGAGAAGTTCCAGCACTGTCTTTATTACCTGAAGTACTCCTTATTATGCTGCTTAGTAGCCTGCTTTCTAGTTTAGTGAATGCCATTTTTGTTTATTTTTTCCATTCCGTAGACAGTCTTGGGAAGTTTTCGACCATAGTGGGTACAGCTTCTGGTTTTTTGGTAGGGACTTATGTACCTTTAGGTGTTCTACCTGATTTTGCACAACTACTAATGAAATGTACTCCAGCAACTTATATTGCTGCACTTTATCGACAAGTACTCATGAAAGAAGCAGTGAGCGAAACCTTTAAGGGGCGAGATGATCTTCTTCGAGAATTTCAAGAAAAAATGGGTGTTCAGCTCAAATGGCAAGCCTTATTGACAAAGGAACAAACATACCTTATAGTGTTAGGTGGTATTCTTCTAGCTTTGGGGATTTGGGTTCCCTTAGCAAAAAGATCGAATAAAAGAAAGTAAGTGAGAATTGGAGTAGGAATGAAGATTCGTTTTGAGGAAAAACAGGATATCCCAGAAAACGACCCCTGTGTGGTCATTCAAGCCAAGCAATTATCCGATCAAGCACGAGAGGTGATGGACTATCTCGAACAATTTTCGACAGTGAATCAAGTAGTGATCCCTATCAAAACAGATGATCATTTGATCATGGTGAAAATTGATGACATTATTCTAGCCGAGATTGATAAGAATCAGCTGACCATTTATACGACAGACAAAACGTTTACCGTCAGAGATACTTTGACAAATTTTCAACATCGGATTAATCGTCGTAATTTTTTACAGATATCCCGCCACGCGGTGATGAATATCGACCATTTGGAATCGCTATCGGATAGTTTTTCAGGCAATATGATGGCTAAACTGACACGCGGAGTGAAATCAAGTGTCAGTCGGAAATATGTCAAATCCTTGATGGATTATTTAGGGGTATAGGAGAAAGTGATGAAACGAGTTATAGCTTATTTTGTATCTGGTATGAGGACAGGATCCTTCTTTTATTTGTGTTTGGTGTTATTATCCCATATCTATCCCAACATCGTCTATCCCGCTGTGAATGTACGCAACATCCTAGCGATCTTTTTAATGAGTGGAACAATGGGAGTTTTGACGTTCATTCTTGAGGAAGAAGAGTTTTTGACCTATAGTTTGCGTGTGGTCCTGCATTTAGTTGTGACAGCTACCATCTTAGCATTGACCTACTTATTTTTTGGCTGGGGGGCAGCCTTACGGAGCCCGATTCCTTGGTTGATCTTTCTAGCCATTTACGGCCTGATCTGGCTTTACCAGATTTGGCAACTCCATAAAAAAACTCAACGAATCAACCAAGCATTGTTGTATCGCAGAAAAGGGAAATAGTCCCAGAAAAAAGTGTATAAGAAAACCACGAAGTTTCGTATTAACTTCGTGGTTTTACTTTCTTAATAAGTCAAAACAAAGTATTTTTTCTTACCGCGGCGGATAACGGTCAATTCATTTTCTAATTTATCGCTATCGCTCAAGACATAGTCAAGGTCTTGAATGCGTTCGCCGTTGACGTAGATAGCTCCGTTTTGAACATCTTCGCGGGCTTGGCGTTTAGAATTTACCACACCAGCTGTGACCAAGAGTTCAACAATGTTGAGGTTGTCTTCTGCTTGGACCTGGTAGTTTGGCACACCACGAAGGCCTTGTTTGAGTTCTTTTACAGAAAGGTTTTTGATGTTTCCTGCAAAGAGTTGTTCGGTGATGTTGAGGGCTTCCTTGTAGGCTTCTTCGCCGTGGACGAGGGTAACCACTTCACGCGCCAAGATCTTTTGAGCCAAGCGTTCATGAGGAGCGGCCTCAAACTGTTTGCGGATCTCTTCAATCTCATCAAGTGACAAGAAAGTGAAGATCTTCAAGAAACGCACAGCATCCGCATCCATCACATTCATCCAGAATTGATACATTTCGTATGGAGATGTTTTGTCTGCATTGAGCCAGACCGCATTACCTTCTGATTTACCGAATTTCTTACCAGTTGCATCTGTGATCAAAGGCACAGTCATAACATGACCAGTTTTATCTGCTTTACGACGCATCAACTCAGTACCGGCTGTCATGTTTCCCCATTGGTCAGATCCACCGATTTGAAGGGTTACATTGTGTTCTTGGTTGAGGACGTAGAAGTCATAGCCTTGCATGATTTGGTAGGCAAACTCTGTGTAAGAAATCCCTGTTTCAATCCGTTTTTTAACAGATTCTTTACTCATCATAGCATTGACCGTAAAGTATTTTCCGACATCACGAAGGAAGTCAATAAAGCTAATGCTTCCAAACCAATCGTAGTTGTTGACCATTTCGGCTTTATTGTCACCATTTTCAAAATCGAGGAAACGAGACAATTGCCCTTGAATGGAGCGAACCCATTCTTGTACAGTTTCTTTTGTTTGGAGACTACGTTCAGCATCTTTGAAGGACGGATCACCAATGAGACCAGTCGCACCGCCAACGAGCGCATAAGGTTTGTGGCCTGCTAGTTGAAGGCGACGGCTCGTCAAGATGGCAACCAAGTGACCAAGGTGAAGGCTGTCAGCAGTTGGATCATAACCAGTATAATAAGAAACCTGACCTTCTTCCAGTGCTTTGCGTAAGGCTTCTTCATCCGTCGTTTGAAATACCAAACCACGCTCTTTTAGCTCATCAAAAATGTGCATGTGTCTTTTCTCCTTTATAAGTTTATTCATTTCTCTATTCTACCATAAACCACGGAAATGGCAATGGTTTCCATCATTTTCTTGTCCTTACCCAGGAAGAATGAGTGACGATTTCTACGCTCTTGTGATTGAAAACAAAGGGCCTAATCTGCTATAATATAGGGAACAAGGAGAAAGAATCAGTGAATCAATTAAAAGAGAAGCTGCAAGAGTTTTGGAAGAAAGTCCAAAAATTCTTTGCAAAGATGTATACAGAAACTCCGAATAAGGAAAAAAATGAGGAAAGTAGCTGGTCTGTCGGCGATATTTTTGCGACATTTTTGAGGACCCTCAAACTCTTGTGGGATGTCATGATCGCCCTGTTCGTGTGCCTCTTTTTATTTGGTGCAGGGATCGGGATTGGTTATGCGGCGAGCCTCTTTAGCAATGTCAAGGTTCCAAAGACAGAAGAATTGGTCCAGCAGGTCCGCAACGTCAGCAGTGTTTCAAAACTGACTTATTCCGATAAGAGCTTGATTGCAGAAGTGGACAGTGATTTGATCCGCACGCCAGTCGCAGGAGACGCCATTTCAGATAATGTCAAGAAGGCTGTGATCGCTACTGAGGATGAGAATTTTGAAAGCCACAAGGGGGTTGTGCCTAAAGCCGTTCTTCGGGCAACACTTGGATCTGTAGCCGGCGTGGGTTCCTCTAGTGGGGGATCAACCCTGACCCAGCAGTTGATCAAACAGCAAGTCGTGGGAGACGCTCCAACCTTTACTCGTAAGGCGACAGAGATTGTTGATGCCCTAGCTTTAGAGCGGGGAATGGATAAAAATGAAATCCTAACCACCTACTTAAATGTTTCGCCTTTTGGACGAAATAATCGAGGACAAAATATTGCAGGTGTGGAAGCTGCAGCTCAAGGGATCTTTGGCGTCTCTGCAAAAGACTTGTCTGTTCCACAAGCGGCCTTTATCGCTGGCTTGCCACAAAGTCCGATTGTCTACTCTCCTTATGCTGCAGACGGTAGCCTAAAGAGCAAGGAGAACCTCGAGTTAGGTCTGGCGCGTGCCAAAGACGTTTTGTTCAATATGTACCGGACGGGAACCTTGTCGAAAAAAGACTACGAGACCTATGCTCAGTACGACTTGACCAAAGACTTCATCGCTCCAGATGGCATCGAGAAAACACCGCATGACTACCTCTACTTCCAAGCCATGGCAGAAGCAAAAGAAGCCATGTATGATTACTTGATCAAGCGAGACAATGTCACCAAGCAAGACTTGAAAAATAATGAAACCGTCAAGGCTTACCAAGAATTAGCTGAGAGCGAATTGCGCGAAGGTGGCTACACCATCCAAACCACGATCAACAAACCGGTTCACAATGCGATGCAGGCCGCGGTAGCGAATTTTGGAAGCGTCTTGGATGATGGGACGGGTCTTGTAGAAGTTGGGAATGTCCTTATGGACAACCGAACGGGTGCCGTTTTAGGATTTATCGGTGGACGGAATTTTGACGGCAACCAAAACAACCATGCCTTTGATACAGAGCGTTCCCCAGGGTCTACAATCAAACCACTGTTGGCCTATGGGATTGCCATCGACCAAGGCTTGATGGGAAGCAATAGCATCCTTTCTAACTACCCGACTAATTTCTCAAGTGGGGAGCCGATCATGCACGTGGATAGCCGAGGGACAGCCATGATGGATCTCCGTGAGGCCCTCAATACCTCATGGAATATTCCAGCTTACTGGACTTACCGGACTCTTCGTGAAAAAGGTGTGGATGTCCCATCCTACATGAAGAAAATGGGCTATGATATCCCTGAATATGGCATTGAGAGTCTGCCGATGGGGGGAGGAATTGAGGTCACTGTTGCCCAACATACCAATGGTTTCCAAACCATTGCTAACAATGGGAACTACCTCAAACGCTACATGGTAGAGCAAATCATTGATCGAGATGGAGATGTGGTATACAAGCACGAGGCAGATCCTGTTCGTGTTTACTCTCCAGCAACGGCAACGATTATGCAGGATCTCTTGCGCGGGGTTATTACGTCTGGTGCAACAACGACCTTTAAGTCACGGATTAGCCAAGTCAACCCAACGCTGGCAGGTGCAGACTGGATTGGAAAAACCGGTACCACTAACTCAAATGGAGATATGTGGTTGATGCTGTCCACCCCTAATGTTTCTTTAGGAGGTTGGATCGGTCATGACAACAATGCTTCCATGCAGACCTTGACTGGATACAACAACAATGCCCAATACATGGCGCAGTTGGCGAATGCAATCTACCAAGCAGATCCAAGTCTCTTTGGGATTCAGGATAAATTCACTCTCGATAAGAGTGTGATCCGCTCTGAAGTGCTCAAATCGACTGGTGAAAGACCGGGCCGCGTCAATGTCAATGGTCGGGATATCGATGTGAGCGGTCAAATGGTGACGAGCCTTTGGGCCAAAAACGGAGCGCCAACCACTCAATACCGCTTTGCCATCGGGGGATCGGATAGCGATTATCAAAGTGCTTGGGCAGCCATTCTCGGCAATACCAGTGGAAATCAGTCGAATAATAAGAACAATTCGACAACCAATAGTTCATCCAGCAATAGTTCAAATCGAAACAGCTCAAATCGTGGCAATCGACACTAGTCTGATCCAGTAGAAAACCTGGAGAAAGCCTTGATTTTTGGAGCAAAAAACGGTATAATAGTGATAACTAATTTGTCGTGTGCTTTATTTGAAATATTGTCCAAATAAGAGCTTACAGCAGTTAAATCTTACTTGAATAAGTCGATTTAGCTGCTCTTTTTGTGCCTATTTTTCAGAAAAATCCTAGTTTGTTACACAAATTTAATTTTTCTAAAAATTACAAAAAGCGACGAATGAGGTGAAGAGATAGCTCTTCACGTGATGCAAATCACACAATTGTAGTTAAAACCGGATAGGTGGTGAAAGTCATTTTACCAAGCTATCCTAGTATGGAAAAAGGAGCTAAAAACTTTGGCAGGACATGACGTTCAATACGGGAAACATCGGACCCGTCGTAGTTTTTCAAGAATCAAAGAGGTTCTTGATTTACCAAACTTGATTGAAATCCAGACAGACTCATTCAAAGATTTCTTGGATCATGGCTTGAAGGAAGTATTTGAAGATGTGCTTCCCATCTCAAACTTCACGGATACAATGGAATTGGAATTTGTGGGTTATGAAATCCGCGAACCTAAGTATTCGCTTGAAGAAGCGCGCATCCACGATGCCAGCTACTCAGCACCAATCTTTGTGACCTTCCGTTTGGTCAACAAAGAAACAGGTGAAATCAAGACCCAAGAAGTTTTCTTTGGTGATTTCCCAATCATGACTGAAATGGGAACTTTCATCATCAATGGTGGAGAACGGATTATCGTATCTCAGTTGGTCCGCTCACCAGGTGTCTACTTCAATGATAAGGTGGACAAGAATGGTAAGGTTGGTTATGGATCAACTGTTATTCCTAACCGTGGGGCTTGGTTAGAGCTTGAAACCGACTCAAAAGACATTGCTTACACACGTATCGACCGCACACGTAAGATTCCATTTACAACTCTTGTGCGTGCTCTTGGATTCTCTGGAGATGATGAAATCATCGATATCTTTGGGGACAGCGAATTGGTTCGCAATACCATCGAAAAAGATATCCACAAAAACCCAATGGATTCACGGACAGATGAAGCCCTCAAAGAAATCTACGAGCGTCTTCGTCCAGGTGAACCAAAAACAGCGGAAAGCTCACGTAGCTTGTTGGTAGCCCGTTTCTTTGATCCACGTCGTTATGACTTGGCACCAGTTGGTCGCTACAAGATCAACAAGAAACTCAATATCAAGAACCGCTTGTTGAACCAAACAATCGCAGAACCATTGGTAGATGCTGAAACAGGGGAAATTCTTGTAGAAGCTGGTACTGTCATGACGCGCGATGTGATCGACAGCATCTCTGAACAATTGGATAACGGTTTGAACAAAATCACCTACATTCCAAATGATGCTGCTGTTTTGACAGAGCCAGTAGAATTGCAAAAATTCAAAGTTGTTGCTCCAACAGATCCAGACCGCGTTGTTACCATCATCGGAAATGCCAACCCATCTGACAAAGTGCGCATCGTAACTCCAGCTGATATCTTGGCAGAAATGAGCTATTTCTTGAACCTTGCAGAAGGTCTTGGCCGCGTGGATGATATCGACCACCTTGGAAACCGTCGGATTCGTGCCGTTGGTGAATTGCTTGCTAACCAAGTGCGTCTTGGACTTTCACGGATGGAACGAAACGTTCGCGAACGGATGTCTGTACAAGATAACGATGTCTTGACACCACAACAAATCATCAACATCCGTCCAGTAACTGCGGCAATTAAAGAATTCTTTGGATCTTCCCAATTGTCACAGTTCATGGACCAACACAACCCACTTTCTGAGTTGTCTCACAAACGTCGTTTGTCTGCCTTAGGGCCTGGTGGTTTGACACGTGACCGCGCTGGATATGAAGTGCGTGACGTGCACTATACCCACTATGGTCGTATGTGTCCAATCGAAACACCTGAAGGACCAAACATCGGTTTGATCAACAACTTGTCATCCTACGGACACTTGAACAAATATGGTTTCATCCAAACGCCATACCGTAAAGTGGACCGTGAAAAAGGTGTAGTCACCAACGAAATCGTTTGGTTGACAGCCGATGAAGAAGATGAGTACATCGTTGCTCAGGCCAACTCTAAGTTGAACGAAAAAGGTGGCTTTGCTGAGCCAATCGTTATGGGACGTCACCGTGGTAACAACCAAGAATTCCCATCTGATCAAGTCGACTACATGGACGTATCTCCAAAACAAGTAGTTGCCGTTGCGACAGCATGTATTCCTTTCTTGGAAAACGATGACTCCAACCGTGCCCTCATGGGTGCCAACATGCAACGTCAGGCTGTGCCATTGATCGATCCAAAAGCCCCTTATGTGGGGACTGGTATGGAATACCAAGCAGCCCATGACTCAGGAGCTGCAGTCATTGCACAACATGGTGGTAAGGTTACCTATGCAGATGCAGACAAGGTAGAAGTTCGTCGGGAAGATGGATCTCTTGATGTTTACCATATCCAAAAATTCCGTCGTTCAAACTCCGGTACAGCTTACAACCAACGTACTCTGGTTAAAGTTGGTGAAACCGTTGAAAAAGGCGACTTTATCGCTGATGGTCCATCGATGGAAAAAGGGGAAATGGCCCTTGGTCAAAACCCAATCGTCGCTTACATGACTTGGGAAGGGTATAACTTCGAGGATGCTGTTATCATGAGCGAACGCTTGGTGAAAGAAGATGTCTACACATCTGTTCACTTGGAAGAATTCGAATCAGAAACACGCGATACCAAGTTAGGCCCTGAAGAAATTACCCGTGAAATTCCAAACGTCGGGGAAGATGCTCTTCGTGACTTGGATGAAACAGGTATTATCCGTATTGGTGCTGAGGTTAAAGAAGGCGATATCCTTGTCGGTAAGGTAACACCGAAAGGTGAAAAAGACCTTTCTGCCGAAGAACGTCTCCTTCACGCTATCTTTGGGGATAAATCTCGTGAAGTGCGTGATACATCACTCCGTGTACCTCACGGTGGAGATGGAGTCGTTCGCGATGTTAAGATCTTTACCCGTGCAAACGGTGATGAATTACAATCTGGTGTCAACATGTTGGTTCGTGTTTACATTGCACAAAAACGCAAGATCCGCGTCGGAGATAAGATGGCCGGTCGTCACGGAAACAAAGGGGTTGTGTCTCGTATTGTTCCAGTTGAAGATATGCCTTACCTTCCAGACGGTACACCGGTTGATATCATGTTGAACCCTCTTGGGGTGCCATCACGTATGAATATCGGTCAGGTTATGGAACTTCACCTTGGTATGGCAGCTCGTAACTTGGGTATTCACATCGCAACACCAGTCTTTGATGGAGCAAGCTCAGAAGATCTCTGGGATACTGTGAAAGAAGCTGGTATGGATAGCGATGCCAAGACGATTCTTTACGATGGACGTACTGGTGAGCCGTTTGACAACCGTGTCTCTGTCGGTGTCATGTACATGATCAAGCTTCACCACATGGTTGATGATAAACTCCATGCCCGTTCAGTCGGACCATACTCAATGGTTACCCAACAACCACTCGGAGGGAAAGCTCAGTTTGGTGGACAACGTTTCGGGGAAATGGAAGTGTGGGCCCTTGAGGCTTATGGTGCATCAAATGTCCTTCAAGAAATCTTGACTTACAAGTCAGATGATGTCAACGGACGTTTGAAAGCTTATGAAGCGATTACCAAAGGTAAACCAATTCCAAAACCAGGTGTACCAGAATCCTTCCGCGTTCTTGTCAAAGAATTGCAATCTCTTGGTCTTGACATGCGTGTCTTGGACGAAGATGATCAAGAAGTGGAACTTCGTGACCTCGATGAAGGGGAAGACGATGATGTGATTCATGTGGATGACCTTGAAAAAGCACGTGAAAAAGCAGCCAAGGAAGCAAAAGCAGCCTTTGATGCTGAAGAATCAGAAAAATAATCAGTAAAAATGATTGTCTTGTGAGAAACCAATGCTTCTGACAGGATGATTCGATAACAAGATACAGATACAAGGAGGTGGCAAGAAAGTTTCCTTTCTTCCCCCACCTAAGCTGTATCCAAATGAAACAAGTATGAAAACAAGGAAAGGTAAGAAATAGTGGTTGATGTAAATCGTTTTAAAAGTATGCAAATCACCCTAGCTTCTCCAAGCAAGGTCCGTTCATGGTCTTATGGAGAGGTCAAGAAACCTGAAACAATCAACTACCGTACATTGAAACCAGAACGTGAAGGTCTCTTTGATGAAGTCATCTTTGGACCTACAAAAGACTGGGAATGTGCGTGTGGGAAATACAAACGGATCCGTTACAAAGGGATCGTTTGTGACCGCTGTGGGGTTGAAGTAACACGTGCGAAAGTTCGTCGTGAACGCATGGGGCACATCGAGTTGAAAGCTCCTGTATCACACATCTGGTACTTCAAAGGCATCCCTTCTCGTATGGGATTGACCTTGGATATGAGCCCTCGTGCCCTTGAAGAAGTCATTTACTTCGCAGCTTACGTGGTGATCGATCCAAAAGATACACCACTTGAGCACAAATCCATCATGACAGAACGTGAATACCGTGAACGCTTGCGTGAATACGGACCAGGTTCCTTTGTAGCTAAGATGGGTGCAGAAGCGATCCAAGACCTCTTGAAACAAGTGGATTTGGAAGCTGAAATTGCTCTCTTGAAAGAAGAATTGAAGACTGCAACTGGTCAAAAACGTGTGAAGGCTGTTCGTCGTTTGGATGTCTTGGATGCCTTCTACAAATCTGGTAACAAGCCAGAATGGATGGTTCTCAACATCCTTCCGGTTATTCCACCAGATCTTCGTCCGATGGTCCAATTGGATGGTGGCCGTTTTGCTGCCTCTGACTTGAACGACCTCTATCGTCGTGTGATCAACCGGAACAACCGTTTAGCACGTTTGCTTGAGTTGAATGCCCCTGGTATCATCGTGCAAAACGAAAAACGGATGCTTCAAGAAGCGGTTGATGCTTTGATCGATAACGGTCGTCGTGGTCGTCCAATCACAGGACCAGGTAGCCGTCCATTAAAATCATTGAGTCACATGCTCAAAGGGAAACAAGGACGCTTCCGTCAAAACTTGCTCGGTAAACGGGTTGACTTCTCAGGACGTTCTGTTATCGCCGTTGGTCCAACTCTTAAGATGTACCAATGTGGTGTGCCACGTGAAATGGCCATCGAGCTCTTCAAACCATTCGTGATGCGTGAAATCGTTGCGCGTGATATCGTGCAAAACGTCAAAGCTGCAAAACGCTTGGTCGAACGTGGAGATGAACGCATCTGGGATATCCTAGAAGAAGTGATCAAAGAACACCCAGTTCTCTTGAACCGCGCACCGACCCTTCACCGTTTGGGGATCCAAGCTTTTGAACCTGTCTTGATTGACGGGAAAGCTCTTCGCTTGCACCCACTTGTCTGTGAAGCCTACAATGCCGACTTTGACGGGGACCAAATGGCCATCCACGTACCGCTTTCAGAAGAAGCTCAAGCAGAAGCTCGTATCTTGATGTTGGCTGCTGAGCACATCTTGAATCCAAAAGACGGTAAACCAGTTGTTACTCCATCTCAGGATATGGTATTGGGAAACTACTACCTCACTATGGAAGAAGCTGGTCGTGAAGGCGAAGGCATGGTCTTTAAAGACCGTGATGAAGCGGTGATGGCCCTTCGCAATGGCTATGTTCACTTGCATACCCGTGTCGGAATTGCGACAGATAGCTTGAACAAACCATGGACAGAAGCGCAACAACACAAGATTCTCTTGACAACTGTTGGTAAGATCCTCTTTAACGATATCATGCCTGCAGAACTTCCATACCTTCAAGAGCCAAATAATGCCAACTTGACAGAAGGCGTTCCAGCTAAGTACTTCTTGGAACCTGGTCAAGATGTCAAAGCAGCGATTGAGAAATTGGAATTAAACGTTCCATTCAAGAAGAAAAATCTTGGAAATATCATCGCAGAAATCTTCAAACGCTTCCGTACAACTGAAACGTCTGCATTCTTGGACCGCTTGAAAGACTTGGGTTATCATCATTCAACCCTTGCTGGTTTAACAGTGGGGATTGCCGATATTCCGGTCGTTGAAGATAAGGCAGAAATTATTGAAGAATCTCACAAACGTGTGGAACAAATCACCAAACAATTCCGTCGTGGTTTGATCACGGATGACGAACGCTACAATGCCGTTACAGCTGAATGGCGTGCAGCCCGTGAGAAATTGGAAAAACGCTTGGTGGATAACCAAGATCCGAAGAACCCAATCGTTATGATGATGGACTCTGGAGCCCGTGGTAACATTTCAAACTTCTCGCAACTTGCCGGTATGCGTGGTTTGATGGCCGCTCCAAATGGACGGATCATGGAATTGCCAATCCTGTCAAACTTCCGCGAAGGTTTGTCAGTACTCGAAATGTTCTTCTCAACTCACGGTGCCCGTAAAGGGATGACCGATACGGCCTTGAAGACAGCCGACTCAGGTTACTTGACTCGTCGTTTGGTTGACGTGGCCCAAGACGTCATTATCCGTGAAGATGACTGTGGAACAGACCGTGGACTTGTGATCCGTGCCATTACTGATGGTAAGGAAATGATCGAGCCACTCGAAGAACGCTTGACTGGTCGTTATACCAAGAAATCTGTTAAACATCCTGAAACAGGTGAAGTCATCGTTGGTCCAGATACCTTGATTTCAGAAGACCTAGCACGTGAAATTGTCAAAGCTGGTGTTGAAGAAGTCACTATCCGCTCTGTCTTTACATGTAACACCCGCCATGGTGTCTGCCGTCACTGTTATGGTATCAACTTGGCGACTGGTGATGCGGTTGAAGTGGGTGAAGCAGTCGGAACTATCGCTGCCCAATCTATCGGGGAACCTGGTACACAGTTGACCATGCGTACCTTCCACACGGGTGGGGTTGCCTCAAATACCGATATCACTCAGGGTCTTCCTCGTGTCCAAGAAATCTTTGAAGCCCGCAATCCAAAAGGGGAAGCGGTCATCACTGAGGTCAAAGGGGAAGTCACAGCCATCGAAGAAGATGCTTCTACACGCACCAAGAAAGTCTTTGTTAGCGGAGCAACTGGTGAGGGCGAATACGTTGTCCCTTACACTGCCCGCATGAAAGTCGAAGTGGGAGATCAAGTCTCTCGTGGTGATGCTCTGACAGAAGGGTCTATCCAACCAAAACGTCTCCTTGCCGTTCGTGATGTCTTGTCTGTTGAAACTTACCTTCTTGCAGAAGTACAAAAAGTATACCGTAGCCAAGGGGTAGAAATCGGCGACAAACACATCGAGGTAATGGTGCGTCAAATGATCCGTAAAGTACGTGTCATGGATCCAGGAGATACAGACCTTCTCATGGGTACTCTGATGGACATTACAGACTTTACAGATGCCAACAAGGACGTCCTTATTTCTGGTGGAGTTCCTGCGACAGCTCGTCCAGTCCTTATGGGAATTACCAAAGCCTCACTTGAAACCAACAGTTTCTTGTCTGCGGCTTCCTTCCAGGAAACAACTCGTGTTCTTACAGACGCAGCGATCCGTGGTAAGAAAGACCATCTCCTTGGACTGAAGGAAAATGTTATCATTGGTAAGATTATTCCTGCAGGTACAGGTATGGCTCGTTACCGTAACTTGGAACCACAAGCGATTAATGAAGTTGAAATTATCGAAGAAGTGCCATTAACAGATGGAACAGTTGATGAAGTTCAAACAGCTGAAGTCGTAGAAGAATAAGAAAATTAGTCGGAACCACAAGTTCCGGCTTTTTTTTGAAAAAATTATAAAAATTTATTATTTGAAAAATAATTGTATAATTATTGAATTATTTTTTTACCAAAAATATTAGCCCGGTAAAAGTCGTGCTGTAAATACTTACAATTAGTGATTATATGGATATGTATTCTAAACACCAAAATAATAAAATGACTAACTATTAGTAATTTCTTTATAAAACCCAAAATCGGTTTGACATTTAAAGTCATTGGCGGTAGAATGAAAAAAGATGCACACAAATTAAAAAAATGTCGAATTACATGCATGTCGACGGGGGAAGTTTATGGGAAAATTGAAAATAATGGTTGTGTTTGGGACGCGACCGGAGGCCATTAAAATGGCCCCTTTGGTGTTGGAGTTGCAAAAGCAAAAAGAGGTTATTGAGACCATTACGGTGGTCACTGCCCAGCACCGTCAAATGCTGGACCAGGTTTTAGAAACCTTTAACATCGTACCTGATTACGATTTGGATATTATGGGGAAAAGCCAGACCTTATTGGACATTACCTCTAAAATCCTGAATCAATTAGATCCAGTTATCAAAAAAGAAAAGCCGGATATGGTGCTCGTCCATGGAGATACGACCACTACCTTTGCGGCGAGTCTGGTTGCCTTTTACAATCAAGTCCGCATTGGTCACGTCGAAGCTGGTTTGAGAACCTTTGATAAATATTCTCCATATCCAGAAGAGATGAACCGTCAAATGACGGATGATTTAGCAGATCTGTATTTTGCGCCGACGGGCGAAAGTAAGGCCAATCTCTTAAAAGAAAATCATCCGGAATCCTCTATTGTGGTGACAGGAAATACTGCCATTGATGCGCTGAAACTCACGGTTCAAGACGACTATCACCACGAAGTACTGGATCAATTGGATCCAGCTAAAAAAGTCATCCTGGTCACCATGCATCGAAGAGAAAATCAAGGCCAACCTATGCGAGCGGTCTTTGGGGCTCTGAGAGAAATGGTGGATCAAGAACCGACGATTGAAGTGGTTTACCCAGTGCATCTTAGTCCAGCGGTCCAAGAGGCGGCAAACGATCTATTAGGAGATCATGATCGGATCCACCTCATTGAGCCTCTAGATGTGCTAGATTTCCACAACTTAGCTTCGAGAAGTTACTTTATCATGTCGGATTCAGGTGGGGTGCAAGAGGAGGCACCATCATTAGGAAAACCGGTATTGGTATTGCGCGATACAACGGAACGCCCAGAAGGGGTCAAAGCGGGGACTTTGAAATTAGTTGGTACGGATCCTACCGTTGTCAAAACGACGATGACAGAGCTCTTAACCAACGAAAGCCTGTATCTTCAAATGGCAAATGCCCGAAATCCTTATGGGGATGGAAAAGCTTCTGAGCGAATCGTACAAGCCATTAAACATTACTTTGGCCAGGGAGAGGTTGCCGAAGAATTTCATGAGGGAGAGAAAGAATAAATGAAAAAAACGGAAAAGTTAAGTAGATGGTTGCTGATTTTGATTGTTTTCGAAGTACTTCTTTTACTTTACTGCTTGTTTTTTGCAAGAGAGATTCTGATTGAAGAAGGATTGTTCTTTGTTTTAGGATTATTTTCTGCTATTGTCTTATCGGATTTATTGTTGACATGGACCATCCTGTTGTCATTTGCCCTTGGGATTGTCTTTTTGGTGGCGGGGGTCGTCTATATCCCATTTCATCAAGCCTTGCTCTTGCTCTTTAGTTTTCCGATCTTGATTGGAATATTGACCCGAATTCGCTATCACCTCTTTAAAGAGATTGCAAAAGTGAAGGATCAAGAGCCAGAAGCTTACGCAGATTACCGCAACCGCATCGCTTCTTATGGCGGACAAACCAATGATACAATTCAGGCCTTACTCATTCACTGGTCGCACGAGGAATTGTTCTTCCAATTGCAACCGAGAGAGTACAATCGGACCTTGAACCAAATCAACTATTTGTTAACGCATCATCTGAAGCCAAATGAAAGCTTGTATTATGTATCAGACGGTAATTTCTTGATCTTATCTTCTGATAGCGAGCGGGATCTGAAGAGCGATTATATGACGGTCTTAAAACCACAGTTGGAAGGACTGGTTTTCCAAGGAGAAGATGGGGTTCAGGGCATCCAATTTCAGTCAGGATTTCTTGTAGTGGATCAATCCAATCGAACCAAATACCATCGCTATAAAGAAATGATTCGTTACTTAAAACGTCAACTTGAAACAGATATTATTGTGGAATATTAGGAGGAAAACATGTCTCTTACAAATATATTTTTTAATATAGCTGTAGGCATCAGTGTATTTTTTGCCTTGTGCTTTATTGTATTATTTGTAGCTTATACGGTGATTTACCACCGTGTCAATAAAAATTTTAAGGCGGTGGACCATGATTAGTCAGATTGTGATGATTATTGCCTTGATTTCGATTTGGTTGTCCTTAGCCTGGGGCTTAGTAATCCTCTTTTCAGCCGTTCATTTTTGGTTTAAACACAGTGATTTTCGTGTTAATACGGATCCGCTTCCTTATTATCCAAAAGTGACGATCGTCGTGCCCGCCCATAATGAGGATGTGGTCATTGCACAAACAGCTAAAGCGATCCTTGATATGAACTACCCACATGATCGTGTTGAATTACTGCTCTTTGCGGATAATTGTTCTGATCGAACCTATGAAGAGTGTTTGGCGGTTAAAGCATTGCCAGAGTATGCAGGACGTGATTTGACCATTATCAATCGAAGCGGGACAGGTGGGAAAGCCGGTGTGCTAAATGACGCTTTGGCGATGGCAACCGGAGACTATATCTGCGTCTATGATGCAGATGCCATGCCTGAAAAGAATGCTCTTTATTTCCTTGTGAAAGAAGTCCTCAAAGATCCAGAACGTCATGTGGCTTCTTTCGGCCGCAATAAAACGCGGAATGCCAATCAAAACTTCTTGACTCGCTGTATCAACCAAGAAATTGTCGTTACCCAACGGGTTCATCATGTGGGCATGTGGCATCTCTTTAAGATTGGACGGATTCCAGGAACTAACTTCATTATTCAAACCGAATTTGTCAAGAGTATTGGAGGATGGAAAAACGGTGCCTTGACTGAGGATACAGATATTTCCTTCAAGATTATGCAAAGTGGGAAGTTGATTGCGCTAGCCTATAATTCAGAAGCCTTCCAACAAGAGCCAGAGACTCTGAAGAGTTACTATATGCAACGGAAACGTTGGGCCAAAGGGAATTATGAAGTGGTTCTTTCCAACTTCAAGCATTTATTTGGTAAGGGAAATTGGCGCGTGAAGTTGGAAGTGACCAACTATTCCTGTGTCTTCTTCTGGTTTAACGCAGCCATCGTCTTATCGGACTTGATCTTTTTTGCCAATATTCTGGCCATGTGTATCCATACAGTGGTGCCAGGTGTGCAAATTCCATTTGCCTTTGATTCAGAAAATATCTATATTGCGCAATTGATGTTGTTCAATTGGGTCTTGATGATTGGACTTTATCTGCTTCAGATTAATGTGGCTCTTGCCTCACAATTTGGTCAAGCCACTACCAAGCAAATTTGGTTGGCCTTGGCTGCCTATTTCACCTATTCTCAACTGTTTATCATTGTGTCGATTGATGCCATCTCTTCGATTGTGATGGATAAACTATTGCACCGGAAAGAAACCAAATGGGTTAAAACAAAACGATTCGCAGGATAGGAGAAATTATGAAAACGAAAAAGATGAGATATGTATGGTTTCTAGTCATCCTTTGCATTTTCTGTTTGACCTTGTTTTTAGCGAGAACGAGAAGTAAAGTGGAGATGCGAAATCGAATTTATCATCAGTGGAATGAGCATTTTGTTGTTTCAAAAGGGAAAGAATCCTATGTTCGAACCACCAATGATAGCAATCAAACAGTAGTGTTATCCGAGGCACAAAGTTATGGAATGCTCATTACTGTTGCAGCTGCCGAAAAAGGACAAGCCCAACAAGCAGACTTTGACCGACTCTATCACTATTATCTAAATCATCGCTTGGAAGGTACCCAATTGATGTCTTGGAAACAAACCATCAGCAATGGAAAAGCAAAGGATGAGGATCATAACGCTACAGATGGAGATCTCTACATCGCCTATGCTCTTCTAAAAGCCGCTCAGAAATGGCCAAAGCAAGCCAAAGACTACCAGGCTCAAGCCAAAGCGATTTTAGAAGATATTCTCGCACACAACTACAATGAAGAAACGGGTGTGTTAACGGTGGGGAATTGGGCCAATCAGGACTCGGAGTTTTATCATTTGATGCGGACGTCTGATACACTGCCAGCGCAATTCCAGATCTTTTATGAAGTGACAAAAGATTCAAAGTGGTTGGACATCAAAGAAAAGATGTTGCAACAACTCCAAACGATCAGCTCCCAAACAAAAACAGGTTTACTACCTGATTTCATCTGGGTAGATGAGCAAGGAACGCGCGTAGCGGATCCAAAGACGATTGAATCCAAGTATGATGGTGCCTACTCGTATAATGCTTGTCGCCTTCCATACAACCTTGTTCAAAGTAAGGACAAAACCAGTCAACAATTGGTGAAAAAGATGCTTAACTTTTTCAAGAGTCAACGAAACCTGTATGCAGGTTATGACTTGAAAGGGAAGGCCTTGAACAATCATCAGGCAGCAAGCTTTTTGGCACCGATTGTCTATGCCTCTGAACATGAAAAAGGCTATTTGAAGTTGGTGCAACAGAACAAGTATATCTTTACACAAGATCTACCTCTGAACAACTATTACGATGCAACCATGACAACCATGATTGCACTTGAATTGTTCTAAATACTTGAGAAGAGAGAGTTCCCCAGGATGGTCTGTCCATTTTGTTGGGACTCTCTTCTTTTGATTCTCGAAAAAAGGAACCAATAGCAATTAGGCAGTCTATTTTTGAAAAATAATTGTGAAAATCACCTGAAAACTACCTGAAAAATCATGTTCTGAGCAGAAAACTTTTATTCTCAAAGGATTTTCTATATAATAGAGGATACAAAGGATGGAAGAGTTTATGTATCGAGTGATTGAAATGTACGGGGACTGTGAACCCTGGTGGTTTTTAGAAGGTTGGGAAGAAGATATCTTGAGTAGTCGGAAGTTTGAAGACTATTACCAGGCTTTGAAATACTACAAGCAGAAGTGGTTGGAGTTAAATGAGCACTTTCCAAGTTATAAGAGTCGGAGTGACCTCATGACGATCTTTTGGGATACCAAGGAGCAAGAGTGGTGTGAGGACTGCAGTGAAGATGTGCAGTTTTTCCATTCGATTGTCCTCCTAGAAGACGAGCATAAGATCCCTAAAAGCAAGCTCCGCCCAGGCTACGAAAAGGAAAGAGGCAGTCGCAAACACCGTTCTTGTCAATATACACTCGATTCAAAAAAGGGGACGACCCTGTCATAAGAGAAATGCGGAAGATTTTTTAGAGCGATCTAGAAAGTCTTCTTTTTTTGTCTTCTTTTTCGAATAGTATAAGTGAGAGGAGGAACTATGGTTCAAGAAATTGCAAAAAAACTGATCCGTATGGGAAAGAAGGAAGAGGCTCAGGATCTTTACTTCATTCCTCGGAAGGAGGAGTACCAGGTTTTTATGAGGGTGGGAGACGAGAGGCGCTTTGTGCAGTCCTTCCCTTTTGAGGACATGACGGCTATGATTAGCCACTTTAAGTTCGTGGCAGGGATGAATGTGGGAGAAAAAAGGCGCAGCCAGCTAGGGTCGTGTGATTACCCATTAGAGGATGGAGTGGTCTCGATTCGCTTGTCGACGGTGGGGGATTATCGTGGTTATGAAAGCTTGGTTATTCGGCTCTTGCATGATGAGGAACGCGAATTACGGTTTTGGTTTGATCAATTACCGGACTTGAAGAAGAAATTGGCTGGTCGTGGGCTTTATCTTTTTGCGGGTCCCGTTGGCTCGGGAAAGACCACTCTCATGCATGCTTTAGCGCAAGAGCGCTTTGCGGACCAGCAAGTCATGTCTATTGAAGACCCTGTCGAGATCAAGCAGGATAATATGCTTCAGCTTCAGCTGAATGACCAGATTGGCATGACCTATGACAACCTGATCAAACTCTCCTTACGCCATCGGCCGGACCTTCTCATTATTGGAGAGATCCGAGATAAGGAAACAGCTCGTGCAGTCGTACGGGCTAGTTTGACAGGAGTCACCGTCTTCTCTACGATTCATGCGAAAAGCGTTCGAGGTGTTTATGAGCGACTTTTAGAACTTGGAGTGAGTGAGGAAGAGCTCAAGATTGTTTTACAAGGAATTTGCTACCAACGATTAATTGCAGGAGGAGGTGTGGTCGATTTTGCGACGGAAAACTACCAAGAGCACTCAGCCAGCCGCTGGAACCAACAAATGGATCTCTTGGCTCAATCGGGATATATCCAGCTGGCTCAGGCCCAAGCCGAAAAAATTATCTACCGCTAAACAAAAGCAAATCATCGAATTGTTTTTGAATCTTTATTCGAGTGGTTTTCACCTGTCTGAGATTGTCGATTTTCTGGATCGCTCTCACCTAGTGGAGAGTCGTTTGGTTTCCCAGATGCGAGAGGATCTCTCGCGGGGGCGGAGTTTTTCAGAGATGATGGCAGGGATCGGTTTTTCAGATGCAGTGACGACACAGCTGTCTCTCGCTGAGCTCCATGGCAATCTTGCATTGAGCTTGGAGAAAATCAGTGCTTACCTAGAAAACATGCGCAAGGTCAAGAAAAAGTTGATCGAGGTGAGCACCTATCCTCTCATCTTGCTTGGATTTTTAGTTCTAATTATGCTAGGCTTGCGCAATTATTTGCTTCCTCAAATGGATGCTCAAAATATTGGGACGCAATTGATCAGTTCCTTCCCCCAACTCTTTTTGGTCTTAGGAGCGGGACTGGTGGCCTTCTTTTTACTCGGATTTCTCTATTACCGCCAGTCAGGCAAGATCAACGTTTTTAGAACCTTGTCTCATCTGCCTTTCGGAAAAGGCATGATTCAAGCTTATTTGACAGCCTATTATGCCAGAGAATGGGGCAATCTGATTGGGCAAGGATTGGAATTGACTCAGATTTTTTCCATGATGCAGGACCAAAAATCCCAGCTTTTTCAAGAAATTGGAAGGGACTTAGCTCTTTCTTTAGATCGTGGCCAGTCCTTTTCAGAGACGGTCAGGGGGTATCCTTTTTTCAAAAAAGAATTGCCTCTTATGATTGAATATGGTGAAGTCAAATCAAAGCTCGGAAGTGAGCTAGAGATCTATGCTGAAAAAACATGGGAAGATTTCTTTCGTCGGGTTCACAAGGCCATGAATGTGATACAACCCTTGGTGTTTGTCTTTGTGGCTCTTGTGATTGTGTTACTCTATGCAGCCATGTTGCTGCCGATTTATCAAAATATGGAGGTTCGTTTATGAAAAAATTAAAAACCTATAAGGTTAAGGCCTTTACACTTATTGAAATGTTGGTGGTCTTATTGATCATCAGTGTGCTCTTATTGCTCTTTGTGCCGAATTTGACCAAGCAAAAAGACTCCGTGAAAGAGACAGGAAATGCAGCGGTTGTGAAGGTGGTCGAAAGTCAGGCTGAATTGTACGAGCTCAATCATACCAATGACCAAGCCACTCTATCAAAGCTAATTGCTGATGGAAATATTACCAACAAACAAGCAGAATCTTATCGTGCCTATTATGCGAAAAATAGTGGAGAAACTCGTGCGGTTGCAGATTAAGGCCTTCACCTTGGTGGAGACTCTTCTGACCTTGATGATCGTCAGTTTTATCTATCTGGGCTTATCGGGATCGATCAAGACGAGCTTTCAGCAGGTGGAAGAAAAAGTATTTTTTGCAGAGTTTGAACACCTCTATCAAGAAAGCCAGAAAATAGCGCTGGCAAGGCAAACGGAATTGGATGTTGAAGTGACTGCAAGGAAGATTCAAACGCCCTACCAGACAGTGGAGATTCCTGATTCTGTCATTTTGCAAGATCCTAAAACCATTCGTTTAGACCGTGCAGGTGGCAATTCATCCCTGGCCAATGTTCACTTTCAGACACAGAGAGGAGTGGTGACCTATCAACTGTCGCTTGGAAATGGGAAAATTAAAAAAAGCATCCGTTCCCGCTAGTATTCTCATAGAATCTTTGGTAGCCTTGGGTTTATTTGCCATGATTACGACCTTATTGTTAGGGGAGATCCGGCGTTCGCGTAGGGAGCGACTAGCGGATTTCAAAGAGGTAGAGGTCTTATCTGTCGCTCAAATGGCACTTCAGACAGGGCAAAATCATCTGGAGGCCAATGGTATTCAAGTTCAAGTCGAAAAAGATGCCGATCAACTCACGGTCTATCATCAAGGAAAGGTGGTACTGCATGTGGAATAAAGGTAAGGTCAAGGCCTTTACCCTGCTCGAAGCCTTGGTCGCTCTCTTGGTCCTTAGTGGGGGTGTGTTGGTCTTTCAAGGCTTGACTAAGCTCCTGCATGCTGAATTGGACTACCAAGCACACCAAAAGCAGGAGGAATGGATACTTTTTCAGCAACAATTGCAGGTGGAATTGGACCGGAGTCATTTTGAAAAAGTAGCGGACAATCATATCTACTTGGTTCAGGATCAAAAACCAATTGCTATTGGCCAATCTAAAGGAGATGATATCCGAAAAACAGATGATAAGGGCAGAGGCTATCAGCCTATGATTTCAGGGGTTCGCTCTAGCCAAATTTGGCAGGAGGGAGAGCTCCTTCATCTGCGGTTGAATTTTGAAGAAGGTCTAGAAAGGGAGTATGTCTACCATGTGGTACCAGCGATACAAAATGAAAAAAGTTAAGGCTGGTGTCTTGCTTTACGCTCTCTTGATGGCAGCGATTTTTAGTCTCTTGCTTCAGTTTTACCTGCACCGTCAGGTTGCGGAAAGACGAATCTTAAAGACGAGTCAAGATCGCCTTCAGGCCTATGCTTTGGTGCAAATGGCTCTTGAAAAGAGAAAGAGTGATGAGAAGACATCAGAGATTCATTTAAAATCTGGAACCGTTCAGCTAAAGAAGGATACTGGTTTTCTTCATGCCCAGGCTGAGATGGATGGCGAAAGCTATGAGTTTGTCCTTCCAGTAAGGGAAGAAAAAGAAAGTAAGAAGAGCCAAAAAGAAAAGAAGAAGACACAGAAAGATAAGGAGAAGGCAGGGAGCGAAACGCCTTCTGAAGAGACGCTAAACGAGACCAAGGAACCATCAGAAAATAGCGAAAAAGACTAATTTTTGGTATGATAGGGTGCGGAGGAAATCATGAATTTCGAAAAAATTGAACAAGTCTATACCTATCTATTAGAAAACACTCAAAGTATTCAAAATGAATTGTCGACCAACTTTTATGACGCCTTAATTGAACAGAATGCCATGTATTTGGATGGCAAGACGAATCTAGACATCGTTAAAAACAATAGCAAAAAATTAAAAGAACTAGGTTTAAGTAAGGAAGAATGGCGCAGAGCCTACCAATTCCTTTTTATGAAAGCTGCTCAGACAGAGCCTTTACAAGCGAATCACCAGTTCACACCAGATGCGATTGGTTTTATCATTACATTTTTGATCGATCAGTTGGCTAAAAGCGACCAACTGGATGTCTTAGAAGTGGGAAGTGGAACCGGAAATCTCGCTGAGACTATTGTCAACAATAGCCGTCTCACGATTGATTACTTAGGATTGGAAGTAGATGATCTCTTGATTGATCTATCTGCTAGTATCGCAGATGTGATGGAGTCTAGCGTTGTCTTTGCACAAGGCGACGCGGTGCGTCCGCAAGTGTTAAAAGAAAGTGACTTGATCGTTAGCGACTTACCGATTGGTTATTATCCAGATGATGCGATTGCACAGCGCTATCAGGTGGCGAGCTCCGAAGGCCATACCTATGCTCATCACCTTATGATGGAACAGGCTCTGAAATACCTGAAACCTCAAGGAGTAGCCATCTTTTTAGCTCCAAACAACCTCTTGACGAGCTCTCAGAGTGATCTGTTGAAAGCTTGGCTAACAGACAAGGCTCAACTCCTTGCCATGCTGACCTTGCCAGAATCTCTTTTTTCAAATCCGGCATATGCTAAGACGATTTTCGTCCTACGAAAACAAGAAGAAGAGTCTGTTCAGCCCTTTGTCTATCCGTTTACCGATCTCCAGGATCAAGACCAGGTGGTTCACTTTATGGAAAGTTTCCAAAACTGGTTAAAGGATAGTGAAATTTGATCAAAGATCTGATATAATAGAGGAAGTGAAAACGCTTAATGAGGTGAATATATGTCGAAAACAATTTCTATTAATGCAGGAAGCTCTAGTTTGAAATGGCAATTGTACCAAATGCCAGAGGAAACTGTTCTTGCAAAAGGGTTGATTGAACGGATCGGTTTGAAGGATTCTATTTCAACCGTTAAATTTGATGGACGCTCTGAAAAACAAGTATTAGATATCCAGGACCATACACAAGCTGTAAAAATTTTGTTGGATGATTTGATTCGCTTTGATATTATCAAATCCTACGATGAGATTACAGGTGTGGGCCACCGCGTCGTTGCTGGTGGAGAATACTTCAAGGATTCTGCCTTGGTAGATGACGAAGTCCTTCGAAAAGTAGAAGAATTGTCTTTGTTAGCACCTCTTCATAATCCTGCAAATGCAGCTGGAATTCGTGCCTTTAGAGAGATTTGTCCAAATATTACCAGTGTTGTGGTATTTGATACTTCTTTCCATACAACCATGCCGGAAAAAGCTTATCGTTACCCTCTTCCAACTAAATATTACACAGAAAATAAGGTCCGTAAATACGGCGCTCATGGAACCAGTCATCAGTATGTAGCTGGTGAAGCTGCTAAACTTCTTGGAAAACCATTAGAAGAATTGAAATTGATCACCTGCCACGTTGGAAATGGTGTATCTGTTACAGCGGTTGACAAGGGAATCTCTGTCGATACCTCAATGGGCTTCACCCCTCTAGGTGGAGTCATGATGGGAACCCGTACAGGGGATCTCGATCCAGCGATTATTCCTTACTTGATGGAACATACAGAGGATTTCAATAAGCCTGAAGATATCAGCCGTATCCTCAATCGTGAATCAGGTCTTCTGGGTGTTTCTGGATCTTCTAGTGACATGCGGGATATCCATACAGCGATGCACAATGGAGATGAAAAAGCTAAATTGGCTTACGATATCTTTATCGATCGTTTGCAAAAATACATCGGTCAATACTTGGCTGTTTTGAATGGTGCAGATGCCATCATCTTTACAGCAGGAATCGGTGAAAATGCAGTAAACGTTCGCTCTTCTATTATCAATGGCATCAGCTGGTTTGGCTGCAAGGTCGACCCTGAAAAGAACGTCTTTGGAGTTGTCGGAGACATTTCCACAGATGATTCCCGTGTGAAGGTATTGGTGATTCCAACGGATGAAGAGTTGGTGATTGCGCGTGACGTTGAACGTTTCAAAAATCAGTAAACTGTAATAAAGAGAGAAGGCTGGAGGCGAAAGCCCCAGTCTTCTTATTTTATACAAGAAAGAGGTTGTCCATTGAAAAATATACAGTCTTTTGTTCGAAAGCACCCATTATGTAAGAATGCCCTCTGGCTCCTTCTTTTTGTGCCCGTATTCTTTCTCTCACAATTCCCCCTCATCACCATGGTTTATTCCCTTCAAGAAGGAGTAGATGCAAGGTGGGTCACTATCCTCACTCTCATGGTGACAGTGGCAGTGCTCTTTGTTTTTTATAAGGTCATCAAGATGAGCCCTCTGGAGAACTTAGATGTTCGGGTCATTACCTGGCCGGCTTTGGGGAGAAATTTTCTTTTTCTTCTCTTGTTGATGGCTAATAATCTGCTCGCCTATCCCTTGTTGAAACAAGAGGCAGGTGGTACAACAGCAAACCAAGCGGCTCTGAATGAGCTGCAATCTCATGCTCCTTTTCTCGCTATGGGCATGGTCGTGATCCTTGTTGCTCCGATTCTAGAAGAGCTGCTCTGTCGGGCCATTATCCCTCATTTGATCTTTCGAGGGGCAGAACCGATCGGTTATCTAGCCGGTGCTCTCTTTTTTACGTACTTGCATGGACCGAGTACCCTAGGGGAATGGGTAGCTTACGGAGGCATGTCCTTGATCTTAACTTGGGTGGCTTATCGCTACAAGCGGATCGAATATAGCATTTACCTTCACATGACCTTGAATGCGCTGGCTTATTATTATCCGGTGGTCATACTCCTTTGTTTATTGCCAGTATGGAGAGTTTTCTTCCATGATAAATTATGATAAAATGGTAGGTACCAATGAGTTTTGATGCAGAACCATCCTACAGAAGGTCAGATAAAATCAGAAATCCGTATGGAGAGTAGACTCAGGGGTTTAGAACACTTGTTCTAGCCTCTTTTGTTCGCAATCATGCTGTAGTAAGGGAATCAAAGGAGAACGAAAATGATTGATAAAAAATGGCTGAGTGGCCGAGGGACCGGTCTTTGTGGGATCTTAAATGTCACTCCGGATTCATTTTCTGATGGCGGTAAGTATACGAGTGTGGATGCAGCCTTGCAGCAGGCGAGAAAACTGATCCAAGAAGGAGCTCAGATCCTCGATATCGGAGGAGAATCAACCAGACCAGGTAGTCATTATGTAGAGATCCAAGAAGAGATTGACCGCGTGGTTCCAGTGATTAAAGCCATTCGGAAAGAAAGTGATGTCTGGATTTCAGTGGATACCTGGAAGTCCCAGGTGGCGGCGGCAGCGCTCGAAGCTGGAGCTGATATTGTCAACGATATTACTGGTTTTCTTGGAGATCCTAAGATGGCTGCTGTCGTCGCGGAGCATGAAGCGAGCGCAGTTCTCATGTTTAATCCAGTGATGGCAAGACCGCATCATCCAAGTTCCACTATCTTTCCACGTTTTGGTTTCGAACCAGTCTTTTCAGAGCAAGAGCTTCAACAGATGGCTCAAGAACCGATTCAAGACTTGATGTGGACCTTCTTTGACCGCTCGCTTGCTGAAGCGAAAGCAGCCGGTGTCCAGATGGATCGTATTATGTTGGATCCTGGGATCGGATTTGGGTTGACCAAGCGAGAGAACTTACTCTTATTACAAGAACTTGGGACGATTCACCAAAAGGGGTATCCGATCTTTCTAGGGGTCTCCCGCAAACGTTTTGTGGTCAATATTATTGAGGAAGCTGGATTTGAGACAGATCCTGCAACGGAGACTGGTTTTTGGAATCGGGACCTGGCTTCGAGCCATTTGACCAGTATTGCAGCCAGTCAAGGAGTCGAAGTAGTGCGGGTGCATGATATTCCCCTTCACAAGATGGCAGCCAGTCTGGGCCAAGCCATTTTCCAAGCCCAAGAGGCAGCAGATACCAATTTAAAACAATACAAGTAAATGAAGACAAAAGAACATCAGTTGGATCTTCGTTGGCTAGAAGCCTATCGTTCCCAAGATCCACATTTCGGCTTGGAGCGCATGGAAGCTCTCTTGGCTTTGAGAGGAAATCCTCACCTAGACTGTCGGGTTATTCATGTTGCGGGGACCAATGGCAAAGGATCTACCATTGCCACCTTGTCCCAACTCTTGAGGCAGGCAGGTTTACGAGTTGGAGTCTTTACCTCTCCTTATCTGATCCATTACAATGACCAAATCACCATTAATGGCGAAGCCATTTCGGATCAAGACCTGCAAACCTACCTGGATAGTTACCAGCAACTCCTGGAAGCTGAACAATCAAGGGCTGTTTTTCAAGGGTTGACTGAATTTGAAGTGATGACGGCCATCGCCTATGATTATTTTGCTCACGAGGAGCTGGATTATGTGATCATGGAAGTCGGTATGGGGGGACGACTAGACAGTACCAATGTCTGTCAGCCTGTTCTGACTGCGATCACTTCGATTGGCTTGGATCATGTTGCCCTTCTTGGGCCAGATCTGGCTTCCATCGCCCGTGAAAAGGCTGGTATCATTAAGCCAGGAATTCCTCTGGTTCTAGGGAAATTAGAAGCAGAAGCCAGCCAAGTCATTGAAGGCATTGCGATTCAGAAGCAGGCACCGATAACAGCCTATGATAAGGATTACCAAGTTGAGCTAGAAGCCTCTTGTCTATCGGGTCAATCCTTTTCTTATCACAGTTCCAAAAGAGAAAAAGCCTCTTATCAAGTAGCGCTCTTAGGTCATCACCAGGCCAGAAATGCAGCTCTTGCTATCAGTATCTGTGATGTACTTTTTGAAAGAGAAGGGCGTGAACTCTTGTCAAGAGAGTTAGTGGATGAAGCCTTGCATCAAGTCGTCTGGCCTGGCCGGATGGAAGTGGTCTCGCAAAATCCCATGGTCTTGCTAGATGGGGCCCATAATCCCCATGCCGTTGCGCCTTTGATCGCAAGTCTTCGGGAACTGTTCCCAAGGCAAAAAAAGACCATTCTTTTTACCTGCATCCGGACCAAAGCTTTAGAAGAGATGCTCATTCAGTGGCAGGAACTGGAAAATAGTCGCTTGATCCTAACGACCTTTGAAGATCCAAGAGCCTATTCTCAAGAAGAGATAAGAGCTGCTGCGAAAAACCATCAGCTTGAGGAAGTCAACTGGCAAGAGTTTCTACAAAACTGGCAAGCAAAAGGCGATGAGCTCCTCATTGTAACGGGATCGCTCTACTTTCTTAGCCAGGTACGACCTTATTTATTAAAAACAGAAAAATCCAACTAGGAGATGATATGGATACAAAGAAAATTGAAGAAGCAGTGAAAATGATCATCGAGGCAGTCGGTGAAGATGAGAACCGTGAGGGACTTCAGGAAACGCCGACCCGCATTGCCAAGATGTACCAAGAAATCTTTGCAGGATTAGGGCAGACAGCAGAAGAGCACCTGTCTAAATCATTTGAAATCATTGATAACAATATGGTGGTCGAGAAGGATATCTTCTTCCATTCCATGTGTGAGCATCACTTTTTACCATTTTATGGAAAAGTGCACATTGCCTACATTCCAAATGGCCGTGTGGCTGGGCTTTCCAAACTGGCTCGTACGGTCGAAGTTTACGCTAAAAAACCACAGATTCAGGAACGTTTGACGGTAGAAATCGCAGATGCCTTGATGGAATATCTTGGAGCACAAGGAGCACTTGTCTGGGTAGAAGCAGAGCATATGTGTATGAACATGCGTGGTGTCCGTAAACCTGGGACCGCTACAGTGACAACTGCTGCGCGTGGACTGCTTGCGACAGATAAAGACTTAAAAAATGAAGCCTATAAACTCATGGGCCACTAATGGCTGGCTATAAGAGGTGAACAGAGTGGATCAATTACGGATCAAGGACTTAGAGGTATACGCCTATCACGGTGTTTTCCCAGCAGAAAAAGAATTAGGACAACGCTTTGTCCTAGACCTATGGGTAGATTATGAGATGACTCGTGCTGCCCGCACAGGTGATTTGGAAGCTTCGATCCATTACGGGATCTTGGCGGAACAGTTGACCGAGTGGATGCAGGCAGAAAAGATTGATCTGATTGAAACGGTGGCCTTTCAATTGGTTCAAAAGATTTTCGAAAGCTATGCCTTCGTAGAAAAAGTTCGTCTGGAGTTGAAAAAACCTTGGGCTCCTGTTCCCTTGCCACTCGAGACTTGTTCGGTGACAATCGAACGGGAGAAAAAACGGGCCTTTATTGGGCTTGGCACCAATATGGGAGATAAACAACTGCAACTAGAGACGGCGCTAGAAAAACTCAAGGATCGAGGCATTCGCCTTCTTCAGACATCCACAAGGATTGAAACAGAACCCTGGGGAGGAGTGGAGCAGGACACCTTTTTGAATCAGGTGGCAGAGGTTGAAACCTGGATGACCCCAGAGGATTTATTAGAGACCTTACTTGCCATTGAGCAGGAAATGGGGCGTGTCCGTGAGGTCAAGTGGGGGCCACGTGTGATCGATCTAGATCTGCTCTATATGGAGGACACCATTTGTTACAGTCCGAGCTTGATCTTGCCACATCCTTATGTGGCAGAACGTGCCTTTGTCCTAGAGTCTTTGAATGAAATTGCTCCTCATTTTGTGGACCCTGTTCAAAGAAAGCCAATTCGCCAATTATGGGATGCCGTCAAATAGTCTCTCTTCTTTGCATCATAAAAAAACAATCCCTGCTCTAGGAATTGTTGAGATTGAAGACAAAGTCTTCTTAAAAAACTTTCCTTAGGTGAGTACGGACGTCAGCGAACTTCTATGAAGTTCCATGACTAATTATTGAGCCTAAGGTCTCAATAATTCCGAGTG
>NZ_JVSR01000097.1:0-49299 GCF_001069785.1 Streptococcus parasanguinis
AGTAGAGCCCACTCAACCACTGCGTCTTGCTAGACAATCCAAAAACAATTAAGAGGCTATGACTTCTGTCCCACTCTCTTTTTGCATGGACTTATGGTATACTAGGAGAAGATCATTCACTTATGAAGGAGAAAAAAATGGTTTTACCAAATTTTAAAGAAAACCTCGAAAAATACGCTAAATTGTTGGTGGCGAATGGCATCAACGTGCAACCTGGTCATACCTTGGTCTTGAACATCGATGTGGAACAAAGAGAATTGGCCCACTTGATCGTGAAGGAAGCCTATGCCTTGGGGGCGCACGAAGTCATTGTCCAATGGGCGGATGACTTTACTACCCGGGAAAAATTCCTCCATGCACCGATGGATCGCTTGGACAATGTGCCTGACTACAAGATTGCAGAGATGAACTACCTCTTGGAACACAAGGCCAGTCGCTTGGGTGTGCGCTCGTCTGATCCAGGTGCCTTAAATGGTGTTGATGCAGAGAAGCTTTCTGCCTCTGCCAAGGCCTTGGGCATGGCTATGAAACCAATGCGCATCGCTACTCAATCCAACAAGGTCAGCTGGACAGTTGCTGCAGCAGCAGGACTAGAATGGGCGAAAAAGGTCTTCCCAAATGCGGCGAGCGATGAAGAAGCAGTGGATCTCCTGTGGGATCAAATCTTCAAGACCTGCCGGGTTTACGAAGAAGATCCAGTCAAGGCTTGGGAAGAGCATGCAGCTATTCTCAAGAGCAAGGCAGATACACTGAATAAGGAACAATTCTCAGCCCTTCATTACACAGCGCCAGGAACCGATTTGACTCTTGGTTTGCCGAAGAACCACGTCTGGGAATCTGCCGGAGCTATCAATGCCCAAGGTGAAGGTTTCTTGCCAAACATGCCGACAGAAGAGGTCTTCACGGCTCCTGACTTCCGTCGTGCAGAAGGTTATGTCACTTCCACAAAACCGCTTAGCTACAATGGAAACATCATCGAAGGCATCAAAGTGACCTTTGAAAATGGAGAAATTGTGGATATCACAGCTGAAAAAGGCGATCAAGTCATGAAAGATTTGGTCTTCAAGAACAAAGGAGCGCGTGCCTTGGGTGAATGTGCCCTCGTACCAGATCCAAGCCCAATTTCACAGTCAGGCATTACCTTCTTCAACACTCTCTTTGATGAAAATGCCTCTAACCACTTGGCCATCGGGGCAGCCTATGCAACCAGCGTAGAAGGGGGCGCAGAGTTCACAGAAGAAGAACTCGAAGCAGCCGGCCTCAACCGCTCAGACGTCCACGTTGACTTTATGATCGGCTCAAGTCAAATGGATATCGACGGTATCCGAGAAGACGGCACCCGCGTCCCAGTCTTCCGTAATGGAGATTGGGCAATTTAAGGAGAAACTATGATTGGAAGTATGTTTGTCGGTCTTTTGATCGGACTTCTAGCTGGAGCTATCACCAATCGTGGCGAACGCATGGGATGTTTTGGGAAAATGTTCCTGGGCTGGATTGGTGCCTTTTTAGGACAATTACTCTTTGGTGCTTGGGGACCAAGCCTAAACGGTACAGCCATTATCCCATCGATTCTTGGTGCCATGATTTTATTAGCCATCTTCTGGGAAAGAGGAAGCTAGGTTTAACTTGCTAAAACAGATAGAGTGGTTGGAAATCTTCCAACCTCTTTTTTAGTCAAAACTTGATCATCAAAGTAAAATCAGGTATCATGGAAGGTATGTTTTGTTATGAATAAATAAGATAATTATGGCTGTGGTAGACTGGTGAAAAGTTAGTTCAGATTCTCCGTCTAGGAATGAAACAGTATAGAAAGTAAGAGACGTGTATGTTTAAACCAGCAAAAATCGATCGTTTGCCGAAAATGAATTTTCGCTATCGTTTGTTAAAAGTAGAGAATGAGTGGTATTTAATGGAAGCCGATCGTCCAATTATCATCACCTATTTTCTTCCGTGGCTTGTTTATTTCATCCCTCATAAAGCTTATCAGCTGACAGAGGATGAAGTAGAAGTCCTAGCTCCAAAAGTGCTTGAAAGAGATAGGAACATACTTTCAAGTCAGTCTAAAGCAGGGATTTCAGCTCTTGGTGCTGGTTCCTTAGCAGTTTTACTAGGCAGAGCCTTTCCGATAGAAGATTATTTATATTTTAGCTCCCATCTACTGAATCTAGTGCTAATGGTAGTTGTTCTATGTATTGCTTTTGGGATTCGTATCTGGATCAGCATTGGGAAAAAAGAGACGGTCAGAAAGCCTTCAAAGAAAGCTAATAGAATCTATTGTCGCCCAGTAAGATTTAGGTTACTACTAAAAAATCTTCTATTAGTAACATTGGCTTTATTTCTTTCAAGTGTAACATTTTACTTTGTTCTGAGTACCAGTAAACCAAATCTAATATCTCATGTGGCCTTGTTTGCTTTTTCATTGGTTTTTTTATCACATGGTAATTTATTATTGTATGCTTCAGGTGAGGATTATAAGGCAAAAGTAAAAAAATGAAAAGAGCAGATTCGTTTTTCTTCTAAAGTATAAAACGATCAAGAAAGGATCATCTATGTTTAAACCAGCAAAAATCGAACGGTTGCCGAAAATGAACTTTCGCTATCATTTATTAAAAGTTGACGGAGAGTGGTATTTGATGGAGGTCGATCGTCCGATTATTATCACCTATTTTCTGCCATGGTTTGTTTTTTTTATTCCTCATAAAGCCTATCAGCTAACAGAGGATGAAGTAGGAGCCATAGCTCCAAAAGTATTTGAAAGAGACAAGAAGCATCAGAGTTTAGTGAATAACAAAATTGGGAAGACCTCGCTTGGTCTAGGTGTAACCTCCATGCTATTAGCAAGGGCGTTTCCAATAGAAAAATACCTCAATTTTACCTCTCACTTGCTTAATCTATCCTTGATGATGTTGATTTTAATTTTTGTAGTGGGACTTCGGATTTGGATGGGTAGAGGGGAAGGGATGCATGAAATTGTGGCAGATAAAACACCTCGAAAAGTATATTGTTTCCCAGCAGACACAAAGAACATAATATTACCACTAACATATGCAACTATTCCTATGGTAATGTTCATTGCAGCATGTTATGCAATTTTAATAAACTTTGAGCCCAATTTTATAATACATTTTGGTCTATTAATCTCATCATTTCTGTTTTTATCATCTGGGAATTTAATTTTTTATTCCCCAATCTACTCTTTTAAAGCTAAAGTCAAGTAGATCCAGTCGAGTGATACTCAGAAGTAGGAGTAACATCAATCTGCTTTTTTGCCTTAAAAGAATGTTTTAGACAAGAAAAATACCTAACCGAGAGCTTTCTCAGTTAGGTATTTCTGTCATTTACGCCTATTCTAAAATCAAGAGGCCTTCTTTGATTTCAAATGGGTTGTTTGGATTGATGCGGTCATAGAACATGATGCCGTTGGTGTGGTCGATTTCGTGTTGGACGACGATGGAGTTGTAGCCTTTGAGTTTGATGCGTTTCTTTTCACCGTCTTTTGTGAAATACTCCACCGTCACGCGCGCGTGGCGGACCACATAGCCTGGGACATTGCGGTCTACAGAGAGACAGCCTTCCCCGTCTCCAAGCGCCGCATCTTGAACGGAATGGGCGACAACCTTTGGATTGTACATGACTTCTTGAAGACTATAGGCTTCTTTTGGTGGGTTGCCATCGGCATCTTCTGGATTGGGCACCAAAACAGCGATAATCCGTTTTGAGATATCCAGCTGAGGGGCAGCGAGTCCCACTCCTCCACGGAGGCCAAGTTTTTCAGCCATAACAGGGTCTTGAGAATGGTGCAAGAATTGCATCATTTTTTCACCCAGGATAATTTCCTGATCAGACAAAGGGAAGGTCACATCTTCCGCAACAGCTCGAAGTGTTGGATTTCCTTCGCGGATGATGTCATCCATATCAATCAAATGGGATGCTCTTGTAACTTTTTCAATTGCTTTCATCGTTTTACTCTCACTTTCTTTCTATCCTCCATGATAACACAAAAGAGCCTAAAATTAAAGTTATCTGCCGACGGTTTCCGCATGTTTGATGGACAAGTCGCCCATTCTTTTTCGGTCTAAAATCGTATAGACCCGTCCTTCTCTTTGGACTAAGCCCTCGTCAATCATCTGCTTGATGACACGGCTAAGGTGGCGGTAGCTGATCCCAAAACGCAGGGCCAGCTGATTCATCTTGGGCTTGAGGGTCCCATTTTCATCGCAATGCTCCAGAAAATGCGAGGCGAGGCGTTCCTTGACCGAATAATGAAAGTTGGCAGGAGCCAAATAGTTGATCTGGTGTAATTTCTCAGCCAAGGTCTTGGCCGTAGAGCGCAAAAAGGTTGGATCAAGCAGGAGGCGCTTCTTAAAGTGCAGGGCTGGGAGCTGGACGACTAGCGAGTCTTGGTCTGCAATGACTGATGAGATACAGACCCGATCGAGCAGGAGCTCAATCTCTCCTAAGAGTCCAGGTTTTTCTTGGATTTCAAGGATGGTGTCGCTGCCATTCTCAAGACTGTGGATAATCTTGAGCCGGCCTTTGAGAAAATAAGGAATGACATCTTGTTCAGAACCCTGGCGGCAAATATAATCTCCAGCCTGGTAGAGAACGAGGTCCAGCTGGCTGAGACAGTCACCTGGAAAGATCTGGTCCAATTGGTAGTCTGTGATGATCTCCTTGAGTCTGGTAGATGGGGAAATTTTTTTCATCTCACTCTCCTAAAATAGGACAAATGTCCTGTTTTTCTATTTCTAAATTGATTATACTAGGATTCTATTGAAAATACTAGTTTGAATCTTTTCTGAAAAACTAGTAAAATCAAATATTACCAGTAAAGTGTAGGAAATAAAAAATGAAAAAAACAATGGAAAGAATCAGTCTCTTGAGCTTGTCGCTCATGCTGATCTCATCCTTTTCAATTACAGCCGGTTTGCCGGCTATGAAGGCTTATTTTAGCCACTTCGGATATTCAGCAGGCCAGGTGGAACTCTTGGTTTCCCTGCCAGCCTTTGCGGTCGTAGCCATGCTCTTTTTAAATAGCGTGATCGAGCGGTGGATGAGTGAGCGCCAGATGATTGTCACAGGGCTCTTGCTCTTTTCAACTAGTGGCCTCTTGCCTTTGGTCGTGCAGGACTATCCTCTCATCTTTCTAAGTCGTCTGATCTTTGGCTTGGGGACAGGAATGATCAATGCCAAGGCTATTTCAATTATCAGTGAGCGCTACTCAGGCAATGATAAGACCCGGATGCTGGGCTATCGGGGATCTGCTGAAGTGGTGGGCTCTGCCATCTTGACCTTTATGGTGGGACAACTCTTACCCCTAGGCTGGCCAGCGATCTTTGCCGTATATGGTGGTGGTTACTTGATTTTACTCCTCTATATCCTTTTTGTCCCTTATCCTAAGGAGAAAAAACAGGCTAGATTGAAGGAGAAAAAGAAAGGTTCCGCACGCCTTCGCTCCCCTCAATGGCGTTTTAGTCTAATGCTAGCTGTGATTGCTGGGATCATTATTTGTTTCAATTCTATTATTAGCTTGCGCGTGCCGGATATCATCGTTGATGCTCGTATGGGAACGGCGACAACAGCTGGAACCGTCTTGAGTCTGATGCAATTGACAGGGATTGTAGCAGGAGTGGGCTTTGCCAGTTTGACACATGTTTTCAAAAAGAACTTGCTCATGATCATGTGTTTTGGTTTCGGACTAGCTCTGGCCTTGATTGGCTTGTCTAGCCAGCTATGGAGCTTGGTTCTAGGAACCTTGCTGGCAGGATTTACCTACAGTACGGGGGTCACCAGTATCTTCTATCACTTATCTGAAAAAATCCCGACCAATCTCCTGAACCTTGCGACCTCGCTGGTCTTGATCGGCTGCAATCTCGGATCAGCCGTCTCTTCTTTCTTCATCCAGTTGGTGACGCCACTAGCTCCCTCTAATCACCTGCTCTTTGTCTGGATTGGTGCTTTGATGGTCCTAACGGGAGTCTTCGCCTCACAATTACTAGCACGAACGAAATGATGGAGAAATCATTTCGTTTTTTTAATTCAATCTATTGCGTCCTGTCACTAGCTCGTGTTATTATAGGAGGAGTGTGAAAAAAGATTAGTTTAAAGGATAGAATAATGAAAAAAATCATGGAGAAAGTGAGTATTCTCGCGCTTTCATTTATTTTGACGACCTCGTTTTCGATTTCGAGTGCGCAGTCGGCCATGTTTGCCTATTACAAGGGAATTCCTCACAGCATGATTGAGCTCTTGGTCTCGCTTCCTTCTGCCGGGATCATGGTTTCACTCATCTTCAATAAATGGATTGGACGCCTATTTTCAGAGCGTCAGATGATTGTGACGGGCTTAGTTGCTTACGCTCTATGTGGCTTTATTCCCTTAATCAGTCCAGCTTATCCGGTTGTCTTTTTGTCTCGGATTATTTTTGGGATGGCAGTTGGTTTGCTCAATGTTTCTGCCATTGCGATTATCAGTGAGCGCTATAAAGGAAAAGAACGCGTCCAAACCCTTGGCATTCGTGGTTCTGCAGAGGTTGTAGGGACGGCCGTTTTAACCTTTGGAGTCAGCCTTTTGATTCGCTTTGGCTGGCAGGCTGCCTTTCTCGTTTACGGCATCAGTATTCCTATCTTACTTTTGTATCTCTTATTTGTGCCTTATGGATCTAAGACAGAAGCAGTGGAGGAAAAACACAAGGATGTGAAGATGACGGGGGGACAATGGCGGACTGCGCTCGGCTTAGCGGTCGTTGCGGCAGCTATCGTCTTGTCCAATGTCATGATCACCGTTCGGATTCCAAGTGTGGTAGAACAAGTTGGACATGGCACTGCCCAAACTGCTGGGGTTATATTAGCAGCCATGCAATTTGTTGGGATCTTGGCAGGTTTGGCCTTCTCGCCCTTGACCTATCTATTCCGTGATCGTTTATTATTGGTTTCGGGAGTAGCTTATGGTGTGGCCCAAATGTTGATAGGGGTCTCTCCAAATCTCTCGATTCTTGCCCTTGTAACCATTGCTTCTGGCTTCGCCTACAGTGTGGCTTTGACAACAGTTTACAATGTCTTATCTGATAAGATGCCAGCAGGGGTCTTGAGCCAGGCAACGTCCATTGCGGTTTTGGGATGTAGTGCAGGTTCGATCGCAACGACCTTTGTCCTTAGTCTATTAGGGACGATCTCATCTGCTCCAGTCTTCATTTTTGGATTTTCTGGTATCCTCATGATCCTGGTTTCCTTTTTTGGTCTTTGGATTGTACGAAAGAGCGGGAAGTAATCATGCGACTAGATAAATTTTTAGTGGATTGTGGCGTGGGGAGCAGGACCGAGGTCAAGCAACTCCTCAAGCAAAAGAAAATCGCAGTGAATGGAAAAAAAGAGACAACAGGCAAACTGCAGATTGATCCAGACAAGGATCAGGTGACCTTTATGGGAGAAGACCTGGTCCATGAAACCTTTGTGTATTATCTGCTCAATAAACCAGCGGGGGTCATCTCAGCGACAGAAGATGATCACCACCAAACTGTGCTAGATTTATTGGATGAGACAGCCCGTCACAAGGAAGTCTTTCCTGTGGGGCGTCTAGATATCGATACCCATGGCTTACTCCTTTTGACCAATAATGGCAAGCTCGCCCATGCCATGCTTTCGCCGAAGAAGCATGTGTCGAAGATCTACCGTGCCCATGTGGCTGGGATCATGGATGAGGCAGATGTAGCCCGTTTTGAAGCAGGCATTGCCCTCAAAGACTTCACCACCTTGCCTGCGAGATTGCAGATCTTAGAGGTGGATGAAGCAAGTGTCAGCTCCTATGTCGAAATTGAAATCGCTGAAGGAAAATTCCATCAGGTCAAGCGCATGGTCGCTGCCTGTGGCAAGGAAGTGGTGGATTTAGAGCGGATCTCTATGGGTCCTCTAACGCTAGATCCAACTCTTCAATTGGGAGAATGGCGGAGACTCCATCCTTCTGAACTCAAGTCCCTAGAGGGGTTCGGAGTTCCCTTATAAGCAAAAAACCAAGCAGTCTGATTCTTACAGGCTGCTATTTTTTATTTGTATCAAGAAAATGTACTGAAAAGACAAAAAATGAATTTAATTGCTTGTACTATCAAAGCAAATTGTTTATAATGAAAAAAGATAGGTTGTGTATAAATTCACAATATGTAGTGATAATTTTTCGACTCACATACCTTATCTAGTAAACGTAGAAAAAGGAGAAAAATCGTTTATGAAAAAGTGGCTCTATTCTGTTGTGACAACAGTTGCCCTATTTTTACTAGCGGCTTTAGGATTTGCCAAACCCAATAGTCCAGCTAAAGTCCATGCAGATACGATCAATGATGTTGTGACGTCTGTAAATATCTCGAAATCAACTGGTGGAGCGATTACAGATCCACTCGGTGTTTGGGAGAGTTTTCAAGTTGAAGCAAACTTTGTGTTGCCAAATGGTCGTGTAAAAAAGGGAGATCAGACCGTTATCCAACTTGGAGATGACTTTAAGGTCTTTGAAACGGACACCATTGACCTGCTGGATCCAAGTGGTCAAAAAGTTGCGACAGCAACAGTAGATGATCAAAGAAAGGTCATCACCGTAATCTATACGGACTATCCTGAAAGAATGGCCAATGTGACAGGGAAACTGCGTTTCTTTGCGCGTGTAGACCACCAAGTCGTCAAAGGACAAAAGACACTTGATTTTACTCTTACGATCGATAAGAAAGTGATTTCGGGTGGGAATATCGATTACAAAGGGGTCAATCCAGGTGAGAATCCTCCTACTCCAGAAGTCTTTAGCAAGTGGGGTTGGACCAATTCAGATGATAAATTAAAATTGACCTATACCTTGAATATCAATCAAGGCCACACAGCCCTTCATAATATTGATATCAAAGACCACTTGGCCTTTACAGATGGGAAGATCAAAGCAGATTCTGTCAACATCCATACAGGAACTTGGCAGGTTAGTGACGAAGATGGGGCTTATCATTTAAAAGATACCACAAACGTCACGAAGAATTATTCTCCTGTTGTCAGTGCTGATGGTCGTTCTCTAACGGTTCATATTGGAGATCTAGCTCCTGAACAAGGGATGACTATTCGATATGATGTCTATCTGGACAAGGTCCCAGCTATCGATACCAAATATAAAAACAATGCTAGCATAACAGCTACAGAAATCAAAGAGCAAAATAAAGTTGCCGTCATCCGCTATCAATTTCTTGATGGACAATTTAATGGTGAGAAGTACTCCTTCACCATTCATAAAAAAGGTGAAAATAGTCAAGCGCTTGCCGGTGCCGTCTTTGCTGTGACAGCAGATGATACTGGTGAGCAAGTGGGAACCATTACGACAGATGAGAATGGTGTTGGAACCATTACGGGCTTGATCAAACAAGCTTATACAGTTCAAGAAATTCAAGCTCCAACAGGTTATGTTCTCTCAGAAGAACCTATCAAGATCAGCAAGGACGATTTTGGAAATGACCTTGCAATCTCCCGTGATGTCGTAAACCAAAAAGAAAAGACAAGCGTTGCCGGTCAAAAGACATGGAATGACAATGACAATCAAGATGGCAAACGCCCATCAAAAATCACAGTCAATCTCCTAGCAAATGGTGTCAAAGTCGCTTCTAAAGAAGTGAAACCAGATGCTACAGGAACTTGGGCATATCATTTTGATAATCTCGATGTGGTCGATGATGCTGGCAATGTCATTGCCTACACCGTTTCAGAAGAACCTGTTGAAGGCTATGAAACAACTATTGAGGGAACCAATATTACTAACACTCGGACACCAGAAGTCGTTGAGATTCCAGTAACGAAAGTTTGGAAAGACAATGACAACCAAGATGGCGTTCGTCCTGACAAGGTTACTGTTCGTCTCCTTGCAGATGGTACAGAAGTAGCTAGCCAAGAGCTAAGTGCAGCAACTGATTGGAAGACAGTCTTTACCAATCTTCCAAAATACAATCACGGCAAACAAATTGTCTACACAGTCACAGAAGACACAGTAGCCAATTACTCTGCTGCGATTGATGGAACAACCATTACCAATAGCTACAAGCCAGGTAAAACCAGCGTTACTGTTACAAAACGTTGGGAAGACAACAATGACCAAGATGGCAAACGTCCAAGCGCCATTAAGGTACAGCTCTATGCAGATGGCAAAGCTCAAGGAAAAGAAGTGGAACTTTCTGCTAAAAATAACTGGACTCATACCTTTAGCAATTTGCCTCTAAAAGCGAAAGGCAAAGAGATCCAGTACCAAGTGAAAGAAGTTGGGACAGTCAAAGGCTATACAAGTACGGTCGATGACAGTAACAAGGGAAATGTAGTGATCACCAATAGCCGCACACCAGAAGTAACAGAAGTAGCGGTCAAGAAGATCTGGGATGATGCAGACAATAAAGAGGGTCTTCGTCCTGAAAAAATCACAGTTCGTCTCCTTGCGGATGGTCAAGAAGTAGCTGTAAAAGAAATCACAGCTACTGATAATTGGCAGGCAAGCTTCACGGATCTACCTGTATACAAGGAAGGTAAGAAGATTGCCTACACGATTACAGAGGATCCAGTAGCAGGTTATACAAGCAACATTGATGGTTTCACGGTAACCAATCGTCATACGCCACCGACGACTCCACCGACAACACCTCCAAGCACCCCGCCAACGACTCCTCCTACAACTCCACCGACGACACCACCAACAACACCTCCTACAACTCCACCGACGACCCCACCAACAACGCCACCAAGTACACCGGAAAAACCAGAAACTCCAACTACACCAAAAGAAGGAAAGAAAAAAATTCTTCCATCAACTGGTGAAGTTGTTGCTTACGGGTTGACCATACTCGGTGCACTCTTAGCAATTTTTGCTTTGGCTTTGCTCTTGCGTGGTAAACGGAAAGAGAAATAAGATTCATACCGATAAAAGGCAAATATCCTAGAGATATTTGTCTTTTTGAATAAGTTGCTTGAAGAATGATCCATCAAACTGTCCATATTCCCAAGGTTCTTTTTAGAAATGAGAAAAGCTCCTCCCAAAGGAAACATAAGTGTTTGACAGAAAGATGAAATCTTGGTAGAATAAGAAGGTCGAATAGACAACTAACTCTTTCTTGGTAGCAGGATATGCCAAACCTGCCACTCGGATAGAGCATAAAGAAAAGGAGCTTATCATGGCAATCTCAAAAGAGAAAAAAAATGAAATCATTGCACAATACGCACGTCACGAAGGTGACACTGGTTCAGTAGAAGTACAAGTTGCTGTCCTTACTTGGGAAATCAACCACTTGAACGAACACATCAAACAACACAAAAAAGACCACGCTACTTACCGTGGTTTGATGAAGAAAATCGGTCGCCGTCGTAACTTGTTGGCTTACCTTCGTACAAACGACGTTAACCGTTACCGTGAGTTAATCAACTCTCTTGGACTTCGTCGTTAATTCAAGATACAAAGGCCGTCAAAAGCACAAAGCAAAAATAGGAAAATTGACGAAGAAGCTTCAGCTTCTAGGAGATTTTATCTTTTTTGCCAAGTGCTTAGGCCGTGTTCAATTGAGCATATCTTGAAAAAAAGCTACTCTAGTTGAGTAGCTTTTTTGTTTTTTGTCACCTTGCCTCGATATACTCGAGTATAATCTTCGGCTTCGGTTCCTAGCATCGTAAGGTAAAGTAGACCAGATCTATCTCCCTTCGGGGAGATTTTTTGTTTTCACCTGATTTTAGACCGAGTTCAAAACAGCCCTCTGGATTCAGAGGGCTTTTTTATTGTCTTTTCCTTATCGAACAAGATCCATCATTTTGAGGAAGTCGTTTTGTTTGACAGATGTAATGTCTAGAGTTACAATTGATACATCATAAGAAATAGAGGTTATCGATATGATTGATATTACATATCTAGACGGTGCAAAACAAGAAAGAGTCATGCATTTTGATTCCTACGATGAGTTTGAACGCTCCCAACAAGCTTGCTTAATTGGGGTAGCAGATTTTTATCCTGTTGTGAAACTGACCTATAATGGGCATGAGTTGGATTACCAAGGGACTTACGGAGATGTCTTCTTCTATCTGATGAAGCAAGATTTGACCCAGTACCAAAACTAAAGGAGAAAGAAAATGGCAAAAGCAATTACAGACGCAACATTTGAAGCAGAAACAAAAGAAGGCTTGGTCTTGGTAGATTTTTGGGCAACCTGGTGTGGTCCATGTCGTATGCAAGCTCCTATTTTAGAAAAATTATCGGAAGAACTTTCGGAAGATGAGTTAAAAATCCTAAAAATGGATGTGGACGAAAATCCAGAAACAGCGCGTGCTTTCGGCATTATGTCTATCCCAACCTTGCTCTTTAAAAAAGATGGGCAGGTTGTTAAACAAGTAGCAGGAGTGCACACCGCAGCACAAATTAAGGCCATTGTGGCAGAGTTGAGTTAGTAAAAAAGAGTAAGATAGGAACGAATCGTTCTATCTTACTCTTTTTGTATTGACCTTTTAAAATTGGCTTATTGAGTCAAGAGATCCATAATCTCTTCGATACTTGATTTGCTACCTTTTTTTAGATAGTTTTCTTTACTACCTTTTTTAAAAGTTGACAAATTTGGTACCGTTTTGACATTCATATCATGTGCAAAAGCTGTGATGTCTTTTCGCTCCTTTGAGTCGTTATCCAGGTAATAAACGGTCTGATTCGTTTTTTGAATAGCAACTGCTAATTTAGGAGCGAATTTTTGACAGTATGGACAGGATTCGCGACCGATATAGAGAATGAAATCTTCTTTATTGTTGATTTTCTCTTGTACTTCAGATAGCGGAATCTTTTTGACGTAAGTCATTGCTTCCTTATAAGAATCTGGAGTAATAATTTCTCTCTTTTTGAAATTCAAGTATAAAATAGCAAGAAGAGAGATTGTACAAATGGAAAAAATGGAAATCGTAATTTTTTTATTCACAGGCGATTCCATCTCCGTCTCTATCTAAGCGAGCGCTATATCCAGGTTGCCCTCTACGAAGCGGTGCAGCACCTGCAGCGCGTGCTTCACTACAATTTCGATAGCCTCCTTGTTGAGGTTGTGTGACAAATGCTTGTTGTTGCTGCGCTTGTTGGGCAGCTGCAGCTTGTCTTGCCTGTTCAGCGGCTGCGGCTTGTCGAGCTTGTTCAGCTTGTTGTTCTCTGACAGTAATGGCATTTTGTACTAATCCAACACGATGAGTTAAGCGATCTTTTGTTCCTTGATCAGCTACATTTGCGATAGCAGCTTGGGCTGGGGCAATATTTTCTGTTACTTGATTGTTTTCTAAGGCTTGTACGGCAGCTTCAGCTTGAGCAGCAAGTTGTTTTGCTTCAGCCTCTTTCTTTTCACGCTCTTCTTTTTCTTTTCGTTCCTGTTCTTCTTTCGCCTTTTTCTCGAGCTCTTCTTTTTCTTTTCGTTCTTGCTCCTCCTTTGCTTTTTTCTCTTTTTCTGCTTTTTCCTGTTCGTCGCGTTCTTTTTTTGTTTTTTCTTCTTTTTGAACGAAACCTACCTGTTTTTCAGTTTCTTTTTGAGAAGCTTCATTTTGATTTGAGCAAGCTCCAAATAATAACGCAATTAAGATTGTTAAAATCAACCGTTTTTTCATAATGTTACTCCCTTCGGATATTTATCCAAGAATAATCATACCATAATATAAAAGCGCTTTCAATTACTAACTGGTAATATTTAAATAAAAAATCAGACTTAGAATAAACTAAGTCTGAAAATTGTACTTATTCTCCCAATTCTGCACTGTAGGCAATGATTTGATCCACAGTGTCTGAAAGGAATTGGATGGTATCGCGGAGTGGTTTGTCAGTTGAGATATCTGCTCCGATGATCATGGCTGACTCAAGTGGGGTCTTGCTACCACCTGATTTGAGGAGGTCTAGCCAATCTTTCGCTCCATTTTCGGAGTTTTTCAAATGCAAGTATCCCGCTGTTGAGATAACCAAGCCAGCTGAGTAGGTATAGCTGTAAAGCCCCATGTAGTAGTGGCTTTGGCGCATCCAGGTCAAGGCTACATCGTCATCGATTTCAACGGCATCTCCCCAGAACTCTGTCAAGACTTCCTTCATGATGCTATTGAGTTTGCTAGCGCCGAAGGTTCCACCTTCTTCAATCAGGGTGTAGACCTTGCGTTGGAAGGCTGCTTCCAACAAGTGGGTGATGAAGTTGTGGAAGTAGGTATCTGTCAAACGGTGAGCCAAGGCAAAGCGTTTTTGACGAGGATCGTCAAACTGGTGTTCCAAATAGTCGCTGAGGAGGAGCTCGTTAAAGGTAGAAGGAGCTTCCACATAGTAGGTCGACATGTGGGCGTTGAAGTAGCTTTGGTTGTTGTCTGAGAAGATAAATTGACCAGAGTGTCCGATTTCGTGGATCAGGGTGTAGACATCGCTCATCCGTCCTGTCCAGCTCATGAGGACATAAGGATGGACGCGGTATGGGTCGGCTGCATAACCACCGGAATCCTTGCCTTCATTGGCCGCAAAGTCAACCCAGCGTTCAGTTTGGTAGCGGGCAATTTCGCGGGAGTATTCTTCCCCAAGAGGTGCTACAGATTTCATGACCAAATCATAAGCGTCATCAATGGTGACATCTGGGTTGAGTGCGCTGTCCAAATCCAACTTCCAATCAGCAAAGGTCATTTTCTCAAGGCCGTTGACCTTGGCCACGTGTTTGAGGAATTTTTGAGCGACCGGAGCAAAGTCCTTCATGATCAGGTCAATCTGACGGTCAAACATGGCACGATCCACTTCCTGCTCAGCTAAAAGATAGTCAAAGACAGAGTCGTAGCCCCGCATATCTGCAATCAGTTTTTCTGATTTGACTTGGGCTAGATAGGTAGCAGCAGCCGTGTTTTGGTGCTTGCGGAGACCTTCTGAGAAAGAACGAAAGGCTTTTTCACGGATTTCCGCATTCTCATGATTTTGGTAGAAGTTTTCATAGGTAACAAAGCTATTCTTGTAGACTTTTCCATCCACTTCGAAATCAGCCATTTCAAAGTCGCCTGCCCGCATCTTGGTATAGATGTCTTGTGGTCCGTAGAAGACTTCACCCAGGTTGGTCAGAGTTTTTTCCACATCAGCTCCCAAGTAGTGAGCTTTTTTGATTTTAGCCTGACGAATGGCAAAAGTGAGGTGAGGGAGTTGTCCGAGACGTTCAAGGACTTCTTCATCCGCTTCGACCAAAGCATCATCAAAGAAGGAAAGTTCAACGCTCGCCCAAGTTTCGAAATCCATCCCTGCTTGGGCAATTTCCGCAAAAGCTTCATCGCCAAAGTCCGTCGTTTGGGGCATAAAGCTGTAGTTACCAATGTGGCTGAGTTGGATCTGAATTTGTTCAAAGACTGTAAAGGCAGCTTCAAAGTCTTCAAAGGTGTGGAGCTTGCCCTTGTAGTTACGGACAAATTCATTAATTTCTTCACGTGTTTTTTCAATGGCACGCAAGAAGTCTTCCTGGTCTTGGTAGAGGGCTGTGAGGTCCCAGAGTTCGTTCTCAGGAAATTCAGAACGTTTCTTTAATTCCATAGTGTTCTCCTTTTGATCAAATAACTATACTAAGTATAGCAGAAAAAAGGACAGAAACATAGAGGGAGAGGGGAAAATGCTTGTGTAAAAATCTTGAAAAGAGCTGGAAAAATCGACCATTTTTGATATACTAGGATAGATATGAGGAGGTTTTTATGAAAAAGGTTATGATTACACTATTAGCAGGCGCGTCCGTTCTAGCTCTGGTGGCTTGTACGCCCAAACGCTATGAACGCCAAAGCAAACCAAAGATGGCCACATCATCGACAGTTAAAAAAGAGAAGAAGGATACAGGTCAAAAGTATTATCAAGAGGTTTTGGAGCGGTATGCCAAGTATGATACTGCTCTTAAAAATGGGGATAAAGCAGGCCTGTTTGCGGAATTAGGTAAAATACAATCGGGTTCAGAAGAAAGCATCTATTTAGATGCTTTGGAGCGCTTAGGAACTCCGGTAACCTTCCAATACGCTTTTACAGACTTGAACAAAGATGGTGTGGATGAGCTCTTGGTGTCCAATCAATACACTGGAAACAAACAATATGTTTCTGCCATCTATTACCTCAAGGGTCAAAAAGCCGAATTGCTCCATACAGCTTATACAGCTGCGGTGGGCGGTTATCGCTCCAGTTTAGATATTTTTGACAATGGGCAAATCGTCTATGCCACTTGGCAATCTGTGAATCCGGACCAGGAATTGACTCTTTATTCACTAGGAAAAGGGGAAGCAAAGGAAGAAAAGAAATCAACCATTCAAATTGGTGGGGACCAAACAGCAGAGCAGGCTCTTGGGATTTCAGCCAAGCAGTTGGACCTCAGTAAGCTGGACTGGAAAACTTTTGACGGTTCAGGGGATTCCAAATCAACAGCTAAAGCAGAAGATAAAAAATCAGAAAGCTTCCAAGTGCAAGTCAGTGTGTCGGATCTTCGTATTCGAAAAGAACCATCTACTTCAGCTCCATCTGCAGGAATGATCGCAAAAGGAACTCACACCATTACGGAAACCGTAGAGGCAGATGGTCATACTTGGGGCAAATTGGAATCTGGACAAGGCTGGATCGCCCTTGAATTCACAACGCGCGTGGATGGTTCTAAATCAGCCAGCTCAAGTAAGAAAAGCAGTGGAATGAATATTCAAGAAATTCAGAACGGTGATTTTTCAAGTATTGCAGGAACCTGGAGAAATGGTCTAGGTTGGGTTCTGGAATTTGATAAAGATGGTTTGACAGGAAAAGGATTTGTAACAGATGGTAGTGGAGTTGTTGATAGAATTAATCCCGATCACGGCTATATTAGTGGGGGGATCCATAGTTCAAAACCAAATACAGCTGGTGGAGCTGCGATCTCATTCTTGCCAGCTGGAACACCTATGAAGCCAGATAGTAATCAGAATAGTGATCCATCAGATACATCAAAAGACCGTATATGGGTTGGGCAACAATATATTTGGGATACTGACTCGTTCTTCTACCGTGTGGACTAAAGGAGTGATACTATGAGAAAATTGATGATTTCACTACTGGCGGGTGCGTCCGTCCTAGCTCTGGTGGCTTGTACGCCCAAACGCTATGAACGCCAAAGCAAACCGAAAACGGCAAGCTCTTCGTCGGTCAAAAAAGAGAAGAAGGATACAGGTCAAAAGTACTATCAAGAGGTATTAGATCGCTATAAATCTTATGCGGTTGCCATTAATACTAAGGACCAAACAGCTTTACAAAATGAACTAAAGAAGATCGAAGCAACTTCAGAAGAATATGCCTATGTCTTTAACCTTCAAACACTTGGAAGCACCAATGAGTGGCAATATGCTTTTGAGGATCTTAATCGTGATGGTAATGATGAACTGCTGATTGGGGATGGCAAAACGATTGCTGCTGTGTATTATTTGAAAGATAACCAGCCAACCTTGCTCCACGTAGCCTATGTGGCTTCTGCAGGTGGCTATCGCTCTAGTTTAGAAGTTTTTGACAATGGGCAAATCGTTTATGCTACTTGGCAATCCCTTAATCCAGAAATGGAATTAACCCTTTATTCGCTAGGAAAAGGGGAAGCCAAGGAAGAAAAGAAAGCAACCATTCAAATTGGTGGAAAGGAAACAGCAGAACAAGCTCTTGGGATTTCAGCTAAGAAGTTGAACCTCAGTAAGCTAGACTGGAAAAAATTTGATGGTTCAGGGGATTCCAAATCAACAGCTAAAGCAGAAGAGAAAAAATCAGAAATCTTCCAAGTACAAGTTACCGTAGCCGATCTCCGTATTCGAAAAGAGCCCTCAACCTCAGCTCCCTCAGCAGGAATGATCGCAAAAGGGACTCATACCATTACGGAAACCGTAGAGGCAGATGGTCATACCTGGGGCAAATTGGAATCTGGACAAGGCTGGATCGCCCTTGACTATACAACGCGCGTGGATGGGAATGCCGAATCAGCTCCTGCCCCTGCCAAAACAAGCACTGAGATGAATCTAGATGAAATAAAAGCTGGAAATTTCTCAAGTGTAGCGGGAGTTTGGAAAAATAAGTACGGTACGAGCATTGAGTTTGATGCGCAAGGGATTGTGAAGGTCAATGGTAGTGCTGTCAATGGTGTTCAATTTTCTGGTTTTTACTTCAAGGAAGGCAATTTACACGGAGTTAGTCGCATGCCTGGCGCAACGAACGAAACGCCTATTCTTTTCATTCCTTCAAGAGAAGGTGGCAGTGAATCCATTTACTGGAGTAAGAGTGATGCTACGAATGGAAACGATTTGTACTACCGTGTGAACTAAAAAATAGGGAGACAAACATGAAAAAAATTGGAACATATTTACTAGCTGCAGTTCTCTTGCTTTCCCTAGCAGCCTGTGCCCCAAAACGCTATGAGCGTAAGCACAGTCCTGTAGGAGCTTCATCAGTCAAAAAATCATCTGACAAAGCCCAAGAAAAAGAGCAAACAGAAGAAGCTAAGTCAGATGAACATGATAAAGAAGCCATTGGGACCTTGTCAAAAGCAGACCAAGCGGACATCTATTCGATCATTGAAAACAGTGCGTCTTTGACCTATTCGCTTCAGGTACAACCGACTCGCTTGCTGGAGTTGAACAATGATCACGGTGCGGTTGATGGTTACCCACAAGACATGTTCATTGATTACTACAATACCTACACGCCTGGGACCTATAATCTGCAAGATGTCATTGATAAATTGAATGCAGAAGAGACATCGGACTCTATCCGCAGTCTTTCACAAGACCAGCTGATCCAACTAACAAATGAAAAGAAAAATGGCTGGATCTATTCGACAAAAGACAAGGCCTTCTACGAAATTGTACCTGGTGGTCGTGGCGGAGCGATGCCACCGATGGAGATTCCTTCGCCGGATGAATGGGTAGTCAATGAAGATTCAGTTGAAGTGACAACAACTATCCAAGGTACTTCCGATCCATACAGACGTTTTGTCTTGAAACGTAACAACAAGAACTACAAGGGTGGAACCCATAAAACACGCTTTTATGTCGACAGCACTGAATTCGTGAAATCGTAAAAATAATCAAAAGCTATATCTAGCTCTAAAATTTTTATATAGAACTTGCTGAAGATTCACAGAAAAAGGCCCTCAAAGCCTTTTTCTTTTGGGCTTGAATATGTTAAAATAAAAGGTATACGTGCTTGGATACAAAGATGAGGATATAACAAATAGATGGGCTGTCGAAATTCCTATCTCGTTGAGTTGGGTGGCCTTGGTATCTTGAGTAATTGAATTTTGGCCTCATTTCTCAGGAAAAAAGATAAGCCTCCTAGCACTCATCGAGTGCGGCGTCACCTTCCTATTTTTCTACAGAAATGTTCGGCAAACCGAACCGTCCAAAATATCTTGAGTAATTGAACCCGCCTACAACTCTGTGGAAAAAGATAAATCTACCTAGGAGCGTTCGCTCCGTCGTTCGATTTCCTATTTTCCTTTGAGTTGCTTAACGGCTTTAGTATCTTGATAGTTGAACACGGGCTAAATCCCTAGTGAAAAAGATAGATTTCCTGGTGTGCGTGGCACACTGCGTCAATCTATGCTATCATGCGTAATTGAACCCGCCTACAACTCTGTGGAAAAAGATAAATCTACCTAGGAGCATCCGCTCCGTCGTTCGATTTCCTATTTTCCTTTGAGTTGCTTAACGGCTTGGTATCTTGATCTTTGTAGGCAAGTCGTATAATTTTATCAATCCAAAGGGGATTACAATGACAAAACAAGTGTTTCAAACGACTTTTGCGGGTCGTGAGTTAATCGTAGAGACTGGTCAGGTTGCGAAGCAAGCAAATGGCTCTGTTGTCGTGCGTTATGGTGAGTCAACTGTCTTGACTGCTGCCGTTATGTCTAAGAAAATGGCAACTGGGGATTTCTTCCCACTTCAAGTCAACTACGAAGAAAAAATGTATGCGGCTGGGAAATTTCCTGGTGGCTTTATGAAACGTGAAGGACGTCCTTCAACAGATGCGACTTTGACAGCGCGTTTGATCGACCGTCCGATCCGTCCAATGTTTGCGGAAGGTTTCCGTAATGAAGTGCAAGTCATCAACACAGTCCTTTCTTACGATGAAAATGCATCTGCACCAATGGCAGCGATGTTTGGTTCATCATTGGCACTTTCTATCTCAGATATTCCGTTTGACGGACCAATCGCTGGGGTACAAGTAGGCTATGTGGACGGGGAAATCATCATCAACCCAACGCAAGAACAAGCAGAGCGCTCTCTTCTTGAATTGACAGTAGCTGGTACCAAACACGCTATCAACATGGTAGAGTCTGGTGCCAAAGAATTGTCAGAAGAAATCATGTTGGAAGCTCTTCTCAAAGGGCACGAAGCCGTTAAAGAATTGATTGCCTTCCAAGAAGAAATCGTTGCGGCAGTTGGGAAAGAAAAAGCAGAAGTTGAATTGCTTCATGTAGATGCTGACTTGCAGGCTGAAATCATCACAGCCTACAACAGTGACCTTCAAAAAGCGGTTCAAGTTGAAGAAAAATTGGCGCGTGAAGCTGCAACTCAAGCAGTGAAAGACCAAGTCACAGCAGTTTACGAAGAAAAATATGCCGACCACGAAGAATTTGACCGCATCATGCGCGACGTGGCTGAAATCTTGGAACAAATGGAACACGCAGAAGTGCGCCGTTTGATTACAGAAGACAAGGTTCGTCCGGATGGTCGTAAGGTCGATGAAATCCGTCCTTTGGATGCGGTTGTTGACTTCCTTCCTCGCGTTCACGGTTCAGGTCTCTTTACGCGTGGACAAACTCAGGCTCTTTCTGTCTTGACTTTGGCACCAATGGGTGAAACGCAAATCATCGATGGTTTGGATCCTGAGTACAAGAAACGCTTCATGCACCACTACAACTTCCCACAATACTCGGTTGGTGAAACAGGTCGTTACGGTGCGCCTGGTCGTCGTGAAATTGGTCACGGTGCTCTCGGTGAGCGTGCCCTTGCTCAAGTATTGCCAAGCTTGGAAGAATTCCCATATGCCATCCGTTTGGTAGCAGAAGTCTTAGAATCAAATGGTTCTTCATCTCAAGCCTCTATCTGTGCGGGAACGCTTGCCCTTATGGCTGGTGGTGTGCCAATCAAGGCACCAGTAGCTGGTATTGCCATGGGTCTGATCTCAGATGGAAACAACTACACCGTATTGACAGATATCCAAGGTTTGGAAGACCACTTTGGAGATATGGACTTTAAGGTTGCAGGAACTCGTGACGGAATTACAGCCCTTCAAATGGATATCAAGGTCCAAGGGATCACTGCAGAAATCTTGACTGAAGCACTTGCTCAAGCCAAGAAAGCTCGTTTTGAAATCCTTGATGTCATTGAAGCAACCATTCCAGAAGTTCGTCCAGAATTGGCTCCAACTGCTCCGAAAATTGATACCATCAAGATTGATGTCGACAAGATCAAGATTGTCATCGGTAAGGGTGGAGAAACCATCGATAAGATCATCGCTGAAACAGGCGTTAAGATTGATATCGACGAAGAAGGAAACGTATCTATCTACTCGAGCGACCAAGATGCCATTAACCGTGCTAAGGAAATCATTGCTGGTTTGGTGCGTGAAGCCAAAGTGGATGAAGTCTACCATGCCAAAGTGGTTCGGATCGAGAAATTCGGAGCCTTTGTCAACCTCTTTGACAAGACGGATGCCCTCGTTCACATTTCTGAAATGGCTTGGACTCGTACCAACCGTGTTGAAGACTTGGTAGCGATCGGCGATGAAGTGGATGTCAAGATTATCAAGATTGATGAAAAAGGTCGTGTCGATGCTTCTATGAAGGCACTCTTACCACGTCCGCCAAAACCTGAACATACAGAAGAAAAAGGTGAAAAGGGTCCTCGCCATGGTGATCGTCCTCGTCACCACAATAAAGACCACAAACCTAAAAAAGACTTTACCATTACACAAAAAGATTCAGAATAATCATTAGAAAAGGAGGAGCACGGTATGGGATGGTGGCGTGAAACCATCAATATTGTAAAAGAAAATGACCCAGCAGCGCGTACCTCGCTGGAGGTCCTTTTGACCTATCCGGGCGTCAAAGCACTGGCAGCTCACCGTGTTTCCCACTTTTTGTGGAACCATGGCTTTAAGCTCTTGGCGCGGATGCACAGCCAATTCTGGCGTTTTTGGACTCAGATCGAGATCCATCCAGGTGCGACCATTGCTTCTGGTGTCTTTATCGACCATGGAGCGGGCCTCGTTATCGGGGAAACAGCCATTGTTGAAAAAGGCGTTATGCTCTACCACGGGGTGACCCTTGGGGGAACAGGGAAGGATGTCGGGAAACGCCATCCAACGGTTCGTGAAGGAGCCTTGGTCTCCGCTCATGCCCAGGTCATCGGTCCGATTGAGATTGGGGCCAAGGCCAAAGTAGGAGCGGGAGCGGTCGTGGTCTCCGATGTACCGAGTGATGTGACCGTTGTCGGTATTCCTGCCAAGATTGTTCGTGTTCACGGTAAGAAGGATGAGCCAATCATTCACCAAGAAGAAGAAAAACGCGAATACTATGTGAATAAGATGGAGCATGCTAAGGAAGCCAGTCATCGGTCTTCTAGCTTGTAAGGAGATCGCTACGTGATTCAAGCAACCAATACATTGAATGACCACCAACTACTGGAAGCAAAGGCCCTTATTGCTATCTGTCAGAAGTATGACGGAACTTTTCGGGATCCTTATCTCTCCAATATGCTCAATTTTGATCCCGATATGCCCGCCTTTTTCCTTTATTATGAAAAAGGTGAACTTATTGGCCTATTAACGGTTTATGCAGATGACCCAGATGTGGAAGTAGCGATTCTGGTCCACCCCAATCATCGTCGTCAAGGCATTGCGCGTGCTTTGTATAGAAGTTTTGAGACAGAAACGGCATCTTATCCCATTGAGTCTGTGACTTTCCAGACAGAGCGTGTTTTTCTAGAGAAGCATCCTGAGTTTGCCAGCAACTGGGGACTGGTCGAGGATGAAGGTACAGAAACCTGGTTAGGTAAGGATAGAAGACCTTATCCGTTAGCAACTGTTTCCAATCTGGACGTTTTGTTAGCAGATCGTTCCTATCAGGATCAAATTAGTCAGTTAAAATTTCAGGCATTTTCAGAGGAACATGAATCGAGAGAAGTTGTGGATAGATATGTCGCTAAAGCTCTGAAAGATCCAGAAAGTCGCCTATATATTTTATTAAAAAACGGTCAGGTTATTGGGACTTGTACAGTTGATTTATCGAGTAATACGAATTACCTCTATGGTTTAGCAATAACCGAACTTGAACGTGGAAAAGGCTATGGAAGCTATTTGGCAAAATCTCTCGTCAACCAACTCATTGAGCAAAATGACAAGGAGTTTCAGATTGCCGTGGAAGACAGCAATGTAGGTGCCAAACGTTTGTATGAAAAGATTGGCTTTGTCAAACAGACTCAGGTGGTTTATTTGAATGCGAAAGAGTAGGAACAGAAAGGAAATGAAGCGTGTTAAAAATTTATGATACCATGTCTCGTGATTTGCGAGAATTTTTCCCCATCGAGGAAGGAAAGGTCCGCATGTATGTTTGTGGGCCAACAGTTTACAACTATATCCACGTTGGGAATGCCCGTTCAACGGTAGCCTTTGACACGATTCGTCGCTACTTTGAGTATCGTGGCTACGAAGTTGCCTATATTTCCAACTTTACCGATGTGGATGATAAGATCATCAACCGTGCCAAGGAAGAAGGCATTACTCCTCAGGAAGTGGCGGATAAGTACATCGCAGCCTTTCGTGAAGATGTGACGGCTCTTGGGGTCAAGCCTGCAACCCGCCACCCTCGTGTGGTTGAGTTTATGGATGACATCATTCGCTTTGTTACCGACTTGATCGAAAAAGGCTATGCCTATGAGAGCCAAGGCGATGTCTATTTCCGTGTGGAAAAATCCCACAACTATGCAAAATTAGCCAACAAAACTCTAGAAGACTTGGAGCTAGGCGCTTCTGGTCGGACAGATGAGGAAACAGCCCGCAAGGAAAATCCAGTTGACTTTGCCCTTTGGAAAGCTGCCAAACCAGGAGAGATTTCCTGGGACAGCCCTTGGGGACCTGGTCGTCCTGGTTGGCACATCGAGTGTTCGGTCATGTCGACGGGAATTTTAGGGGATACTATTGATATCCACGGTGGTGGTGCTGACCTTGAGTTTCCGCACCATACCAACGAAATCGCTCAATCAGAAGCTAAGACCGGAAAAACTTTTGCCAATTACTGGATGCACAATGGCTTTGTCAATATTGATAATGTCAAGATGTCCAAGTCCTTAGGCAACTTTATCACTGTGCATGATGCATTGAAGACTATCGACGGCCAAGTGCTTCGTTTCTTCTTTGCAACCCAGCACTACCGCAAGCCCATTAACTTCACAGAAAAAGCGGTTCGCGATGCGGAGACCAACCTCAAGTATTTGAAAAACACCTATGAGCAACCGTTCACAGGAGAAGTGGATCCAGCAGACTTACAAGGCTTTGTGGACAAGTTTATCGCGGCTATGGATGAAGATATCAATGCGGCAAACGGCATCACCGTCGTCTTTGAATTGGCTAAATGGATCAATTCAGGTCACTACAATCAAGACGTCAAAGATGCCTTGACCAAGATGTTAGAAGTCTTTGGAGTGGTCTTTGTCGAAGAAGACTTGGATGCAGATATTGAAGCCTTGATCGCTGAACGTCAGGAAGCGCGGGCTAAGAAAGATTTTGCGCGAGCAGATGCCATTCGCGATGAATTGGCTGCACAAGGAATCAAGCTCTTGGATACAAAAGAAGGTGTAAGGTGGACACGTGATTGATGTCAATCTAATCAATGGGATTGCCCTTGCCTTTGAGGGAGATGCGGTCTATTCCATGTATATTCGCAGACACCTGATTTTTCAAGGGATGACCAAGCCCAATAAGCTTCACCAGGCTGCCACCCGCTATGTCTCTGCTAGAGCTCAGGCCAGCTTGATTGAAAGCATGCTGGAGCAAGAAATTCTGACAGAAAAAGAGTTGGAGATCTACAAGCGCGGTCGCAATACCAATAGCCATACCAAGGCCAAAAATGCGGATGTCGTGACCTATCGGATGTCGACGGGCTTTGAGGCTGTCATGGGCTATCTCCATATGACGGGGGAGCTCTCTCGGCTAGAAGAGCTGATTGACTGGTGCATCCAGCAAGTAGAAGAAGGAAGAAAGCAGTGAAAAATATCAGAGAGTGGTTTCCTCATGCAGAGGTGACGGATCAAGCCAATCCACCAGCTGGTTATGTAGCCATTCCCCTTCAGGCTCATCAATGGTTGCTGCTGAAGGAAGAAGAGCTAACCGAGCGAGAAAAACAATTGATTTCCTGGTTAGGCGGTGAAGAAGAGGTTGCCCCTAATCCTTGGTACCAGTACCTGATCGATGGAAAGGGAGAAGCCCCTCAAGTCATCAAAAAAATGCAGCTCGTCTATTGCCACATCTCGCATTCAACAGCGGAAGGGACGGCTTCTTGGTTAGAGATGATGCAGACACTCTTGCCCAACTTCCGAGCAACCTTGCAACTGAGCGGACAAGATTATGTGCTCATTCTGGACCAAGACCAGTCTTTACCTGTGGCCGATATCTTAAAAGATACTGTCTCTGCCATGGAGTATGACTTCAATATTCGTTTATCTATCCTGGTCGGGCAAGTATGGACCGAGTCTAAAGACGGGAAAGTGTCTCCGGTTATCCGAGCAGAACAGGCGGTCTTTCGAGCTTGGATCCGAGAAGGTCATCAAGGCGTCTATCGCTTTTCTCAACTCTATCTGTGGGGGATCGAGCAGGCAGGTCTGGATCTTACCCCGATCAAAGAACGCTTGTATCAGTTGATTGAAAGTCAAGATCAATTGCAAGACATCATTGTCGCTCTTTGGGAAAATGGGGCAGTCGTGACCAAGGCGGCCCAGCAACTCTATCTCCATCGCAATTCGCTCCAATACAAGATTGATAAGTGGGAAGAGCTAACGGGTCTCCAGTTGAAAAGTCTGACAGATCTGGCTCTTTGCTACCATTTAGTCTTGCAAGATGTCATTTAAACGGAATCAATCGAGAGTTTTGTGCAACTTGCACAAAACTCTTTTTCTTTTTTGTGAGACTTGCCATAGATTTGTAAAACGTTTTCATTTACAATAGAACTATAAAAATCAAAGGAGTACCATCATGGTAGAATTAAATCTTAAAAATATTTACAAAAAATATCCAAACAGCGAACACTACTCAGTAGAAGACTTCAACTTGGACATCAAAGACAAAGAATTTATCGTTTTCGTAGGTCCTTCAGGATGTGGTAAATCAACGACTCTTCGTATGATCGCTGGTCTTGAAGATATCACAGAAGGTGAATGTTCAATCGATGGCACTGTTGTAAACAACGTGGCACCTAAAGACCGTGATATCGCCATGGTATTCCAAAACTACGCTCTTTACCCACACATGACTGTATACGATAACATGGCCTTTGGTTTGAAATTGCGTAAATACAGCAAAGAAGACATCGACAAACGTGTACAAGAAGCAGCTGAAATCCTTGGTTTGAAAGAATTCTTGGATCGTAAACCAGCTGACCTTTCTGGTGGTCAACGTCAACGTGTTGCCATGGGTCGTGCGATCGTCCGTGATGCAAAAGTATTCTTGATGGACGAACCTTTGTCAAACTTGGATGCTAAACTTCGTGTATCGATGCGTGCTGAAATCGCGAAAATTCACCGTCGTATCGGAGCTACAACGATCTATGTAACTCACGACCAAACAGAAGCGATGACACTTGCTGACCGTATCGTTATCATGTCTGCTACTAAAAACCCTGCAGGTACTGGTACAATCGGACGTGTAGAACAAATCGGAACTCCTCAAGAAGTATACAAAAACCCAGTGAACAAATTCGTAGCTGGATTTATCGGAAGCCCTGCGATGAACTTCATCAATGTAAAATTGGAAGGTGGACACATCGTTGCTAATGGATTGAATTTGAAAGTTCCAGAAGGTGCTTTGAAAGTCTTGAAAGAAAAAGGCTATGATGGTAAAGAATTGATCTTTGGTATCCGTCCAGAAGACGTGAATACAGAAGCTGCATTCCTTGAAACTTTCCCAGAATCAGTTGTGAAAGCTACGATCTCTGTGTCTGAGTTGCTCGGTTCTGAATCTCACTTGTACTGCCAAGTTGGTGACAACGAATTCATCGCTAAAGTAGATGCACGTGACTACCTTGGAACTGGTGAAACCATCGAACTTGGATTTGACTTGAACAAAGCTCACTTCTTCGACAAAGAAACTGAAAAAACAGTATACTAATACCTACTGGCGCTATAGAGACTGAGACAATGTGTCTCGGTCTCTTTCATTTTAAGGAGACAAAACATGGAAAAAGACTGGTGGAAGGGGAAGGTCGCTTATCAGATCTACCCAAAAAGCTTCAAAGACAGCAATGGAGATGGTGTTGGGGATTTGAAAGGAATCACGGAGAAACTAGATTACCTTCAAGACTTAGGGATTGATATTCTCTGGTTATCTCCTATTTACAAGAGTCCTTTTATTGACCAGGGTTATGATATTTCCAACTATTATGCCATTGACCCAATTTTTGGAACCATGGAAGATATGGAAGAGCTGATCGCGGAAGGCAAGAAGCGGGGCATTTCCATCATTATGGACCTGGTGGTTAACCACTGCTCCAGTCATCACGAGTGGTTCCAAAAAGCTTTAGCGGATCCAGATGGACCTTATGCGGACTACTTTTATTTCATCGAAAGTGACAAGGAACCCAACAACTGGGAAAGTTACTTTGGAGGCAGTGTCTGGGAACCAGTTCCTGGCACCAACAAATACTATCTCCATTCTTTCCACAAGGATCAGCCGGATCTCAATTGGCAAAATCCTGTCTTACGCGAAGAGATTTACAAGATGATCAATTGGTGGTTGGACAAGGGAATCGCTGGCTTCCGGATTGACGCCATTATCAATATCAAAAAGGATTTAGAATGGCGTTCGCTTCCGTCCGATCGTGACAATGGCCTGGTTCCAGTGCCGGAATCGCTGGTCAATGCCCAACCGATTGAACCTTTCCTGCGAGAGTTAAAGGAGCGAACTTTCGCCAAGTACAATGCCTTCACTGTAGGGGAAGTTTTCAATGAAACCGATGAAGAATTGCACTTCTTTATTGGAAAAGATGGTGTCTTCTCTTCCATCTTTGACTTCAAACAAACCATGCTGGGTCAGGAAGGAAAAGGCTGGTTCGACCATGCTCTTCCAACTGCAGATGAACTCAAGGAAAGTATTTTCCAAGCCCATGAGCGCGCGGATAGCATTGGGGTTCTTTCGACCATTATCGAGAATCACGACGAGCCTCGTGGGGTGTCCCATTATATTGCGGAAGGTCCAGTAAACGATACCAGTAAAAAAGCTCTGGGAACTATTCAGGTTTTGCGTAAGGGAATTCCTTTTATCTACCAAGGCCAAGAAATTGGGATGGAAAACCAAGTCTTTGAATCGGTGGAGGACTTTGATGATATCGCAACCATCAATGGCTACCACGTCGCGAAAGAAGCTGGTTTAAGCGAGGAAGAAGCCTTGGCCGCGATTGCCAACTACAGCCGGGACAATGCGCGGACACCCATGCAGTGGTCAGCGGAGCCAGGATTGGGCTTTAGCGATGGAACAGCCTGGTTGATCAGTCCCAAACCAAATGTTGCCATCAATGTGAAAGATCAAGAAAAGGATCCAAATTCCATCTTGAATTACTATCGCCAGTTGACGGCCTTGTATCGCCATCCCCTTTATGGAAATACCATCCGATTCGGAGATATGATCCCAGCGTATCGGGACCGTGAAAACATCATCGCCTTTGAACGCCGTGGGGACAAGCGTCTCTTGGTTGTCAGCAATTTCCAAAATCGCCAGGCCACCTTGGAGTTGCCAGCTCCGATTAAAACAGTCGTTTTAAATAATACAGCAGGATTATTCCAAGAAGGAGACCAAGTGCTAGAATTAGCTCCTTACCAAACGGTTGTGTTGGAATTGGTGGAATAAGGAGAAACTTTGCATCAGTGTTAGGATTTAATGTAGAATAGTATGTTCATTAAATATTCTGGAGAACATTATAAAAGTTTTCTATACTTTAGAATCAGTCAAGTATAAACTGAAACTTTCCGCTGTGAGAAAAGTGTTTGAAACATTATTGTTTCAAACACTCGGGAGTTTTGAGACCTTAGGCTCAAAACTAAGTCATGGAACTTCGAAGAAGTTCGCTGACGTCCGTACTCACCTAAGGAAAGTTTTGAAAGATATTTTATCTCCAAAAAGAACCTTCGCGTCTGCGAAGGTTCTTTTCGTGTCATCCAAGTCTAAACCTGGAACTTACTCAACTTCTTTCTTTTTCAAGAGGAGGAAGCCTCCGCTAACGGCTAACAAGAAGCCTGAAAGAATGAAGTGTGCGGTTGTGTCTTCTCCAGTTTGTGGCAATTGTGCCTTAGCTGGACTTTCTTGGAAGCTTTGTCCTACTTGGTAAGTCAAGGCTTGCACGCTTTCTTCATTTTTAGTTGTCATTTCTTTTTGTGGAAGGAGCACTTTAGGAGAATCCTTCTTGGCTAAGATTGGCTGTGGATTGCTTGTTTGGTTATGAATTGGAACTACCACTTGATCTGGTTCTTTAGCTGGAACGTAATCCATCAAGCTTGCCAACTTGCTGCCAAAGATCGCATTGGTTACCCAGCGGAAGAAGTGGACAGGGTGTTGACGGTTGGTTGGATTTCCTGCATAGACAAAGAGTGGTTGTCCCATCAGTTCTCCAGAGATGGCCATGACTTTGTTAGCCAGAACATCGTTATGTGGCCACCAACCTGCAATATAATAATCGCTTGGAGCGATGCTCATCAAGGTCTTGAAATGCTCTGGAACCTTTTCAATCCAGTTTCCTGAGTTGGAGTAGAAGAGGGTATTCTTCTTGTATCCGCTGGTCAATGGATCCTGATCATCAATGATCGCTTTCATCAAGCCTTCGTAGTCACTACCGCCTTTTAGTTTTTCAGCGTCAAATCCTGTAAGAACTCCCAATTTTTCCAATTTTTGCATGGCTTCCCCACCAATGACAAGGGTTGGTTTCTTGCCAAAAATGGAAGCGTCAAAGCGATTGCTTTCCAAAATAACAACATCCGCTTCTTCTGGCGTATTGACGATTTGGAAGCCTAATTTTTCAAGGACCAAACTAGTATGAGCAGGCGCATCTACTCCAGCCCAATTATAGTGGTAGTTTGGAGAGTAGACCTTCATCGGTTTCAAGGTTGGGCCGCTTGGTACCTTGTAGAGGGCATCACCATAAATGGCATAGTTTGGCAGGAGCGAAGCAAAGGTATCGCGGTCAACAATGTAGCCATCGTCTGTTAGATAGACAGATTTACCTTGCGCGATGGCCTGGTTGACAGCTTTAACGGCACTGGCTGAGGTATTTGATATCACATAGTAAGGAGCTTTTGGATCGATCTCAGAGGTACGAGTGGCGCGGGTGGTGGTGACTTCTCCTAATTTTCCGTTGAAAAGACCATCCGCAAAGACAGGTTCGGACTTGAACCCTCTCATATCTGGGAAGTTGACCAGCAACTCTGCGTACATAGCAGCCCAGGCAGATTCGTTGGAGCCCTTGTAGAGAATGTGGTTAGCATAGCCACGTTTGGCTTGGGCCATGTCAATGACTAAGTCCCCTTTTTTATAGTTGCCAATATCTTCTTTGAGTTCCTTGACGAGGACACCATTGCGTTTGAAGTAGTCGATCATATTAAAGGCTTCTTGGGCATCGTTGTCTTTGTCGAGGCTCATTGGGATGACGTAGTAGTCTGGGAAGAATTTCGGACGACCGTTTTTCACACGTCCCACGATTTCTCCATTTGGGCCGACCAGTTCATTTTCAGCTTTTGGATCTTCGGTTTTATTGAGACCGCGCAGGTAGAAGTTGAGACGCATCTCAAGGAGACGGTCCGGATCTTGGTTGAGGAAGTCAATTCCGCCTAGGACAGCATTGCGACCTGCTTTGTAGGATTCTTCATTTCCTTCTGGAATTTCGATAGTATGGCCTAAGATACCATGGTAGACAGCATAAACTCCTGTATAGCCAGAGAAGGAGTCATCCCAGCCATCGCCCCAATCCAGTTTTGGAATGATGTAACTATTGTATTTAGAATTGGCAACTCCTGCCCGTCCCATATGATGGGCATTTTCTAGCATCAGGTCTGACAGAAGATCGTATTCGAAGTTCGGATCATGTGGTGGCGTTGCAGGTTCGATTAAGAATTCTTTGACAAAACCGTGTAAGTCGTAGAGAGCAATCGGATTCCACTTGTTGATCATTTGGATAACCGTGCGAACTTCCGGATTTGTTTGGTAGCTGGCATCCCGGTTTGGATCGAGCCCGTTTGCTAGGGCCCGCAGGTTGAGAGCATCCCCATCTGGGTTTTCCGTGAAGTCAAATAAGAAGATGAATTTATTGAGCAGGGTTGGAATATCTAGCGTGACTGTTTTAGCATTTCCAGCTTCATCGGTGGTGTTAAAGGTTACCTTTTCCTTGGTCGCAAAGGTATTGAAGAGGCCTGTGATAATGTCAATGCCTGGCTGCTCATCCGCGTGGGTATTGTGGACTAAGACAGGTAATTTGTAATCCAAGGTCTTGTCTTTTAGTGCGGCCAGCATTTCGCTTGGCTTAGTCAAAGCTGTAGGGTTGGTACTAGACAGGTAGTGATCGATGCTGGCTTGGTCCTTACTCACGATCCCCATCTTCATATCCCGTCCTTGGGCACTCTTTCCAAGAGTTTCCAGCTGCACCAAACGATCGGGTTTCGCTTCTTCCTTGGATTTTTCGATAGCAGCTAGCATCTCTTCATGCGTATGGTAGTCCTGATAAGGTCGAAAAACAAGGGTCTTATTGATGGTGATTCCTAAGTCTGCATTGGTCCCGACCAGTTCATGGTTGCCGATGTAATTGCGGTAAGTCCGGCGAATATTATTTGGGCTACGAAGACTGAGATCTTCACCAAAGAGATCCTGCACGTCGATGTGGAGATCCAGATCATTGCCGTTTGCGGTCTCTGTGATAGTAAGGAATGGATCCTTGCTCAGTGTTCCTGTCTCCATATCCCAAGTTTTCCACTCAGAGAGTGGCTTATTGTCTAAGGTCCAGTTGATCTTGCCAGCAGCTTGAGCTTTTTCTTGGACTTTGTCATCAATCGTGCTCTTTTCAGAGAGATAAATGGTGCTATTCTCCAATCGAGTCGCTTGGTCAGCGGTTGTTGTCGCACGGTTAGTGACTGGACTAGCGGCTGGAGCAACTTCTGTACTAGAAGCCACATCAGAAGTCGATGCTGTTTCTGCAGGACTAGCAGGAGTTACTTCTGTGGCTGTAGCAGGACTGGTCGTCTCGGCTGTCACAGGTTGCTCAGTAGCAGGTGTCACTTCAAGGACCGTGCTTGGTTCCGCTTGAGGCGCTTCTAAGCTATCGGCTGAAGCTTGGCCATGACCGATAACGGAAAGCAAGACAGCCGCTGAGAGACTGAGTGTCGTAGTGTACAAATGTTTCTTATACGAAGACTTCATATAGAAGACCCTCCTTAAAAAGTTATTTTCCAGTTCTAGTATACCATTTTAGGAAAGCGTTTACAACAACTGCCTGAATAAAAAAGCCTTTGCATCTTGCAAGGGCTTCTTTGTCTATTCTGTTTCCTCATGGAATTGTTGGTAAAAATCAACCTTGACCTGGATAAAAGTTTCTAAGTCTCTTAACAATTGGAGCAAGGTGGCGCGTGTTTCGAATTCTTCACGGGTCTTAGGAAGAGGACGTTCACGGAAGATCGCTAAATACTGACTAATATCATCTAGAAGATCTTGGGCAGGATTTTTCTGGCTTAACTGTTGGGCCGTTTTCTTAAAAAGTTGAGCTAGGATTATGCTTTCACTCGCCGCTAACTGACAACGGTTGACGTTTTCTGCCATATCCCGCAGGATATCGTTTTGCCGCTTGCGCATTTCGAAGTAGTGAATATGGTAGTTGGTTTGGTGAAAGAGGTGGTTGGAATGGTCCAGATAGACTAGATTTAAAGCATCCTTTAGGATGCTATCCAACTCCTTAATCAAGCGAGCATCATTGCGACCATCCCCTTTACCAAGAAATTCCGCAAAACGACCGAGGATCTTCTTTAGTTGGTCTTCGACAACATCATGGTAGTGATCAATCGCAGCCTGATTAGAAGGCATATAGAGATTGGCCAGCAGGGCAAAGCTGGTCCCGATTAAAAAGAGGGCAAGTTCATTGAGCAAGAGCCCCCAGGAAGTAGACTGCTCAATCAAGAGATGGGTGACGAGGACCGTACTTGGCGTGATGCCGATCTGCCAGCCCATTAGAAAGGCGCATGGAACATAGAGAGCAATAAAGACTCCCAGTGCCCAAAGGTTGAATCCAAAAAAGGAAAAAGCGAGACTTCCGATCACAAGGGCCAGCAAGGTCGACATAAAACGCTGATAGGCTTGCTTGATGGTACTCCGACGCGTATCAGAGATACTCAAGATGGCAATGACGCCAGCTGAGATGGCATAGGTCAAGCCCAGAGTATAAGCAAGGGCAGCTGCTAAACAGGTGGCCAAGGTGAGCTTGATGGTTCGTTGAAAAAGAGGCATGGCTTCCTTTCTATTTTGTTGGTTTCGCTGAGATAGATTTCATTTCATTATATCATGAATTGGCCTCATCCTCCTTTCTTGTGGTATACTAGTTCTATGGAAAATAACGATATCGTATACGGTGTCCATGCAGTCACCGAGGCTTTACAAGCCAATACAGGCAATAAATTATATATTCAAGAAGACCTCCGAGGAAAAAATGTCGACAAGATCAAGGCCTTAGCAACTGAGAAAAAAGTGTCGATTTCTTGGACGCCAAAGAAAACCCTACAGGAAATGACAGAAGGAGCTGTTCACCAAGGCTTCGTTCTTCGTGTGGCAGCCTTTGCTTACACAGACTTGGTAGCGATTCTGAAACAGACAGCCCAAGAAGAGAACCCGCTTTTGTTGATTCTCGATGGCTTGACCGATCCGCACAATCTTGGCTCCATCTTGCGGACAGCTGATGCGACCAATGTCTCAGGGGTCATCATTCCTAAGCACCGGGCAGTCGGGGTAACCCCAGTGGTGTCGAAAACGTCTACCGGAGCAGTGGAACACATTCCCATTGCCCGTGTGACCAATCTCAGCCAAACCCTAGACAAGTTAAAGGAAGAGGGCTTCTGGATCTTTGGAACCGACATGAACGGCACGCCATCTCATCAGTGGAATACGGCTGGTAAGTTGGCTTTGATCATTGGTAATGAAGGAAAAGGGATCTCAACCAATATCAAAAAGCAAGTCGATGAGATGATCACCATTCCTATGAATGGCCATGTTCAAAGCCTCAATGCCAGTGTGGCAGCAGCCATCCTCATGTATGAGGTCTTTCGCAACCGACTATAAATAGTAGAAAGGCAATGATATGAAACGAAAAATCTTATTGGTTGACGGCTACAATATGATTGCCTTCTGGCAGGAGACCCGCCAGCTCTTTCAAAAAAGTGAGCTCGATGCGGCGCGCAACATCCTCCTGCAAAAACTGAGCCATTATGCTAGCTTTGAAGGGATCGAAGTCATCTGTGTCTTTGATGCCCAGTATATGCCAGGAGTGCGGCAGACCTACGATGAGTTCAATGTTCAGGTGGTCTTTACTGGTGAGGATGAGACGGCAGACGACTATATCGAGCGCTTGGCGGCAGAGCTCAATACGCCCCTCCACCAGGTATCCGTCGCGACCAGTGACTTACATGAACAATGGACTGTCTTTGCTCAAGGAGCCCTTCGGGTATCTGCTAGAGAGTTAGAGAAACGAGTCGCAGTCGTCAAAGGAAACCTCAATCAGGCGAAGCGAGTGGTCAATGATCAAAAACCACCCATGCGACCGCTTGATCACCAAGTATTGCGACAATTACAAGAAATGATGGGAGACAAGAAATGACATTTGCTATTTTGACAGATTCGACCGCAGATTTAGACCAGAACTGGGCCAAGGAACACCAGGTGACCATTCTTGGCCTGACCATTGAGTTAGATGGAACAGTTTACCAGACAGTTGGCCAAGGTCAATTGACCAGCCCTGAGCTTTTAGAAGCCATGAAAAATGGAGCTAAACCGACAACCAGTCAGGTCAATGTGGGCCAATTCCAGGAGACCTTTAAGCACTTTGCAAAAGAGGGAACACCCCTGCTTTATGTGGCCTTTTCATCAGTCTTATCAGGGACCTATCAGAGTGCAATCATGGCACGAGACCTGGTTTTAGAAGACTACCCAGAAGCCGTGATCGAGATTGTCGATCCGAAGGCTGCTGGGATTGGAGAGGGCTACCTGGTTATGCGGGCAGTAGCTGCGCGTGATGCAGGTCGTTCATTAGCAGAAGCCAAAGAAGAAATCATGGAGCTAGCGCCGAAACTTCGGACCTATTTCCTGGTCGATGACCTCTACCACCTCATGCGTGGCGGTCGCCTTTCAAAGAGTGCCGCGATCATGGGAAGTCTAGCCAGCATCAAACCTATTCTCTGGATAGATGCGGAAGGAAAATTAGTTCCTATCAGCAAGGTTCGGGGTCGCAAAAAAGCTGTCCGAGAATTACTGGAGTTGATCAAAGCCGATATCGGTGGAAGCACAGCCTTGGTCTCTTATACCAACGATCTAGAAGGAGCCGAAGCACTGAAGCAAGAAATGCTTGCGCTTGAAGGCATCGATGAAGTCATCGTGATGCCTCTTGGACCAGTTATTTCAGCCCACATCGGCCCGAATTCCTTGATCGGATTTGTCATTGGAAAAGAAAATCGTAAATAATTTTCCAAATCGGTTGACTTTTATCTTAGAATTTTGATACAATAGTAGGCGGTATTGTTTACCCCATTTGTAAGGCCCCGGAACCTTTCAAATAACTCGCGGACCGGAACATCCGCCCTGTAAACAAAAACGACATTCATATAGGAGAAATCATGAACAAAACTACATTCATGGCTAAACCAGGCCAAGTAGAACGCAAATGGTACGTTGTTGACGCAACTGATGTACCTCTTGGACGCCTTTCAGCAGTTGTTGCTAGCGTGCTTCGCGGAAAAAACAAACCAACATTCACACCTCACACTGATACAGGTGACTTCGTAATCGTTATCAATGCTGAAAAAGTTAAATTGACTGGTAAAAAAGCAACTGATAAGATCTACTACACTCACTCAAACCACCCAGGTGGATTGAAATCAATCTCTGCTGGTGAACTTCGTTCTAAAAATGCAGTTCGTTTGATCGAGAAATCAGTTAAAGGTATGCTTCCACACAATACTCTTGGCCGCGCTCAAGGTATGAAATTGAAAGTATTCGTTGGAGCTGAGCACACTCACGCTGCACAACAACCAGAAGTTCTTGATATTTCAGGACTTATCTAAGGAAAGGAACAATAAAGTATGTCACAAGCACAATATGCAGGTACTGGACGTCGTAAAAACGCTGTTGCACGCGTTCGCCTTGTTCCAGGAACTGGTAAAATCACTGTTAACAAAAAAGATGTTGAAGAGTACATCCCACACGCTGACCTTCGTTTGGTCATCAACCAACCATTCGCAGTTACTTCAACTGTAGGTTCATACGACGTTTTCGTTAACGTTGTAGGTGGTGGATACGCTGGTCAATCAGGAGCTATCCGTCACGGTATCGCTCGTGCCCTTCTTCAAGTAGACCCAGACTTCCGCGATTCATTGAAACGCGCAGGACTTCTTACACGTGACTCACGTAAAGTTGAACGTAAGAAACCAGGCTTGAAAAAGGCCCGTAAAGCATCACAATTTAGTAAACGTTAATTCGTTACTGGACAGCAGAATACAAACGAAAACACTTTGCATCTTGCAAGGTGTTTTTTTCTATGAGAACTGGCGGTGCGCAATTAGGATAGCTCTAGCGACTTTAGTCGCATAGAGATATGCTATGCACAGTTGCCTCAAGAAAACAATGCTTCTTGGTCCACCCTGTTAGACAAGCTTCAAAACCAAGGAATCCAACAGATTTCTCTTGTAGTTACAGATGGCTTTAAGGGGCTTGAGCAGATTATCAGTCAGGCTCACCCATTAGCTAAACAACAATGTTGCTTAATTCATATTAGTCGAAATCTAGCTAGTAAAGTGAAACGAGCAGATAGAGCGGTTATTCTGGGGCAATTTATAATGATTTATCGTGCTGAAAATTTAGAAATGGCAGGACAAGCTTTAGAGGACTTTCTCGCCGAATGGAAACCAAAGTATAGGAAAGTCATGGAAAGTCTGGAGAAGACGGATAATCTTTTAACTTTTTATCAGTTTCCCTACCAGATTTGGCACAGCATGTATTCGACAAACCTCATTGAGTCTCTTAACAAAGAAATCAAACATCAAACGAAAAAGAAGGTTCTTTTTCCTAATGAGGAGGCTCTGGAACGTTACTTAGTTACGTTGTTTGAAGATTATAATTTCAAGCAAAGTCAACGAATCCATAAAGGGTTTGGTCAATGTTCTGATACACTTGAAAGCTTATTTAATTAACACTCCGTAACTCTACTTAAGTGTTTACACATAATTATTTACAGTATCAAAAAATAAAGTATATTGTTTTCATCATAATATAATTAAATATCAGTATAGAGAATTTTATCTATATATCAGATATCAGCAATTGCTTTTGCTGTCATTTTTCGCTACAATAGTTACAAGGAGGAAATAAACATGTTAAAAGAAGTATTAAACGTCGCAAAAGTTGCGAAAAAATCATCTCTCTTCTTAGGAGGGGTAGCATTTGGGACGCTTGGCTTGAAAGTCTTAGCAAGTAAAGAAGCTAAGAAAGGCTATTCTAAGGCCTTGGCTAAAGCTTACAAATTGAAAGATGGACTGGATGCATCTGTTTCTGTTGTAAAACAACACGGTGATGATGTTTTACAAGACGCTAAATATTTATACGAACAGGAAAAGAAAGAAGAACAATTAGATAGCCTGACAGGTGAATAATATGTCTTTTAAAGTGCTACACAGAGGATATCAACATATCCGATTATCGTCCTCGTTTTCACTGACCTTGGATATTCAAGATTATCTTCGTTCCTTGGCTAAAGATGAAAAAGGGATCGACTCTATTCAGTTTTATATGGATCAGCAGCACTTTACTCTACGTATGAAAGAAGGCTTCTCTGTATTAGAAAATGCAGAGGCCTTTTTAAAAAAAATTGACAAGGGGAAAGTTTCGGACTTGATGACTCTTCCCATTCGTAGAGAAGAGAGTGCTTATTCAATTGTATCGGGTGCAGCGATTAAGCGTTTGCTGTTTCGAAGTTTTGTACCCTACCCTATTCGTTATATTTGGACTTGTTATCAGGCTTTGGGTTATGTCAAAGAAGCCTATCAAACTTTAGCGCGCAAGGAACTAACCATGGAGGTCTTGGACTGTTCGGCCATTTTGTTGTCCTTGTTTATGAACCAATCCAAGACAGCTAGCAACATCATGTTTATGCTTGATTTGGGTAATCATCTGGATCAGTGGTCTTTAAAAAAAACAGCAACAGATTTGGAACAAAGCCTTCTTGCTAAAGAAAGTGATGTTTTCTTAGTGCGGGGAGACATGGTCATCAGCATCAAGAGTTCTGATGTTCAAGTAGGTGATGTATTAGTTGTCTCCCAAGGTAATGAAATCTTGTTTGACGGCCAAGTGGTTTCAGGATTAGGCATGGTCAATGAGAGTTCCTTGACTGGAGAGAGCTTCCCTGTTGAAAAGAAAGAGGGAGATTCTGTATGTGCGAATACTGTTTTGGAAACAGGAGAGTTAAGAATTCGTGTGACTGATAATCAGATAAACAGTCGTATTTTGCAACTCATCAATCTGATGAAAAAATCTGAAGAGAGTAAGAAGACAAAACAACGTCATTTTATTAGGATGGCAGACAAGGTTGTAAAATATAACTTCTTAGGTGCTGGTTTGACTTATCTGTTAACAGGTTCGTTTTCAAAAGCCATTTCCTTTTTATTGGTGGATTTTTCATGTGCTCTAAAAATATCCACACCTGTAGCCTACCTTACGGCCATAAAGGAAGGTCTAAATCGAGAAATGGTTATTAAAGATGGTGATGTATTAGAAAAATATCTGGAAGTGGATACTTTCTTGTTTGATAAAACGGGTACCATCACGACGAGTTATCCTTTGGTTGAAAAGGTTCTTCCTTTCGGAGATTATACTGAGAAAGATATTTTAAGAATAAGTGCATGTTTGGAGGAACATATCTATCATCCTATTGCCAATGCAATTGTTAAACAAGCTGAAATTGAAGGCATTGAACACGAAGAAATGCATGGCAAGCTTCAGTATGTTGCAAGCAAAGGGATTAAATCGCAAATTGATGGTCAATCGGTTGTCATTGGAAATTATGTACTAATGCAAGACGAACAGGTAAGAATTAGTTCTGAGCAGCTGGCCTTGATTGAGCAATATAAGACTCATTACAATTTATTGTTTTTGGCTTATAAGAAAGAATTAATTGGGATGTTTTGTATCCACACTCCCTTGAGAAGCGAGGCGAAAGTTGCATTGAAAAAGCTAAAGCGCCAAGGGAAAAAACTGATTCTGGCAACTGGTGATACGTTGGCTAGAACAGAAGAGTTGGTTAAAGATCTGCCATTTGACAACGTTTATACTGATTTAAAACCAGATGGTAAGTTTCAGTTGGTTCAGGAATTACAGAAAGCTGGCCGAACTATTTTGATGGTTGGAGACGGGTTAAACGACTCTGCTGCCTTGACGCTTGCAGATATTGGGGTTGTGATGAATGAAAGTGCTGATATTTCTAAGCAGATGAGTGATATTTTATTATTAGATAATCGTTTAGATTTCTTCGAGGAATTGAATTCTTTATCTGAATCGTTGCAGAAATTAATTCAAAGAAATATTCAAGAAACAGTTGTAATAAATGGAAGTTTAATTGGATTTGGGTTGTTAAATTGGTTAAGCCCATCTAATCTTTCGATATTGCACAATCTGACTACTTTAAGAATCGTCCTTCGTAGTCTTTCTATTAAAAGTAGGTAAGAGACCGAGAAGCTGAGGTTATAAAAACTAAAAGGAGTTGTCTCATTTGAGAATAACGGTTCTTTGTCAACTGTAGTGGGTTGGTGGAAAATTATACCCTGGAGAGGACCAAATTGGTTCTCTCCTTTTAAATATTGAAAAAACCATTGGCAGTGGACATACTTTAAGACTATATATTTCTGAAACTAGTTTCACAATACAAATATTGACATGCAATTATTAATTGGTGGATTTTAAGTTGACATCTACAAAGGTTAATGTTAGAATACATTCAAAAATATATTTGAATGAGGTGTTTTATGATTCAAAATATTGTTACTTCAATAATCCTGTATTCTGGGACAGCCGTAGACTTACTTATTATCCTAATGTTATTTTTTGCCAAAAGAAAAAGCAGAAAGGACATCATTAACATCTATTTAGGACAATTTCTAGGCTCTGTTAGTCTAATATTCCTAAGTTTGCTTTTTGCATTTGTCTTAAATTATATTCCTAGTAAAGAGATTTTAGGTTTACTCGGTTTGATTCCAATTTTCCTAGGCCTCAAAGTTTTGCTTTTAGGAGATTCTGATGGAGAAGCTATTGCAAAAGATGGTTTGCGAAAAGACAATAAAAACCTGATTTTTCTAGTCGCTATGATTACTTTTGCAAGTTGTGGCGCTGACAATATTGGTGTCTTTGTCCCATATTTTACCACCTTAAATTTAGCGAATTTGATAGTGACTTTACTTACTTTTCTAGTCATGATTTATCTCTTGGTTTTTTCTGCCCAAAAATTAGCACAAGTCCCTTCTGTTGGAGAAACTTTGGAAAAATATAGCAGATGGTTTATTGCCGTTGTCTATTTAGGATTGGGGATGTATATCCTGATTGAAAACAACAGCTTTGACATGCTATGGGCTGTGTTAGGCTAGGAGAAAAAATTATGAAAAAAGATAGTATCTGTCAAGTGGATGTTATAAATCAACAAAATGTTACAACCGCAACGAACTACCTTGAAAAGGAAAAAGTCCAAAAATCACTTCGCATTTTATCAAAATTTACCGATAATAAACAGATAAATATCATCTTTTATCTCCTTGCCGTCGAAGAACTCTGTGTCTGCGATATAGCCTGTTTATTAAATCTCAGTATGGCATCTGCCTCCCACCATCTTCGTAAACTAGCCAATCAAAATATCTTGGACACTAGAAGAGAGGGGAAAATTATATATTATTTTATAAAGGATGAGGAAATCAGAGATTTTTTTAATCAACTAGGATAACAACTATTTTTACTACTTTTCCATGATTATAGGGAGATTATAATCGTTGTTGTTTCAACGGTAGCAAACTGGTTTTTACATAAAGTAATTGATAAACCCAATATAGATCAGAAAGAATTACTTGAAGCTACCGCACAATATAGAAAGTTATTGATACCTGACCAAATAATTAAAGGAGTGGGATTGATTCTATACTTAATTGTCTATCCTCCGATTATGATGTATAGTGTTTTAATTGCGGCATTTTACATCATAACTTTAAAAACACTATCTGAAAAAAGAGTGAATAACTAAAAAATGGTGATCAAAGTTAGGTGTATTATTTTAATGCTTACAGACCTAAACTATTCCCCTATTTATAATCTATTGATTCATATTTTATGAAATTAATCAGTAGATATCGTTCTGAAAAGCCTTGATAATACGCTGTTTTTAGTCCAACTGAAACCCATACTTTCCAAACCAGGCTTGAAAAAAGCTCGTAAAGCATCACAATTCTCAAAACGTTAATCAACACGATTATATCAACGTTTACAGACATTCAAGAATTTTCTCTTGGATGTCTTTTTTTGTTCAAAAAACTAAAGTTCACCCTATTGCTTTTTGAGACTTCTAAAGGCTATTTCTCCTGCTGTTTGATTTACTGTTTCAGTAGTATTGACATAAGTCTTCGTTATTTGGATGTCACTATGAGTAAGTGCTTCTGAAATAGCTTTGATAGATATTCTAGCCTGTTTGGCTGGTGTGGCGCCTTGAATATTATGCTTATCCATAGTATTTTGTGTTATAATGTAGAAACAATACAGAAAATAAAAGAATCTTTTTAAATTCTGTAAATTTCACTTTGTGTAAACATGAGAAAATGTTGAATGTAGATAATGATGGGGGAGGCTTTGAAATGATCAGTTTAGAGTTGTTGTCTGAAGCAAATAGTTTAGATGTCTATTCTTTTGAAAAAGAAAATCGAGAGTATTTTGAACGAAATTTACCTCCTAGACCAGCTAACTATTTTGATTTAGAAGGTTTTAAAGAAATTACAAGGGAGTTGTTAACGGAACAAAGGAATCGTGATGTCTATATGCATCTTATTAGAGATTCGCAAGGCGTTATGGTCGGGAGAATCAATTTAAGTGTCTTAGATGGTGATCGGAAAACAGCAGAACTTGGGTATAGAATTGGGGAAAATGTTACCAATTTAGGTTATGCAAGCGAAGCGGTTAGACTCGTTTTAGACAAAGCGTTTACTACTTATGGTTTTAATAGAATCATTGCAGGAACAGCAAGAGATAATCTAGCTTCTCAGAGAGTGCTTTTAAAAAATGGCTTCACCTTTAGTAGAATGATAGAAAATGACTTACAAATTCATAATGAGTGGGTTCATACAGCAGTATTTGAGGTAAGGAGACCATAATATCATCATTTCCAGTCTATTAACAAGGTTAATGGAGTTATATTCTTTCCAGACATTCAATAATTTTCTCTTGGATGTCTTTTTTTGTCTATCTTAATTTTACAAAATGGGAACTATGTTATAATTAAGTAATATGATTACAGACTGAAAATTGTAGATTATCACTTGGAACGGAGGCAACTAATGAGAAATAAGGTTGCTAAAATAATTGCTATTGTACTCATTCTTATATTTGGAGGAACATATATATATAACAAGCTGACTAAACCAAATCTAGGCCCGAAAACAACCAAACTCTATCAGCATGGCTTTCGTTTGCTAGAAGAGCAAATAGGAACCTACATCAAAGAACACTATAGAGGTATTGAAAAGATTGAATTTTCCCCAATATACATTACTGAGGAAGGGTCAACATTCTCAAATGCGTACGTGCGTCCAACTATTTATGATAAGTATGGAAATAAGGCTACTCTAGGAACTCCAATTAATAACTTTAATCCAAGCAGTTTTGGTATCGTTTCTGATGTTCTTCTCAATTTTGATGGAGGCGGGAATGAAGCTATAGATTTAAAGGACTCCAATGGAAATAATATCGATGTTTCTAAAGCACAGCACTTGCCAGATGAAGCAAAACTCACGAAGGCTAGAAGTACAGATGAAAATATTTCTTTATTGGTTCAAGACAATCAGCTAAAGGATGTTGTTAAGGATGAAAAAGGAAGTCCTGAAGCTGAAATCATTTATAATGTTGAGCTAAGCAAAGGAAAAGAATGATATGACATTATCTGATCAGGAAGTTCGAAGATTACAATAACTATTCCCCTATTTAAAAAATATTGATTCAAATTTTATGAAATAAATCAGTAGATATCGTTCTGAAAAGCCTTGATATGTCGTTGTTTTTAGTCCAACTGAAATCAAACCAGGCTTGAAAAAAGCTCGTAAAGCATCACAATTTAGTAAACGTTAAAACTTATTTAAACTTATTGAAAGCATTTCGTATCAAAAATACGGGATGCTTTTTCTGTTCACCCCAAATTTTTGTAACTAGGTGATACTTGAAATTAATACAAATTTGGTTGTTTTTGATAAATCTAAGCAACACTAAATGATGAAGTGAAAGGGGATGAATCTTTGATAGTATTCATTTATTGTGAAATATGATATATTTATTAATTAGATGGATGAATACTTCTAGAGTTAAATATAGCATAATAGGGACAGACTTTTTGGTTTATTTTTGTTTGTAGTCGGATTATGAAAGAATATCCAATATTATGCGATAAGATAGAATGTTACAAAAAAGAAAGGGGATGCAATCCGATGAAGAAAGACAGATTAATTGTATTGACAGATGCTGTTCTAGCAATTATTATGACCATCTTGATTTTAGAGTTAGAAAAACCAACAACACCAAGTCTTGAAGCTTTTTGGGATTTACGGCAAAATTTCTTTGCTTGTTTTCTTTCCTTTTTCTGGTTGGGATCGTTATGGATGGCACTAAACACATTATGGGAAAAGGTTGAGAAAATTTCCTCAGAAATTATTTGGTGGAATTTGTTTCTACTCTTGGAGCGGCAGGAGTTCTCTTTGGAGAATTTCATGCCATCCAAGATACCAGTCTGAATGATGTGGTGGACCGGATCTATATAAATGTCAAGGATTTACCGTTTCAGTCCTTGGGAGCTTTAGCTAATATCCTGTCTGATGTTAAGAAGGGACTGATTCAAGACAGTCATATCTGGTCTTTCTTCCAGTCATTTTTCAAACAATATCAGTTGATAATCAGCTTAAATCAGATCTATCAGTTTGTCTATCTTTCTCTGATGGAGATCATGTCCTATCTTCACTTTGATTATTGGAAAAAACGGCTCGGTCAGGAGCTAGTATGAATAAGGAGAACAAATGAGACGTTTAAAAATGTTATGGCATATTATACAGGTTACGGGTTTTACTCGGTTTGCTCTGAGTTTTGTGACCTTTGTTTTTGGGTCAGGAGGCGTGCTTTTCCTAGTTGAACCTGCTATCACAAATTACGGAGACGGTCTTTGGTATGCTTTTGTGACTTCGACGACTGTCGGCTACGGGGATCTCCTAGCTGTGACCTTGATTGGAAGGATTACCAGTGTCTTCTTGACGATTTATGGGCTCATATTTTTTGGCTGTTTATCAGCTGTTATTATTAATTATTATACCGATTTAAATAAGGAAAGAGGAGAGGACAAATGACTGCCAATTATTCAACACGGGAATACCGTGAGAAATAATACGATGACCTTCATGTTCGATTGAGAGATACAGCGATTTTGATGTGTGCAATTTTTATTGCCTCTATCGGTCTAAATATGAATTCAACAGCTGTTATTATTGGAGCCATGTTAATTTCACCTCTCATGACACCGATTGTTGGACTGGGATTCGGTTTAGCTATTTTTGATACGCGTTTAATCAAGCAATCTCTAGAGGTTTTATTGACTCAAGTGTTGGTCAGTTTGCTTGTCTCGACTCTGTATTTCTGGATTTCTCCCTTGTCTTATGCAAGTAGCGAGTTGATCGCACGAACCTCTCCAACCATTTGGGATGTTCTCATTGCTATTGCTGGTGGGATTGCTGGTGTGATCGGTTCAAGGAAAAAAGAAGCAAACAATATCGTGCCAGGAGTAGCCATTGCTACAGCTTTGATGTCGCCTATCTGTACTGCTGGCTATGGTTTAGCTAATGGGAATGTACGATTTTTATTGGGGGCTCTCTATCTTTTCTTGATCAACTGTGTCTTTATCATGCTAGCCAACATTGTTGGAACAAGAATTTTGATGAGAAAATCTCCTTTAACTTCATTTAAAGAGCTGAGCATTAAAATGAGAATTGGCTTGATTTCTTTGATTGTATTGTTGATTCTTCCAGCTAGCTATTCGGCAGTTACTCTGACAATAGAACAAGCGCGCAAAGAAGGGATCAAACAGTTTGTAGGAAAAGAGTTCGCCAATTATACGGTTATTAATCAAGTCTACAAGTCAAGTAACAATGAATTGGTCTTGACGGTTGTTGGAGATCCGATTTCAGAAGAAGAATTAGAAACACTCCACCAAAAACAAGCCTCTTACGGTATTCAATCTGTTCAATTGAAAGTGAATCAAGTTCAGAACTCGCCAACATTAGATAGTGAAGCGACCAAGGAATTTTATGAAAACATTGACAAGTATATTGATCAAAAACTCTCTGAAAAAGATTCACAAAACGATCTCGTAAAAGAAAATGAAGCAGACAAGGATTGAGGACAATGAACTGAATCGGTTTTTACGCCGTGTTTTTCTTGTATCTTCCTCTTTCTTACTTATAGCAGGTTGTTTTTGCTTGAATAAGAAATAAATTAGAAGTTCTATCATCTAAGAAAAATGATGAAAAAAATCATTTAACTAATGGTGTGAACGTTTAGTGTTTATCAGCTCCATTCTCTGTAATTTTGGGGGTAAAATCCACACCATTTAGATAAAATTAGTTGAATTTGATTGGAAAAACGCTTTTATAAAAGCGGAGAAAAGTCTTGATATTACGCTGTTTTTAGTCCAACTGAAATTCATACTTTCCAAACCGGGTCTTAAGAAAGCTCGTAAAGCTAGCCAGTTCTCTAAACGTTAATTCGTTGCTGGAAAGTAGAATACAAACGAAAACACTTTGCATCTTGCAAGGTGTTTTTTGTATGAGAACTGGCGGTGCGCAATTAGGATAGCTCTAGCGACTTTAGTCGCATAGAGATATGCTATGCATAGTTGCCCCAAGAAAACAAGCGTAGCGATGTTTGATTGGATGGCAACCACTGCACTCAAAATGTTAATTCGAAAGAATTACTATACTTACAAAGAGCACCCTTCGGGGTGTTTTTTCTATACCTAAGATAAATGGAAAATAAAAAACCACCCTATCTTTCACAGTCAAATGTGACTGTAGAAAATAGAGTAGGTCTAGGATGTTAAAGACTATTTGTCGTCTTTATGAAAGATATTTTTAACGCCCTTGATAGCTCCTTCGACAGCTTCTTTTGCATCTTCAGCAACTTCTTTTGCTTTTGAAGCAACTTTTTCAGCAGTGCCTTCAGCTTCTGTTTTTGTATCGCCGGTTAATTTACCAAGGCCTTCTTTAACAGAACCTTTTGCTTGGTTCAATTTTTCTTCTAATGACATAGCGTCACCTCCATGAAGTTAGTAGTTTTTTCTCTGAATACAATACTGTTGATTTAAAAAAATAAAAAATATTTGTCTCAGATTAGAATGAGTATATTCTTTTTAAAATAGAAAGTCAAATTTTTGCTACGGCTAAAAAACAGGATCGCTTTCCGGTCACGAATAATGACCGACTAATAAGTCACGATATTTCGTTTTTCCAGCAAAGATTTGAAACGAAAGAAGCAAAAAACTTTTCTGTCTCCATTGAATTACATGGTATAATGGTCGTGAATGGAGACATCGTAACGCTGTTTTTTGAAAAAGAGAAGATAAATATGAAAAGAATCCTTATAGCCTATCCTGTTATCAGTACTTTAGCTCTAATCTGTTTGCTGCTCGGTCTATTGACTTCCTTTTATGGGGATGCTATGTATGACCTATTGGCTTTTCATTCAAAGCCGGTGTATGGTTGGCAATATGTTAGTGGGACCCTGATGCACGGTAGTAAAGGAGCCCCTATCTGGTTTTTATGGGTCCATTTGTTGTTAAATGGACTCATGCTCCTTCCCTTCGGAGGACTGCTAGAAAGAAAAATAGGCTCTAGACAAGTCTTGATCGTTTTTGTGACGGCGACAGTCCTCTCTTCCATCGTTTTTCACCTCTTAACCCAGGAGCAGGACATTCAGGCAACAGGGATCTCTGCTGTAGGATACGCCTTTGTGACCGGAGGAGTCCTGCTCCTGCCAAAGATGTGGAAAGAATTTTCACTCACCGTAAAATGGTTTTATCTATTCTTAATTTTTCTATCTGGCCTCATGCTCTTACCAGCAATCACCGGATGGATCTCAACGCTATTGCATCTTTCAGGGGTTGTGAGTTATCTATTGGTTTTTATCGGAAGTAAAGTCTTGGAGGGGAGAAGCTAACTATTAAGACGGCTCCTCAGTAAGGTTTTCATCGTACTTCCTTGACTCTTCCTTTACCAGGCCGTATAATATTCTATATCAATGAAGAAATCACCTTTTGTCATTGTACAAAGGGTGATTTTATAACGAAAAAAAGGAGACACAATGGGGTATATCTCTACTATTAAAACGGCTGTTCAGCTCTTTCCTTTCCTGGCATTTTTGCTGACCTTGCCCTACATGATTTTGAATTATCGAAAATATGGTTCGGTCAATAAATTGCGGGTGCTGATTTTCTATTCTTTTATGCTTTACTTGATGACGGTCTATCTCTTGGTGATCTTGCCTCTGCCGGATCCAAGTAAGATTCATACTAGCTACTCGGAAATGGTTAATCTCCATCCCTTTGCTTTTGTGGTGGATTTTTTCAAGGAGAGCCCCTTTGATTTAGCGCAGACTGGTACTTGGATTCAAGCTCTTAAGCATCCAACTTTTTATGTGCCTGCCTTTAATGTCCTGATGTTGATTCCTTTTGGGATGTATCTGCGCTATTATTTCAAGTGTGGTTTTAAGAAAACGATCCTCCTGACAGCCCTCTTTAGTCTCTTTTTGGAACTGACCCAGTTATCAGGTCTCTACTTTATGTATCCGGGTCCTTACCGCCTGGCAGATGTTGATGATATTATTCAAAATACTACCGGTGGTGGAGTGGGTTATCTGCTCGGTTGGTTCCTGGTTTGGTTATTGCCGACACGAGACGAAATTGACGAGCATTCTTTCCGAGTAGGAACGAAAGTATCTGGTTTTCGGATGGGTCTTGCCTTCTTGATCGACTTTGTAATGCTATCCTTGCTTTACGCGGTAATCGAGCGTTTAGAGACGATTCCTTATGTAGCGATTTTGGCTGTTTATTTTGGTTTGATTCCTTTGTGGCGGGGCAAAACCTTGGGAATGGCTTTATTGAAATTCCGCTTGCATTTTGACAAGCAAAAATGGCTTCGCACCATCTGGCGGGGAATCCTGGTAGTAGGTTATTTCTATCTGATTCCTCAAGGGTTGTTCTATTTGATTTCGCTCTTGAATAGCGATTTGACGGACAATTCTCTCTTAACCCTGTCCATGATTTTATTGCTCTTCTTTGTGGTTTTATTGTACCTGATTCTCACTCTTGCCATCGTCTTGCTCAATCGTCGCTTTCCCTTTGACCGTCTAGCTGGGGCTGAGTATGAGAGTACGGTGCGCGTGAAGAAAGAGCTCTTAAAGGATGAAACCGAATCATCAAAATAGAGAGAGTGGGACAGAAATCGGTAATTCGTTAGAATTTGATTTCGTCGTCTCACCTCCGCACAGTTGAGTAGGGCTGTAAAAGCTGAT
>NZ_JVSR01000098.1:0-765 GCF_001069785.1 Streptococcus parasanguinis
AACCGCCTGATTCGTAGTCAGGTACTCTATCCAGTTGAGCTAAGGGTGCTCTTTCCTATTTAATTCTTACATAGCCTTGCGACCATGCACCCTAGAGGAGTCGAACCTCTAACCGCCTGATTCGTAGTCAGGTACTCTATCCAGTTGAGCTAAGGGTGCTTCTTTCAACCTTTGTCTATGCCGAGGACCGGAATCGAACCGGTACGATCGTTACCAATCGCAGGATTTTAAGTCCTGTGCGTCTGCCAGTTCCGCCACCCCGGCCTCCTCAAGCGAACGACGGGATTCGAACCCGCGACCCCCACCTTGGCAAGGTGGTGTTCTACCACTGAACTACGTTCGCATTGCTTTCTTTATATAAAAAAATGCCGGCTACATGACTTGAACACGCGACCCTCTGATTACAAATCAGATGCTCTACCAACTGAGCTAAGCCGGCTCATTATTATTCTCTTATGCGGGTTAAGGGACTTGAACCCCCACGCCGTAAAGCGCCAGATCCTAAATCTGGTGCGTCTGCCAATTCCGCCAAACCCGCAAAATATGACCCGTACTGGGCTCGAACCAGTGACCCATTGATTAAAAGTCAATTGCTCTACCAACTGAGCTAACGAGTCTTAAAATAATTTTCATTATCTTAACGGTCCCGACGGGAATCGAACCCGCGATCTTCGCCGTGACAGGGCGACGTGATAACCGCTACACTACGGGACCTATGGGAGTTAACGGGATCGAACCGCTGACCCTCTGCTTGTAAGGCAGATG
>NZ_JVSR01000099.1:0-5237 GCF_001069785.1 Streptococcus parasanguinis
GAAAAAGAAGTAAAATATTTAAAGATTCAATTTAATTCAATTGAAACTGTTAACAGTGATTTTCGTGTAGCAGACGGAACTTTTGAAAAACAGTAATATAATTTAAGTATCTATTTTAAATATACGTGAAATTATCGCAACTGAAATCGGAATAAGAAAATTGATGCAATAGAATATAGAGAAAGCCTTGGAATGATTCCAAGGCTTTTTTAGCTATCTATATATACCTTGTATATTCTATCTGGTTTAGTGTGATATATTCATTGTTAATACTCTTCGAAAATAAAATTCAAACCGCGTCAACGTCGCCTTGCCGTATGTGTAGGGATACTGACTACGTCAGTTCCATTTCAACCTTAAAACAGTGTTTTGAGCAACCTGCGGCTAGTTTACTAGTTTGCTCTTTGATTTTCATTGAGTATAAATAAAAATATGAGTTCTCCTCTTATTTTAAAAAATAATTATTTTATAATTTTTTTATATTTAGTGTAAACTATTCAGTGCGTCCCAAATACGGGAGGTTTGTTTCTGATTTTCATATTTGGATTATAATATTCTCATCAGAGTTACTTAAGGAGTAAGATATGAACCAGATTATGAAACAATATAAATTACTATATTTCTTGATTATTTTATTAAGTCTGACAAGTGCTCTTTTAATGACATTCTTCTCTCTTCAATTAGGAAGAATACTTGATAGTATAACTAATTCAAATAGTGGATTACTCTTTCATATCACTATTTGTGTAAGTTTAATTTTACTGTGGTTCTTTATCTCTTGTTCTTATTCCTATCTTAAAAATCAATATGTAAAAAAAGTTATTATAGATCTAAAAAAGGGTCTCTTATTACATTATTTATCGCGTGAATTTAACCAAATTGACAACCGTAACCATTCAGATTTCTTAAATAATATCACCAAAAATAGTGACCTTATTCAAGAAAATTTATTGATTCCTAGAATCTCTCTAATTGCAAATTTAGGGACCCTTATCATGAGTGTGGTTGCCATTATCTATATAGAATGGCGATTAGCATTAGTCTTTCTTTTATTGTCGATTATAACGATTTTTCTATCTCAAATTCCTGGAAAGTTAATGACTAAAGCAACTAATAATTATTCCCTACAAAATAGTCACTATTTGTCAAAAATGACAAACTTTATTAATGGTTTTGAACAAATTAAGTTATTAAATATTCAAAGCTGGACCCAAGAAAAAATTCAGGGAATCAGTTTAGAATTTGAAGAGTCCAGAAAGAAATATCAATTCTTAAAAGACTTAGCTTCGACTACTGGAATTTTACTAAGTTTTGGCTCTCAACTATCCTGTATGGTCGCTGGTATCTTTTTTGTAAGAAATAACTTACTGACTATTGGACTACTAGTAGCAAGTATTCAATTATTAAACGGTGTTTTTGCTCCATTACAATCTATTCTTTACAATAAAAATTTAATCAGCAGTAGCAAGTCCATTATTGATAATATCCAAGAAAATTTATATGAGACAAATCATGAAATTTTCCATAAAACAAGGACAATTGATTGTGATAACATTTCGACTATTTCTATTAGCCAATTACATTATGAAATTGAAAATAAAATATTATTTGATCATTTTTCCTATGAATTTAAAAAAGGCAAACGCTATGCGATTATAGGTGCTTCAGGAGCTGGGAAAACAACTTTAGTAAAATTAATACTAAACTATTATTCCAAAAATCTTTATGATGGGGAAATAAAAATCAACGGAAAACAGAATATTGATATTCCCTCAGAGGAGTTATATAAAGATATTGCATTTGTGCAAAAAAATGATTTTCTGATTGAAGGAAATATCCTAGAGAATATCAAACTGTCCAGAAACCTTTATTTAACTGAAAAATTAAGAAAAGCCTTAGGATTTAATGAAGACTTCCTTAATAAGAGTCTATCTCAATCAAATCAAACCATTTCAGAAGGAGAAAAGCAACGAATTGATTTAGCTAGGTTTTTAGCCAAACCATATTCTGTATATATTTTTGACGAACCTACAAGCAACCTTGATCCAATAAAAGCCAAAGCAATGATGGACTACATTCTATCCATTAAAGATGCAATTGTTATTGTCATTACTCATGATCAAAATCCAGAAATATTGGAAGAGTTTGATCACGTTATTACCCTATAGATAAATGGCCTAGTCTACTAAATGAATGATGTGTTTCTCAAAGTATTCTTTGTAATTTTTGTAGATTGTTTTATTGAAGAGTTCGAAAATTTTTAAAGCTTCTTCGATTTTTAAAAGTGATTTTTGATTATGATAGAATTTCAGTTCCAAATATCCATCTAAATACAGCAAAATAGTTTGTTCAAAAAAATCTGTGGAATCCGCTAATATATTCTTCGTAGCCTGTTTTAAAAATAAAGATTCCTCATATAAGTCGTTCTCAATCATTATAATCAAAGAATTGAGAAGTAGTTGAATGAGAGATTGTCTATTTTTAGGTATAGAGCTATACAACTTCCCTTTTTTGAGCGCCTCTTTGGCATATCTAAATAATAAATCTGGAGATAGAACACGACAGCAATTTCCAAGGATGAGCGTTTCGTAATAACCCCAGTTTTCAACAGAAAATAAATAGTTTGTAAGATAAGAGGCGTCTTGACGACTCAATTGATGATTCTTATCCATTCCCGAAACAATACTTTCAATGAAAATAGCATTTAATTTATGGTAATGAGAATTTGTCCTATGAAAAAGTTCTATTTCTTTCTCTACCATATCTAGTAATGCTTGAGAATCTTCATTATATGCGGCCTGTTTAACAGAAGCTATTAAGGTATTAAAATCCGAAGGTTGATAATGATTACAGATAAGCAGAAATTCCTCTAGTGTTACTCCTATTCTTTCAAGAAGATACAATAACTTAAAGACAGAAATCTCTGTTTCTCCTAATTCAAATCTAGATATTTGAGATTTTGAAATTTCAGCACCTGCTAATGAAGAAATAGAAATTCCCTTTTCTTCTCTTATTTTCCTATAAGTTTCACCTAAAATCATATTTATCTCCATTTACCATAAAAAATCATTAGAAAGTGTGACAGATTATGAAAAAATACTATCAAATCTTTTTATTATTATTTGATATTATCATTATTATTGGATTATATCAATAAAATTAATGAGTGTGTGAAAATTCAATACTAGGAGAAAATGAAATAAATATTTCCACAATAAAACGTATGATATCAAGTTTTTTGGAAAGCCTCTGTTCGTAAATTATTTTAACTCATAGTTGATGATTCCACAAATTGAAAAGTTTTAAACTTAGCATTTAAACGCTCAATTTTAATACGTATTACAACTATCTCTATTAAACTTCTTATCCTCTACAGTCGATACATGCTTTTTAGAACTTTTTAAAGGAAAAAAGATATCTCATGAATATTCATAGTATCTAAATAACAAAAACAAGTAATTGCTCTGACAAACTTGACCTATACTTTCTTTAAAAAGAGTAAAATAATGTGTATGACCATCTCAAAAAACTAATTGACAGGCACGAAGTGTCGTTAAATCGATTATGATTGTGTCTTTATGGTGTATATCTTTTTCCAGGATAATTCTTACTTTGGTTTCTTTTAGGACATTGAAATAGGACTTTCTGTGACATCAATAGCTATAGTGACACTTGTTGATTTTAAGTTTTCTAAGTCAAATAGACTTGAGGAATGAAGAGTATATTCTACGAATGTTAATGTTCAGTGACTATCACTAGTCCAAGACCAAAATCAAAAAACTAGAAGATGTTGAGTTGATTAATAGCATAAATAATGCAAGTTCAAAATTAACTGTTTTTCTAGACTTAAAGTTTTTGTGCCTCCTCCTTTACAGTGTTTGGATTTATAAGTTGTATCTAGACAGGATATCTTTGTTGGGAAGGTATCCTTTTTGACACTAATAAATAATTTAAAGTTCTCAGGAGTTAGTTGCATGGTTTTTCGTAAATAGTTTTCTTAACTATAGTATAGCATAGTACAGTATGGCACTTTATTTTTTCCAATAAGTCTATTATACCCCAAGGACAGCTGGTTTTAATTTTTTCTCTGAACTGTACGATTTTGCGCCAGAAATGTAGGAATTACCTTTCGTTGTGATGTGATAAAACTTACAAATATTTTTTGTTATTCTTGACCTAGTTTTTTAGAAAGAAGGTCTAAGATGTTAAATAAAGTCAAAACTAAAGCCTTAATTAGTGTTGGAGCAGTGGCTGCAACTAGCTTTATTCTCTGAATCTTGCATGATAAGAAGAATAAAGAAATAAAAAGAAAAATCAAAGTGTTTGTTTATCGGCAATCATCACAATTCGGTTTTTTAAAATAGGATGGTATATTTTGTTTCTTTGACCAAAATTTGAACAAAAAATAGATTTGACTTTCGGTTAATAATAAGCTTAAAAGTTTTTTGAAGGAATCTATTTAGCACAAAAAAACACCTATTCGGGAAAATAGGTGTGAATGATGTTATTTATATCCATATTGTTTTAGTGCGTTATTATATTCTTCGCTATCTTTAAGATAGTAGTCGTGCTTAACTCCACTAATATCAACAGAAAAGACCCCTTCTTTAAATGAATAATCTTCTGATCGACTCGCAATGTTTTTTCCAGTTAATTCTATCGTATTCTTTTTTTTGTTAATGGTAAAGCTGTCGGCTTCTCCATGCTCTATGGAAGCATTATCTCCTTTAATAGTAAATGCCAATTCATTTCTTTCACTTGATATCCAATAGTATTCGCCATCCAGAGATTGTTGCTTATTTTTAGTGCAAGCAATTAGCGTAATTATTGATAATGACAACAATATTATGCTAACAAATTTTCTCATGTTTCTTGCCTCGTTTTATAATATTACTATACAAAAATAATGTTATAAAACTGTATCAATGTCTGTTATAATGGAAATTTCAAATAATGTCCATTATAACAGACATTAGTAAATTTTAGAAAAAGATCTATATTTGGCTATAGTTTTACTAAATCTCTACGACTATAGATTAAAAATGTATACACTTCTATACAAATAGTAGAAAAGGACTCAGTCCTGTAAAATACAGAACTAAATCCTTTGGATAGCCTATTTGCCTAACTTTTTTTGGGGCAGTACAATCTGGTTGCTAGGGCTTTATTATGCTTTATCTTACTAATGATGATGATCTTTTTCAGGATTGCTCATAATATGTGTAAATATTTCTTTA
>NZ_JVSR01000100.1:0-11195 GCF_001069785.1 Streptococcus parasanguinis
GATGGTTTGTAGACATAAGTCCCGTTATCACTTTTGGCACCACATGCCACTAAGAGGACGGCTGCAAAAACTGCAACGAAAGCTAAAAGAATACGTTTAAAGTTTTTCATAACTTCTCCTTTTTAGTTAGATTCACCCTATTATATCAACAATTCAGGCACACGGCAATGAAATATTCCAAATGTAATACTCTTGTAATATATTTATCAACCAATATGTAACGATTAAAAAGGCAGGACCCGTACCTACCATTTCTTTTATTTGATCTTTTTAAATTTCGCGTATTTTATGAAATTTATATTGGTGTCGGAATTACTCATGCCAGAATCACTTACATCTTTAATTGTTAATACCCCACCAGAAATTTGATAAGTAATTTTAGTCTTACTATATTCACTTTCCAATATAATTGTTTTAGTTTTTTGATCAACCTTAAAATCATAGGGTAGATTGGTATTTTGAACATTTGATTTTATTTGAACCTTCATAACGCCTTCTTTGTCCTTAATGATAATCGAAACCCTAAATTTATAATCATCTGTAATGATATAAGCAAGTTGACTTGGTAGCATCTCCCTCACTTCTTCTGTTGAGGGTTCGAATACATAAGTCCCATTATCACTTTTTGGACCACAGGCTACCAAGAGGACTGCTGCAAAAACAGCAACTAAAACCAAAAGAATCTGTTTATAATTTTTCATACCTTCTCCTTAGTTCATCGAATATCCCTATTATAACAACAATCTTGTCGTATCTCAATGAAATATTTGATGATACAGGGCTTGTAAAAATCATAAAAGAAAGAATGCACAAAAAAACCGAGGCCTAAACCTCGGTTTTCATTTTGATTGGAAACTCTATTATTTAAGAGTAACTGAAGCGTCGTTGCTTTAGTTGTTCTCACACAGCTATTTTTTACTTGGTTTCTTTACTTGGCGGGATTGTGGCGGGATTTGCAATTAATCCCAGCTCTCCTAATGCCTCTGTTATCTCAGCACCACCAGTAACAACTTGTCTATCATAGAAATGAGAATAGGTGTTTAGTGTTGTAGCCTTGTCTGTTCTTCCTGAGCGGGCCGATACATACAAAACATCTTTTTTTAGAACGTTTATCATAAATGAATCATGACTATGACGTAGACCTTTCCCAGTAATAACCGGAACCTTTGCCACTAGTGCATGCCTTTTTAACATTCGACTTAAGGTAGATTTGTTCATGGGAGAGTTAAACCGTGCTAATACGAAATTATCTTCTCTATTATACACTTGTACAGTTCTCCAATTTTTCAACACTTTAACAGTTTCGTCATCTATTTCTAAGAAACGCATTCCTGCCCTAGTTTTTGTCTGCTCTTTTCGAACGTATTTCCCATTCCCTTGATATTCGAGGGTAGACTGAATATGAATAACCTTATTTTTAAGATCTATGTCTGACCACTTTAAACTAAGACCCTCAGAGACTCGCATCCCCGTCATAAAATAGAGCCAGATAGTCGTATAAAACTGCCTCTCTTCATAAACTGTCTGATCAAAAGTTTTTAAAACCTTATCAAGTTCCTCTACAGTCCAAAATTCAGTTTTCGGTTTTTCTCCTTTAGGATTGTCTAACTTTCGACAAGGATTATTCTCGATGTATTCCAAGCGTTCTGCATAATTTAAGCACTTCTTCAGTTTACACCAAAGTCCTTTTGCGTAGTTTGGAGAGTAGTCTTCCATTAAAGATAATCTAAAATCCTCGCATTCCCGAATATTGATTTCAGACAGTTTCTTGTCAGCAAAAACCTCAATAAAAGTCTTATACTGAGGATAAGCAGTTTGATAGGTTACGGACTGAACAGTTTTCTTATAATAAGGCAAATAAACATCTTCCATAAATTTTGAAAATGGAATATCTAATTGTGGCCTATTTGCACTGGCACTAGCTATTTTAGCATTGTATTCAGTTCTTATCCTACAGACTTCGTCAAAGGCTTGCTTTTCTGTTTTAAAATCAATTCCAAATTGATCTTTATAAGATTTAACCCTAAACCTCTTTCGGTCACCCGTAGAAGGATCTACACTGAATTCAACTTCATAGTAAATTTTTCCTTTCTTATTTCGACTTACGCATTTATATTTTTTACTCATTTTGTTCCTTTCTTTCAGAAAGCAACTTAAAGCCGAGTAATTCTTCTACAATATACGTAGGAGCTAAATTAAGACGAGAATTATCAAATGGTGATTTACTTAATTCTACCACATTATTCGATAAAGCTCTAGATTCTTCAAATTGTCGAACAGCAATTAACTTTGCTTGTCTTATAATATCCCGTGCCGTATGTTCAGGAAAACCTAATTTCATTAATTCTGTATGATTTATTGTTTGCATTATCTCTTCCTTCTAATTCTTAATTACAGAGATTTCCATCTTTTGATAAGGCTTATAATAGTTCAACAAATTAGATCATTAACCAAAAGCCTTAAACTACTTTTCTTTAAAATAATTGTACATCGCATAATAGTCAAATTCCATCTTAATGCCAGTTCTTCCATTACGATTTTTTAAAACCACTAACTCAATCTCTCGTGGATTTCTCGATTTAGCTTCATTAACATCAAAGTGTTCTCGTCCAGTACCTTTAAGTTGAAGTCCAATTAAAACATCACTAGAGTATTCGATGGCTCCACTTTCCTTGAAAGACTGCATACTTACAATAGATTTGTAGTTTTCTCTATTAAAAGAAGAGATAGCGATCACTGGTGTTTTAAAGTCTCGGCTGATCCTTTTCAATTCTATTACCGATCTATCTGTATTTTGTTTTTCAGTTAATCGTACATCCACCGGATATAGAATTTGTAAGTAATCAATAATAACCACGGGTACTTTTCCAGTATATTTGATATGCTTTTCAACAGTTTCCCGAATTAGTCCCACACCAATAAGTCCAGTACCTTCTACAATGTAAATATTTTTGCAGTATTGAGCGTAATTTTCTCTAGCTTTTTTAATCAAATCAATCTCTGGGGTGCTGTAACCTGCATATCTACTCCCCTCAGTAATTCCTCGTGCTGTTTTTGCATTCCTGATATCACTATTAGAGGCAATAGATTCGATAACAGTGTGACGACTAATACTTTTACTAATTATTTCCCACCTAGACATTTCAATACTAAAAATCAAAACATCTGTTCCCTGTGCTGCAATTTGATCAGCAATCTGAGTTACAAATGTTGTCTTTCCAAGGGAGGAAATTGCACCAACACAATACAAGCCTTCGTAAAGACCACCTTCTAACAGATCATCTAGACCTTCAAAATTTGTTTTAATACATGTATTATTAGAACCATTCGTAATGCCATTAAAAAACTTCGAAAGATGATTAGCTGTTGAATATTCAAGATACCGTTCTTTTTCACTTTTTGTTTGATTGATTGCATTTTCCACCATTTTGTTAAATACTCCTTTATTTTTCACTAACATTTCGTTAGGATCTTTTACATCATCAATAGTTAATTTGTAAGAAATAAATTTTATCTTCTTACTTCTAAATTGCTCTGCTAATTTTAGTTCAGCCTCTCTCCCCTTTTCATCTTGGTCCAATGAGAGAATGAATGTACGATCAACTTTTAGATCAGAAATAAGATTAATTAATTTATTTATATTTCCAATGCTCCCAAGTCCTACTGCCTTTCCACCAACTTCAACGATGCTCATGGCATCTATTTCGCCTTCTACAATAAAAATTGGATCCGTTGAATTTTTGAAGAGTTCACTTTTATTAAAAAGATCGCTTCCTCCCACTTTCTGTTTAGTATAGTTCAATTGATATTCTGGTACAATTTCTCTTGTATCACGAGCAAAATAACAACTTTCACTTAAAGGAATAATTAACCGAGGTGTTTCAGGAACATTAGGATTAGTCACATGAGGATGTTTCCATTTTTTTACGTAGCCAACTTTAAATCGGTGGACTGTTGAAAAACTCAACCCTCGTTTAAGAAAATAGTCAGTTTCACAGAGATGCTTTGTGGCCTCATTATAAAAGCTTAAATAATTATCTTTTTTCTCTTCTTCCTTTAAAGGAAAGATAACATTGGAATTCAAACATTCAGTCCTCTGGTCCTTGAATTCATCACATTCAGTTGATAGATTAAACAACTCTCTGACACGCTTCAATTGATCCTTAAATTTATCAATTCCTTCTACATAGCCGATAAGATCAAAGATATCTCCACCTCTATCGCAAGAGAAACACTTCCATTGGGTTTCAGCGTAAATATGAAAAGCACCAGTTCTGTTTCTTCCTTCACCACTGTGGCAGAGGGGGCAAATATATGCTCCTTTACCACCTTTACGACTTGATTCAGAGATTTGTTCAATGTATGCTTTCAAATAAGATTTTTCTTCTTCAAACATTTTTTTCTCCTCTTGTAGTTTCCAGTAAAAAAATAAAATCCGGACTTTTTTTCTTACAGGCAAAATTATAGCATTGCCTTCAATACGAAAATTGAAGGCATATGCTGCTTATTAATATTATTAGTATTGAAAATCAGAGATGCTAAAATATCAGTTATACCAAGGGTGAAAAATTTTTTTACAAAATCAACATACCCCAAATTCTAATTCAACATACCCCAAATTCTAATTCAACATACCCCATAAATCCTGATTTAATCGAAGTAAATCGATAAATCAGTAAATTTAAATCCCTAAAACTTTAAAACGAATTCTAAAATTTTTAAATTCAAAAAATGATTCCATTTCTAACTGTTTATCCGATAAAGGATTGTTATTAGAATCACAGTATTCCCAACTTATCAGGATTTTATCATTGACTAGTTTAGTAAGTGAATTATCAAGGCTCTCCTCAATTCTTGAATTCCAACCACCTTTTTTCAATCTAACTTCTTCGATTGCAGGAATTTCAGGACATACATTCAATAGAACTTCAACTGATATGACTTCATTAGTCTTTTTTCTTCGATTATTATGGTTACTTTGATGGTAGATTAGTTTCTTTGCAAGAGAATAAACATTTTTACTACGCTCATCAATTTTAAAAAGTCTGATGGGGAAATTAGTAACATAAGAAGTAATTAAATATCTAACGAATTTTTCAGTCAATTGAACTGTATAAACTTCTTTTTTGCATTTGAATTCCTCAATCAGTTTCATATCTTTGAATTCTTTAATTTCCGATTTTCTCTTTTCTGCAGTACTAATAGAAAGATCGTTTAGCAAGCTTAATGCTTCTTCAATGATACGACGTACATTCTTCTTCGTTGAAATGCTTGCTGGGTTAGATTTCCCCAACAGTTCTGCATACTGTTTAATTGAAAATTCAACCACGCAATTAACAGCCTCTTCTTCACTTAGTTTATATTGGTTCTTCTTCCCGACAAGAAAAATCAATAAATCCAACATCTTCAAAACTCGGAGTTTGAAATAATCTTTGTTAGCATCAAAGTTTTCAATATGAATCGTACCAGTCCCTAAATGAATAGAAGTTCGATTAGTGATCGGATCCCTTACTTTGTCAACTGTTTTCAAATTAACAGAAGTTAGCAAATTCAAAGTCGGTGCATTTAAAATCTTCTCGATTTTCTCTTTTTTATCTATAGGCATTATATAACCTCTTTTATATTTATTTGAAAAGAGTTTGAGAGCAAAAAAAAGAGTTGTAGCTGATGCTACAACTCTCTTGCACTCAATAAATTTTTCTTTCCATACTAATAGTCTGCCATTTTTTGATAAAACTAAAAAAAAGAAAAATCAAAAAAAGTCACCCTTTTCTACCAAAAATTGCTCCATTTTTTCTAAAATTTAAAAAGGACACTTTACAAAGTGCCCTTTAAAATAGCCTAAATAGCGATATTTTAAGGATGATAATACACATTATAAGATCTTCCATATAGGATTAAAATTTTTTTGAAAAAATTTTTAATGACCAAATTAAAAAAATTTTTTAATTTCATACCTAGGATTATAGTTTCAACTGAAGAACACTAAATCATTCCTATACGGAGAGACAATTTGTATAGTTATTTATGATTTATTTCAATCCAAAGCCTATTTTTCTTCTAATTCCAAGATTTGATTTTACCTGAAAAAGAAAGCTGATAAATTAACATTCTATTTATGTTCACGGTGAAAAAATAAAACATTTTGTCTGTTTAGCTACCAAAATGATACCAAACACATTTTGGTAGCTAAACAGAATTTAATTATACTACAAACACATTTTTACTTATCTCAACCGCCTCCAATATTTCTTTCTCAGTAATTCTTTCTCTATCTTTTATGACAGATTCCACATGTTTTTCAATAAAATCTCTCGCGTACTTTCTACTTTCCTTTTTCTTCTGAAACATATTTTTAAGTAAGTTGTCTAACTTATCGTTAAAAATAGCTTTCTGAACTTTTTCTAATTCATCTTCTGACAATGCAACAATAATTATGATATCAATAAATTCTTCTTTTAATTGAGCAAACATCTCTACTCTATCATCTACAATCATTGAATTTCCCAAAGTTAAATTATCTCTCAGTGTCCCTTCAAATACATAGGGATCCTGACTAACGTATGCTAACTTACTTCTTATATGAAGGAGAGAACCAATTTAGTCCTCTCCAGATTGTAACTTTTTATCAAGCCACTACAGTTGACAATGAGCCTTTATTATTAATTTGACCCTAAGTCTTTTTCTACGATTCTTAATCCGATTGGAAAATCATCTTTTCCCAATTTTAATTTCTGTTTCTCAATCAACTTAGCATCCTTGAGACTATATTGTAATAAATGTCGACCAGTAGTTAGATACAACATATTTTCATTTGAAATTGTAAGAGAATTTATTTCTTTTGGTGTTTCACCTGAATCGTCATCCAACACAATGGCTTTTATAGTTTCATTTTGTAAATCAAGAACAGATAAAATATTCTTTCCTTCTACCTCGTGCTTGACGACAAGGTAATGATTATCTGGACTTGGATAAAGCATATTAGGATAAGGATTGGGTAAGGTAAATAATTTCCTTTCTCCAGTGTGCAAATCGATTGACAACAATTGGTTTCCTGCCACCTTCTCAAAAGTATCTGTATCACGAATTGCAGAGATACTTACGAATGCCCTATCTTTGACAATTGCCAAGCCTTCTAACATTTCAACCTTTTTACCATCTGAAGTTAATCGAATTCTATCTTTTTCTTTCCAATGCTCTTTTTCATTTAGTACTATTAAATCTGAATCCAACACGCCTTCTGGACGATTTCGTTTTGGATCTTGATAAGCAATCTCAGCATATACGTTAGAATTATTTGCAACAATCTGACTCGAAATTGCTGTCATTTGGTTAAATTTTTTCTGAAAAACTTGCTTTCCATTAAGAGAAAAGACTGTTAATATTCCTGAGTTTGCATCTGTTTGAGCAGTATAAAAGTAATTAGAAGAGATACCTGATCCCATCATTGCATAATTCTTAGTATGATTTTTCCTTATCTCGCCTTTGGAAAAATCAATTGAAATGATATTTTGATGATCTATTGGTGCAAAATCATCACCTTCCGTTACGATCATCTTATCACCACTGTTTAAACACGAAAACCAGAGATTAACATACATTGCTACATCAATTTTTTCTACTCGATGTAACTCGAGCTTATTCTCTTTCTTAGTATATGATTGAATACTTTTTGAGGTGACCAAGTAAAGATTCGATTCTGGATCAACTTGAAACATTGGTGTTTGGACCTTAGAACAAGAAAGCAAAAGGAAGAATAGAAATAAAATCCCAAAAAGATAAGAGCGTTTCATAGGTTATCCCTCCTATCCATTTCACGACTCACTTTCTCACCAAGCATAATTTTTCTCACCGCATGTAACCATGGCTGCTAATAACTCCTCTGGTGTCAGTTTCTTCAAGCCTCCATAGGTTGGATCCTGTACATGTGTATCGGGGTCTAGATAATAGATTGCTGCGATGTCCTTACTATCTGCTGTTAATTCATAGCCTACTCCAATCACATTATGTTCCCCACGTTTTCCAGGATAGATTTGAGCTACATTAAAGGTGTAATAGAGAGGATAGCCATCATCAATATCTTTGCGCACGCGTTCTTTAAAGAGGCGGACATCTTCAGAACCTGGACGAGCGTCTGTTACAGTAGCTAGTCGATAACCTGCTTGGTTTCCACTTGGTTCTGGATAGCCAAATAGATTCTGATTCAAGACGCGAATCGCATCTCGATTATGAGTCCCATAGGGATTATAAGTCCCCATTTCCTTAGCTAATTGATGTTGAGAGACGCTAACCCCTCGACTAGCCAGGATCATTTGGACTGTCGCCGGAGCACAGAAATACCATTCTTCTTGAAGTTTTAGAGGAATAGGCAATAGTTTTCGGATCACTTGATTCTCTTTGCTAGATGATTCTTGCTTGAGCGATTGAGAAGGTTGCGTGTTCTCTGGCATTGAAGCTTGTTCCTGTTTTGAAGATGGCAAAGTTTGCTGAGTTCCAACTTCTGCGCCGTCTTCCTTGATTTTTAATCGCTCTGCTACTTCTGCTGGCATTGGAGGATTAGGTTCTGTACGCTCCTTTGTTTTTACACTAACTGTTGTTGATGAAGCAGATGTGACCTTACGAGAGCTGGAAGGACTTGTTTGGCTTTCTTTTTGTGTCTCTGTACAGCCAGATAAACCAAGCAAAGCTAGAAATACAAGAAATAAATGAACTTTTCTCATGATTTTTCTCCTTTCTACCATTCCTGATAGCGCATTACGGAGTATTCATTTCGATAGATTTCACCTTTTGGAATCTCACTATCCTTCTTTTTGAATTGAATCCATAGAATCCCTTTATCCGATAGTAAAATGGGGCCATGATCATATAAATAATGAATCCGATGCTTTAAATCCCACAAATAATATTGAGATTTAACACGCTCCTCACTTCTTCTTTCTCCCATATATGTGAGATAAATATTGCGATATATGGAGGTTTCTGCCTGTGAAGTAGAAAATATCTTTTTATGGTTTTTATTTTCGAAGGTAAACGAAGCATCTTTATTATTTGCAACCAAGTAAAGGAGATTGTGCCCGTTCGTCAATAAATCGACATAATAGCGTTGATCATCCTTTGTTTGATCTATAACTTTTTTCTGTCCATTACTTAAGGAGTAGGCTATAATTTTTGTGGTTAAAGCTGTGTTATCAATTTGTACATAATACAAGTGATCTTTAAAGACAGTCGGAAAACCGCTATTTTCTGATTCAATCGTCTGATGAGCCCCTGTTTCAAGGTCAAATTCTTCAATTTGATATAGGCTATCGCCTGCTTCATAATTTATAAAGAGTTTCTGGTTGGATCGAGCTACTTGAGTAACTGGAACTGTTCCAATAGGTCTCCTATTGATCAGTGTCGTTAAAGATTTGTCTTTTATCTTCCAAAGATAGTAAATCCCTGTCTGGTTGAGTTGATCATACTCTTCAAAAATAACAATATCATGATCAACATAGCTGACAGCTACATGAGTCAGATTAGATGTCTTTTCAACATCTTTTATCTTTTGAAATTCCTGGGTATGTAAATTCATACTGGCAAGATAATTCTGATCTTCATGTCCTTGGTCAACAGCCTCGCCATAAGCAATCCCATCATTTGACAGTGCGGTAGGTGTAAAGATTTTCCCATCTGGATAAGGGATAGAAATAGAATTTTTTAATAAATCTTCTGCCTTTCTTTCCTCGAATCCTATTTTCCTAGACACATTGGTACTACCGGAAGGAGATTTTTTTTGTGGTCCTACAAGAGTGCAGGCTGATAAGAGAATGATAATACCAAGGATGATAAAAGTTAAAAATTTTTGTTTGACAAGATCTTTTTTCTTCATCAGCCTATACCTCCTGACTTAAGCATTACTTCATTACCTATTTATCTACAATAAAAAGATAACGAACGATTTTAAAATTGAAATCTATTTTTTTCTTTCTAGAATAATAATACACAAAATAAAAAAGCAAATGTCAAATTGTCTCTTATATACACATTTTATACTTAGATAAATGAACTCAAAATATTTTCCTCAGTATTTATTGGTTCAAACTATGCTATCAAAGTCTTATGAACGGAAATCTCTTTATTTGATAATTGAAAATAATTGTATTTCATATTAAAATCACCTCAAATATTAGATGAACTCTAACATTTGAGGTGCAATTCAAAATTATTATTTGTTAAATTAAATGATCATTTTTTCAAATATTGCTTAACTAGCTGATCTAACGGGATAATGTGTAGGTTGCCATCCCTTACCCAATAACCATTGAGCATGGATACAACAATATGTCGATTATATCTTCAAACCGTTTTATGACTAAATCCATTTAGAAACTCATTCCTTGAAAAAACGATTCACATCTGACTGACATGCTTCCAATAGTGTTTGTTCATCCGTTAATTCGAGTAGTTGCAATCCTTCATCAACTAGCTTTTTATCACTTAAACAAATTCCAAGTGTCACTTTGGCATTTCCTAGAAAATCATATCGCTTACTTTTTTTGCCGTATCTAACAATAGATAACTGATCCTCGTACATTTCTCCATCAAACCATTCCACAGAAAAATACTGGCTAAATTTGAGAGTAATTTATACTTGGTGGGAAGAATCTCTGTATAATCAGAGTAATCATTGAGCCTATCTATCACTTCATCACAGATAGAAATCACTGTTTCTAGTGGAAGTGTAAATAAAATAACGACAATTAATTTGAGGTCACTATGATACCAGACATCCTGATTTTTAATTTCGTTCCAAGCTTCCGTTGCCATTATTCTTACCTTTTCATTTGGACCAGATTCTCGTAAACAAAGAATGACCTCTACTCTCTTTAGTATATTTGACACAGGAATATCATTAGGATGTTTTCTTAAATAAGCTACACTCTTATTCTTCAGTTCCAATAATTTATCATTTGATTGGTAGGCATTGTTATCTTCTGCCAATAAGATAATTTCTTCTCTATCGGAATGGTGGTAAGAATGACATATATATCGAAATTCTTCGAAATCTAGGCCAACTTGCTTTAGAAGATGCTCCATCAACTCAAAACTAGGCACTACTTGGTTCGATTCAATACGCGACAAGTGCGCTCTTGAAGTGTAATCCTGGCAAACTTCCTCTTGACTAATATGTTTTGATTTCCGTATTTTTTTATAGA
>NZ_JVSR01000101.1:0-429 GCF_001069785.1 Streptococcus parasanguinis
AACTGACTCAGACGTTGAAACTGACTCGGACGTAGATACCGATTCAGAACTTGAAACTGACTCTGACGTTGAGGCTGACTCGGACATCGACACCGATTCAGAACTTGAAACTGATTCAGACGTTGAAACTGACTCTGAGGCTGAAACTGATTCAGATGTTGACACCGATTCAGAGGCTGAAACTGATTCAGATGTTGACACCGATTCAGATGTTGACGCTGACTCGGACGTTGATACCGATTCAGAGGTCGATGCTGACTCAGATGTTGATACGGATTCGGACGTTGAGACTGATTCAAAAATTGAAACCGACTCGGACGTAGACACCGATTCAGAACTTGAAACTGACTCAGACGTTGAGACTGATTCAGATGTTGAAGCTGATTCAGAACTTGAAACTGACTCAGACGCGGAGACTGATTCAGATGT
>NZ_JVSR01000102.1:0-33211 GCF_001069785.1 Streptococcus parasanguinis
GGAACTTCGTAGAAGTTCGCTGACGTCCGTACTCACCTAAGGAAAGTTTTTAAGATGACTTTGACTTCAATCTGAATAGCCTCTTTCGCCCTACTTCTTCTGATACAAATCAAAAACGATCTTGTCATTATAGAGGTCAATGGTATTGGCCTTAACATAGATTCCAAAGTCATTGTCAATTTCTGGCAATACAATGGTGATGGTAGACTGCTTGGGTGAGATCTGAACAAATTTTGGGATATTTTTATTTTTACTCAAGAGCTGCAAGACCATCCTTTGTGGAATTTGAAAGGTTCCAACTGAAAAATCCTTCACCGTCAAGAGAATATTCCCGTTTTCCAACTTGGATGGTTGAAAGTAAATATATAAGGGATAGTCCTTTCCTAAGAGACTCAAGTGTCCTTCTAAGAGGATTTGCTGATTATCCGCATAGACCTTGTAGTCGGACAGCTTATATTTTTTCAGAAGCGATTTGATGGTATCATTGAGTTGATCTCGAGTCGTTGTCATGGTTCCAACTTTGACATCTTTGGTGCCAACTGCTTGATGAAGCTGGCTAACATCTTCTCTTGGCGTCGCTAAGCGTCCTTGCACAACTAAAGCGAAGGCTAAGAGAAGGCTGACCAAACCTAAAAATAACCATTTCCAAATATTGATTTTTTGAAGGAAGGGGACCTTCTCTTTGATGGGATTATTTTTGACTCCAAGTTTTCTTCGTGGCATTGATTTTCTCCAATATTGCTTGTTTCATCTTTTCATAGCCCGTATTGTTGGGGTGGAAACTATCCTCTTCATACAGGGCATCATTGATAACGGTTGTCTTCCCATCACTGATTTCTGATACGCCCATTTTCCCATCAATTCCTTTATAAAGCAGATCATTGATAGGGACGAAATAGACCTGATCAAATTGCGCGATGGTTTCTTCCGTCGTCTCATTCCAACGATCTACAGCCGTCTGGATACTAGTTAATTCAGGAAAATTCAGGTAAAGAGGATTGTAGATCCCCACTACATAAATGGGAAGATGGGGATTGTCCTTTCTGGCCTTAGTGATAATTTCTTTGAGGTTCGCTGTATAACTCTTGAGCGGCTTTTGGATATCTGATAGAGAAAAATCACTCAGATGATCGACAACGACTTTGCGCAAATCATTTCCCCCAACCGTTAAGGTCATGACACGCGCCTTTTTGAGATCCTTCTGAAGGTCTGTTTGCTTCTTGAGCCGATCTAAGATCTGAGCACTTGTATTCCCAGCTACTCCATAGTTGACAGGCTGATACTGGCCGTCATTTTCATTGGACAGACTTTGGGCAAGGATGGGCACGAAGCCCCCTTGCTTGGTGCTATCCCCTACTCCTTCGGTCAGTGAATCTCCTAGAGCTACATAAGTATAGGTGACTTCTTTCGTAGCCATTTTGGGCTTGGTCATACGAGGAGATGCAATTGGTAGCAAAGCACAAAATAGAAAGACAAAGACAAGAAGGCTGGTTAAAAAGAAAACCAAGCCTTGCATCATTTTTTTAAGATTCATATGAATACGATCACTTATCCTTGAAAAATCACTTGTCCATCACAGATCGTATAAGCAACTTTTCCTTTTAATGTTTCACCTACAAATGGTGAATTGCCTGCTTTTGAAGCGAAATGATCCGATACCAGACGATCTGCTTCTGGATCAAAGATGGTTAAATCTGCCGGTCCATCCACTGCGATATAGCCAGCATCAAAATCATAGAGACGTGCTGGATTATAGGACATCTTTTCAAGCAATTGCATCAAGCTTAAATGGCCAGCATGCACCAAGTAGGTCAAACCAAGAGAAAGCGAAGTTTCAAGCCCAGTCATGCCAGATGGTGCTTTGGTAATATCAGGGACATTCTTCTCATCCGCATGGTGAGGCGCGTGGTCCGTCGCAATCACAGAGATGACGCCTGACTTCAATCCTTCAATCACTGCTAGACGGTCTGATTCCAAGCGAAGAGGTGGATTCATCTTAGCATTGCTTCCCTTAGTCAAGAGCAGACTTTCTGTTTTCGAAAAGTGTTGAGGTGCCACTTCTGCCGTCACATGAGCTCCTAACCCTTGGGCAAATTCCACCACCTTGACACTTTCTTCCTTGGAAAGGTGTTGGATATGAAGGTGGGCACCTGTCGCATGGGCAATCATGGCATCACGCGCAGCCATTGAATATTCGGCTACACCCGTCGCCCCACAGACATGGAAGTGTTCCTTAGCAATGTTCTCATTCAAACCAAGAATGCCATTCAACTCAGGGTCTTCTTCATGCAGACTAATAAAGGTCCCTAGACGCTTAGCTTCTTCCAAGGCTTGGCGGACAACCTTAGTGCTTTGAAGGGGAATCCCATCATCTGAAAATCCCACTGCACCAGCCTTAAGCAGGCCTTCAAAATCTGTCAGGTGTTGACCGTCAAAGTTCTTAGTCACCGTCGCAACCGTATGAATGTGAAGATTTTCCTTGGCTGCAGAAGCTAAGACTTCCTCTAAGGTCGCAATATCTGAAATGGTCGGATTGGTATTGGCCATCATGACCACTCGAGTAAAACCACCAGCAGCTGCGGCTAAGGCACCCGTATGGATGTCTTCTTTATGGGTTTGACCGGGCTCACGGAAATGCACGTGTACATCGATCAAACCAGGAGCTACAACCAGACCAGTAGCATCAAGGACTTCTTGTCCATCCGTTGGGAGGTTTTCAGCGATCTCTACAATTTTCTTTCCTTCGATACGAAGGTCACAGACTTGATCCAAGCCGGTCTTGGGATCCATTACGCGGCCATTTTTAATGACAACCATTGCATTCTCCTTTATTCATAAAAATCAACATGCGACTCTAACAAGCGGTCGCCGTCATAGCGAAACATTGCTGAAAAGAAGGGTTTATCCTCCAACAACCACTCGACAAAGGTGTGGTCCCCTTCCCAGGTTGGTTTTGAGAGGACTTGATCATAAGGTACCCACTCCAAGGTCCCTTCGTTACACTCGATCAGTTCTCCCTCAAAATCTGTTACCTTGAAGACATAGGTATACCAGTCCAAATCTGGAGTAAACTCCGGAAAGGTAATGATCCCTTTCAAAACTGGCTTGGCTCTAAGGCCCGTCTCCTCAAAAATCTCACGCGCAGCACACTCCTGTGGAGTTTCCCCGCGTTCTAATTTTCCTCCAACTCCGATCCATTTACCTTCATGGACATCATTGGGCTTTTTATTGCGATGTAACATGAGAAATTCTTTCCCATTGTCAATGTAACAAATCGTTGCTAATTGTGGCATTTCTTTCTCCTATCTTAACCAATCAATCGGCTCGCGCCCCGCCTCTTTCAAAAATTGATTGGTTTTTGAAAAGGGTTGGGAACCAAAGAATCCTCGGTAGGCCGATAAAGGACTTGGGTGAGCTGATTCAAGAACCAAATGTCGATCGTTGGTAATCAACGGCTTTTTCTTACGGGCATAAGATCCCCAGAGGATAAAGACAACAGGCTCCTCCAACTCATTGACCACCTTGATCACAGCATCTGTGAAAGGCTCCCAAATTTGACCAGCATGGCCATTAGCCTGACCAGCTGGCACCGTCAAGCAGGCATTGAGTAAGAGCACTCCTTGCTCTGCCCAAGAAGTCAGATCATGGGAGCGCTTCTCTCCAATATCTGAGCGCAATTCTTTGAGAATATTTTGCAAAGAAGGCGGCGCTGGTACATGATCCGGAACAGAAAAACTTAAGCCCTGCGCTTGATCCGGTCCATGGTAGGGATCTTGGCCTAAGATCAAGACCTTGACCTGATCCATCTCTGTCGTCTGCAAGGCCTTAAAGACCTTGTCACGCGGTGGATAAACCACTCCTTTGCTATAGACTTCATTCATAAAGTCATTGATCTGGTGAAAATACCCTTCTGGAAGATGGGATTTGATGGCTTCATGCCAGGGTGAATGCTGCATGGAAACTCTCCGCTATCCAATAAATTCTTACCTTCCATTATACCACATTTGGCGCAGATCCACTGGATAAAAAAGAGGCTGGACATTTTTGTCCAACCTCAATTTCTGCCTGTCAAACAAGCCAGAGCTTTTAGGTATTTTCTTTCTTGGTAAATCCTGCTAGACCGATCGAAGCGACTAGTAAAATTTGCGGTAAGAATTGGATGAGGTAGCGGGTCTTCCCTCCTTCAAAGATGGTTAAGAAGAGCAAGCCACCAAAAACCGCTAAGGAAAGGAAGTTAAAGTCATCTGTATCTCGACGTTTGAGATAAGCTCCAACCAAACCAGCTGATAGGACGATCCAGATCAGCTGCTTGACAAATTCATAATACCTGTACTGCGGGCGATCAATGCTGAGAAAATAGGTCCGCACCCATTTTGCCAGACCATTATTTTTAGTCAGGGGTGCATAGAGAGGATTGATAAAAGGCGTCTTCTCATACTCTACATCGCGGTAAAGCCAACCTAGGGTCCCTTCTGCTACCGTCAAGGATTGCTTGTAGTAGATATGCCCCAACAAGCCCCAAGGACCGTACTCCTTGAGACGGCGCTTGATTTCTTTGATCACATTTTCTTTTTTAAAGAGGCCATTGTTGTAATCAGAGCGCTTATCCTCATCAATATAGGCCAACAAGCCTTCTTTCATATCTTCTTGGTTGTGGCCCATATCCGTCAAGCCCAGATTGATAAACAAGAGAGGTCCTTTAGCCAGCCCTTCTTGTTTCAAGATCGGTACAACTCTTTGATGATTGACCGCTGTATTCAATCCTGCAAAGACAAAGCCCGTCATCATCACGGTCACCGTAGCAATCTTTCCAAAGGCCTTCCAATTTCCTCTGAAGAAGAGCACAGCCCAAAAGGCAATCATGACAATAATTGTCGTTGGACGGATCAACATGGTCACGCCAGATAAGATCCCCAAACCAACTATCTTCTTCCAAGAGATGCTTGCTTGGTTTTCCTTTAGGAGATCCAAGGCCCACCATAACTGAAGAGCGATCAAAGGAAGAGGCGGAATGTCCGTATACATGGAATAGAAATACGGCGAGTAACAGATCAAGCTCACATAGAAGAGATAGACTAGATCAGCCGTTTTTTGATTGAAATGCTTCTGGGACAGCTTATATAAGAGAACTGCACCCAGATTGACATAAAGGATATTGAGAGCCTGCATGACCCACAGACCGCTAGAGCCAAATAAGACATAGAAAAACTTCTCGTAAAGAAAGAGCGGAATGTTATTGGGATTGCGACTGAGGTAGTTGGTGATAGAGGATTGCTTAAGAAGATCAAAAGCCCCTTTGAAAACAACCGCAGCATCCCGACGGATAAAGAGTTCCGCACAAACCATAACAATCAACTGAAAGACAACCGCTCCAAGCAAGAAGCCTTTTTTATGCCGAGTCAACCAAGCAAAGGCACTCTTTAGCCCATCGCGTTTCAGCCAGGCTAGCAGAAATAGCAATCCAGCACCTAAAATGGCTAGCCATGAAATTTCTCTCAGATAGGTCACACTGATCAAGAACCAGTGGACCATCACCAGCAACATGACAACATGAAGCATCCCAAATAGAATACGTTTACTTTTCGATAACATAGGTCCATTATATCAAAAAAACAGCATTTCTGCTGTTTTGGACTGACTATCAACTGTAAAGTGCAAAGAAAAGTTGTTCTAAAATGTAATTTATAAACATACTCATTTTATCGAAGCAATTTTTAACTCTTAACCTTAACTAACAGACCTAAAATACTAGAATTAAAATACATAATAATACAAGATAAATTCCAACCGTTAGAATCATTCCGATTTTATAGAAACCGACTAAGCCAGCATATCGTTCGACAAAACCGATCTGTGGGTCGACTGGATTATAAAAGACTGTCATAGGAGACCCGATTGGGAATATCATCCGCAAATCCAGATTTTTGCCGGCTCCAAGAACATAGGTTCTATCGAAAACATTGGTTTGTCTTGACTTAGAAGAAGTCTCTCTGAAATAAGCGTAGGTAAAGGTCTTTTGGTATCTTTCGCCCCCGACTTGATACTCCACCACAGGCAGTGAAATAAGCAGTTGATTTTTGGAATCAAAATCAACTACTTCTCCCATAACTCTTGCGGTTGATTCTGTTTTCACTTTTATTTCACGACGATACAAGGTGTAAAAGATAAGCAGCATGATCAAGAAAACAAGGGTCAGAATGCCCAAACTAAGCCAGAATATTGTTACTGTCATTGATTTTTTACCCTTTCACATAAACTAGTTGGTTTCAAATCCCTTAAAAAGTCATCTTATTCTCCCCTTTTCAACCAATTCTGTTGCTGCGCTTTTTCTGCAAGATCTTTTGCTTTGTTTATATCTAGTGAGTTTGAATCTGATGGGGCATTGGATTCGATTTCTTCTTTCAATTCTTGTAAGGTTTGAACATCTTTCGGAGTCAAATTGGAGACCGTGCTAGATCCTTTTTCTGTCGAATTTTCTGGCACAGACTGGATCTCGCGATAGGTCTTAATCACTTCAGTTCCCGCGTCAGTTGTCGGAAGAGGACGATAGAACATGAAGAAACCAATAATGACAATCAGAAGAGCCGTAGCTGATACCAAAACCCCTTTCTGCAGATTCTCCACAGGAAGTTTAGTATCTTTAGTAGACAAGCTCTTCCATTCTGGATGTTCTTCCTCAGCTTCTTTTTTGGCGTTGAAAGCAGGGGTAACCAAGAATTGGTTCATCAAGGTCAGTGCCCCCAAGGCCATTAATAGAAATGGGATATGACGTGATTTACTAATGACCACTAAAATTCCTCCCGCAATAGCCATCAAACTGATGACGATATTAACGGTAAACCAGACCCGAGCCTGTTTCTTCATTTGCAAATAATCTTCTTTTGACATCTTATTCTCCCTTAAAAATAGTTTTTCTTTCATCCATAAGAACAATTACTACTATCATACCGGATTTTACTTTGAGATTCAAGTTAACCACCAACTAGTGAAAAGAGTATAAAAAAGAAGCGTTAGAAACGCTTCAGTTATATTATTTATTTTGCCAAGTTTCTTGGTTTTCCTTGAAACGGTGTAACAACTCTAAACCTTCAGAAGTGATGTAACCTTGTTCTTCTGCCAAATGAATCAATTCTGTATAGTTAGACAAGGTTTCAAGTTGAACGCCAGCCTCCGCAAATTTCTTATCGGCTTTCTCCAATTGGTAGGTGAAGATGGCTACCACACCAAGAACGTCAGCTCCTTCACGCTTGGCAGCTGCGACAGCATCCAAGACAGACCCACCAGTAGAAATCAAATCTTCCACTACGACCATCTTTTGACCTTGTGGTACACGGCCTTCAATTTGATTACCAGCACCGTGGTCTTTTGGTTTGCTACGGATGTAGGCAAATGGCAAATTCATCTTGTCCGCAATAATAGCTCCGTGAGGAATCCCAGCAGTTGCTGTCCCTGCAATCACTTCTACTTCAGGGAAAGCTTCCTTAATTTTATCTACAAATCCATTTTCGATCAAGGTACGAGTTTCAGGATAAGCGAGGGTTACACGGTTATCGGTATAAATAGGGGACTTGATCCCAGATGCCCAAGTAAAAGGTTCTTCAGGTTTCAAATAAACGGCTTCGATTTTTAAAAGATGGCTAGCAATATCTTTAGCTAATGACATGACGACTCCTTTTTACGATTTTAATCATATACGAATTAAATCATTTTTTGATTTAAACAACAACATTACAGGTTAGTGAATGCATCAGGGAAGGTCCCATAGACTTTTTAAGTTCCGACACTTAGTTGAACGAAACGATATTTTCCTTTCAACTAAGTTAGTGAATAGTTTAGGGAAGGCCCTATCGGGCTCCGATTATTCCGACGATCACAGAAGAGAAACGATCATTTTCTCTTCTGTAATCTAGTGAATGCGTTAGGGAAGGTCCCATAGGACTTTTTAAATTCCGACACTTAGTTGAAAGAAACGATCATTTTTTTTCAACTAAGTTAGTGAATGGTTTAGGAAAGATCCCATCGGACTTTCCGTAGAACGTCTTGAAGCATAGCTTCTTAGACGTTCTTAACTATTCCACTGTCTCTTAATTTCATGGTAAGCGTCCCATGGGTTTTCTGCTTGGATGATTGGGCGTCCAACGACAATATAGTCAGATCCAATTTTATGAGCTTCTTGTGGGGTCATGACCCGTTTTTGGTCACCGATTTCAGCTCCTGCTGGTCGAATCCCTGGTGTGACACAGACAAAGTCTGATGAAGTGGCATCTTTGATCAAGGCTACTTCATGGGCTGAGCAGACAACGCCATCCAAGCCTGCTTCTTGGGCCTTGCGAGCATAATTGACTACTGATTCTTGGACTGTTGTTTGGATGTTTTGGCAATCACGCATGTCTTCTTCACTGGTAGAAGTCAACTGGGTCACGGCTACCAACTTAGCCCCTTCACCAAGAGCTGCCTTGGCTTCGCGCATCATCTCTACACCACCGGCTGCGTGAACTGTCACCATATCTACTCCGAAAGTCCCCAGTACGGACATGGCTGATTTGACTGTATTTGGGATATCATGCAATTTTAAATCAAGGAAAATACTGTGTCCAAGCCCTTTGAGGTAATGTACAATTTCAGGACCAACTGCATAGAAAAATTCCATTCCGATTTTTACAAATAATTTTTCGTCTTCTGGAAAATGCTCTAAAAAGTTTTTGACATCCTCGAAAGCTGGGAAGTCAAGGGCGATAATAGGACGTTCTTCACGCATGGATTACTCCTTTTTTGATTGATCATTTTATCTACAAAAAAACCTTGCCCGAGGCAAGGTTACACGAAAATTAGGTAGGAACAACTACCATGATTCACCGTCTAGACCTTAGGAGCCTCTCTGGACTACTTTAAAGGTTTTTATTTATTGTAGTACGATATTTGGGAAAAGTCAAGGATTTACAGTAGATTTTCCCGTACATGTTTTCGGAAGTTCTCAAGGGTGTCAATACCATAGCGATCCATGACCTGTGGCAGATCTTCGATGATGGTTGGACAAGCATAAGGATCGGTGAAATTAGCGGTTCCAACTCCAATCGCAGAGGCCCCTGCAATCATCATTTCAATGGCTGCTTCTGCTGAATCCACACCTCCCATTCCGATAATCGGAAGTTTAGTGGATTGGGCAACCTGGCGGATGAGTTTCAAAGCAACTGGGAAAACAGCTGGACCCGACATGCCTCCGGTTCCATTAGCAATGATAGGCTTACCAGTCTTGAGGTCAAAGCGCATCCCAACCAAGGTATTGATCATGGTCAAGCCAGTCGCCCCTGCATCCTCTGCTGCTTTTGCGACCTGCGTAATGTCTGCCACACTAGGCGTTAACTTGACATAGACAGGGACTGAGGACGCTTCTACCGCTGATTTCACAGCCGCATAGGCCAACTCAGGAACCTGCCCGATTAAGAGACCATTGTTCCCATGGTCTACGTTTGGACAAGAGATATTGAGCTCAATGGCCTTGACATTTGGCGCTTGCGAGATCTTGCTAGATACCGTCGCATACTCTTCATTGGAGAAGCCGGCTACGTTGGCAATAATCGGTAGGTCTGGATAATGTTGAGCCAACCAAGGGAGTTTCTCTGCTAGAACCACGTCTACCCCTGGATTTTGGAGACCAATGGCATTGAGCATGCCTGCAGGCGTCTCAGCAACACGTGGTGTCGGATTTCCGAAGCGAGCCTCAGCAGTTGTCGCCTTGATCATGATGGATCCAAGCAGGTCTAAGTCATAGTATTTGGCATATTCCTGACCGAAACCAAAACAGCCAGATGCCGGAATAATCGGGTTTTTCAAGTCTAAACCGGGTAAGGATACGGCTAGTCGATTTGCTGTCATAAGGTCCTCCTACATCACAATCGTACCGGTTTCAAAGACCGGTCCGTCTTCACACACGCGCTTGTTGGCTGCTTGGCTCTCATTTTCCAGATGCACCACACAGGCATAGCAGGCACCCATCCCACAGGCCATACGCGATTCCATAGAAATATAGGCGCGAGGATGGTCATGGAATTTGGTATTGACATATTTGAGCATACCAGGTGCCCCACAAGAATAGATAGCATCAAACTCCTGGTCCATCTGATCAACGATTGTTGACACATAACCCTTGGTACCATAAGAACCATCGTCTGTTGTAATGGTGACTTGGCCGTACTGCTTCAATTCTTCTTCCAGGATCACAGCTTCTTTATTTGCAAATCCAAGGACAGAATGGACTGCTACTCCCTGCTCATGTAGCTGTTTAGCCACTTGGACCAAAGGAGGCACTCCGATCCCTCCGCCGATAATTAAAGCACGCGCCCCTTGACCAAGACCTTTTAGGTCAAAGCCATTTCCCTGAGGCCCCATGACACTAAGTTTGCTACCGATTGGCAATTGGGAAAAGATAGCTGTCCCCCCACCTTCGATGCGGTAGATCAAGCGACACGTCTGTGTCTCAGGATCAATCTCAGAAATTGAAATCGGACGGCGAAGGAGCTTGGACCCATCAGGGACGCGGATATGAAGGAATTGACCTGGCAGCATCTGCGCCACCATTTCCCCCTTTAAGATCATAGAATAAATACGGGGAGCGATCTCTTCTTGAGCGACCAGCTCCATCTCCTCCATCATGATTTTGCCAAAGCGTTTTTTACAACTGTCACTGACCATTGGTTTCCTCTTCTTTCTTCCAGCAAAAAAGACCTCGCAAAAGCAAGGTCCCACAAATGATCAGCTAGACTCCGTCCGCTGATCTTTTTTTCTGTCTTTCCTTGCAGGCCTCTCTGGACCTCTTAAAGGTTAAATTTGTCTCATTATATCGCGCTCCTTCTCGCTTGTCAAGTAAAATCAGTAACTTAGGAAACTTTACGGGGATCAAAATCTTCTGGGATCGGTTTGATGTATTGCATGGCGATTCGGTTTTCAGGCTTGCGATCGACTAGATAGAGAACCAGTAAAAAGAGCCATTCCAAGGGTTTCATCAGGTAATAGATCAGGTCCATAGCCCATTTCTTCTTGATGTGTTTAGCAAAGGGATAGCCATAGCGGTCGTAATTGCGACGCAAGAAGCGATGGAATCGCGGCGTCTTTTCTTCTAGCACCTGTTCAAAGGCATTGGCAATACAAAGCTGGCGATTGACAACGACTGGATGACCGTGGCGGATGCCCATCCGCTGGGGCTTGACAACTTTTTCATGCCCACCAGCCGCAACCGTACAGAGATAGTGCTCATCAATGATAAGATTCTGAGGAGGGATCTTCTGTGAGAAGGCCCAGTCAGCTGTATTGGTCCAGGCCTTGATCATGGAATCCGGCTGCTGCCCAAAGAGCATGAGAACGAGGACAACAAGAGCAAGGGTTGGAAGAGCGACAAGGACCGCTAGCCAAGGCCAGTTACGCGACCGATTTAAGAGCTGATGGAGCCATTGAAGTAGACGATTCTCATAGCTTATCTCTGTTCGATCTTCCTGCCACTCCTTAATGCGAACCCATAAGAGATGGATGGAATAGATCAGTAAGAAAAAGGTGTGAAAACTTGCTACCTGCAGTTGATTATCAAAAACTAAGAGGAGAACCACTCCTCCTAGAATGCCACTAATACAGAAGACATTTGCTAACGGCGAAAGTGAATTCGCATCCCGGTAGGAATAGATAATCAAGGCTAGTAAAGTAAGAGCTGCCAGTGTAAAGAAGGTCGGATAGGCGCCAGACCAGATCAAGGCATGTTTCTGAGAATTGATCAAGGGCTCATTCCATTCGTAAAAGGTCATCTCCTTGACGATGTAAATGAAAATCGCTTCGAGAAAGCAACCAAAGAGACCAAACCAAAGAACAATGGTAGGCTGTTGCTTTTTCTTTTTGCTAGGCTTAGGACTAGGTGATTCTTGCCTTTCTTTCATAAGGAATGCGTCATCTTCTCTTGTTCCTTCTCCTTCCTTTGGCCCTCCATCTTCAAACAAAACCGGATCTTTAAGGGATTCTTCCTCAGCTTCTTTGTACTGGAGGCTAGACCAGCGACCGATCCCATAGATAATGACAAAAATATTGGGAACAAAAAGGGCTAAGGTCACACCATAAGGCAAAACCTCCATCGTAAAGGACACTATAGCAAGAAAACTAAATTGAATGAATGGATCCTTTATTGCATATATCGACTCACTAACAACAAAATAAATGTAAAAGGCTAATAGAATCAGTGCATTGGTCACAAAATTGATCTGCAACAGACCGGCTGTGAAATGGGTTTCCAATTCCTTATCCTTTTTCTTATACCAGGAAACTAGTTTTTTCATAAAATCTCCTCAATCAATTTTTTACCATTCTATCAATCGGATCTCCATTTCAGCAAGGCAAAACTGTATTTTTCCATCAAAATCAGTCCCCAGATGGAGATTTTGTTGCCAATTTTCTATTTTTTAAATATTTGATTCAACCTACTTCCTATTACCTACTTCAGCCTGTCTTATTCTCTGATACAGTCCTTGAAAGACCACATTTTACGGGAAAAACGCGCATTTTTATGTTAAAATAAAAGCATGAGAATACAACAATTACAATACATTATCAAAATCGTCGAAACCGGCTCTATGAATGAAGCCGCAAAACAACTCTTCATCACGCAACCTAGCCTTTCCAATGCCGTCAAGGACTTGGAAAATGAGATGGGGATTGAAATCTTTATCCGGAATCCTAAAGGGATCACTTTGACCCGCGATGGGATGGAGTTCCTCTCTTATGCCCGCCAGGTGGTGGAGCAGATCGACCTCTTGTCCGAGCGCTATAAAAATCCTGTGGGTTCTCGTGAGCTTTTCAGCGTCTCTTCACAGCACTACGCCTTCGTGGTTGAGGCCTTCGTTTCACTATTGAAGAAAAGCGACATGGAAAAATACGAGCTCTTCCTACGGGAGACGCGGACTTGGGAGATCATCGATGACGTTAAGAATTTCCGAAGCGAAGTTGGCGTACTCTTTTTGAATAGCTACAACCGGGATGTCCTCTCTAAGATGTTGGATGATAATCACCTGATTGCCACCCACCTCTTTACAGCACAGCCTCATATCTTTGTCAGCAAAACCAATCCTCTTGCCAAGAAGGAGATCGTTCACTTGTCTGATCTGGAAGATTTCCCATACCTTAGCTATGACCAAGGAACCCACAACTCCTTCTACTTCTCAGAAGAGATTCTCTCTCAAGAGCATCATAAGAAATCCATCGTCGTCAGTGACCGGGCAACCCTCTTTAATCTCTTGATTGGTCTGGATGGCTACACCATTGCGACCGGGATCCTCAATAGCAATCTCAACGGAAATAACATCGTCTCCATTCCCCTTGATATCGAAGACCCGATTGAGCTGGTCTACATCAAACATGAAAAAACGACCCTCTCAAAAATGGGAGAAAAATTCATCGAGTACTTGCTTGAGGAAGTGAAGTTTGATAAGTAAGGAGGCGATATGAAACCTAAATTCATTCTGTTTTTCGTTGCACTGACATTTATCCTTGGACTTCTAGCTTTAAACGACAAATCGAAACCCGACCCTAAAATTGATGTTATTCCAAGTAACCCTAATATTGCTCTAAATGTAAAATTAAATGGTTATTTTGACTCTGTACATCCAGTAAAAAACTTGGAGGAAGGAGACAATAGGTATTATTTAGAATTTAAAATTATTGGAACTGAAGAAATCTCCAAAAGTTATATCAGTATTTTAGATAACAATAATCATGAACAAGAAATCTTGGACTTTGAAGACCTAGACGATGGCAGTTACACCCTTTGGTTTGCTGGTAGACCGAATACTAAATATAAATTTGTTCACTTAGATATATACTCGAGACCCAAAGAATATACCTATTTTACAACTCCATCTAACAAGACCAACTTAACTAAAATTGAAAAGTCTGCTAAAGAATTTTTTAAACAAAATCTGGAGAAAGAGATTAAAGAAGACTTATTCCAAAATCTTGACACTAATTGGGAAAACATAACTCTTTATTACATTCCAAGTGATAAAGAGAAAAAAGCGATCGTCGACGCATACTGGACTGCCTTTATAAAAGGCTGGTATGATACTTATCAGTTTCAGTTATCCTCAGTAGATGATGATACTTATCATTTTGAGATTCACTATAAGTGGTCTCCTCCAGACATGGATGCACTGAATAAAAAAATTGATGAACGAGAAGGCCAATTAAAAAAGGAATTCAAAAATAACCCTAAGAAAGTTTACCAAACTATTATTTCTGAACTTCCAACAATGATAAAAGAAACACCAAAGTTAAATGAAACAGAGGATAATAAAGCGACTTTCAGTCTTAATCGAGAATATTTTTCTGCAGATGATACCTATTCAGACTTATCTATATCTGATTTATATACCGTTACAAATCCAATAAGGAAAATATATCCATAAAAACCAACACCAGATAGCATAAAGCTATCTGGCGTTGGTTTTTTCCTTATTATTTAGTATTTCAGTCACGTATTGGTCTTTCGTTTCGTTTGTATAAGTTTTTGATCTAGACTGAACTCTGATTCCTTTTTGATCATTTTGCTGATCCATCACATACGTTTCTGTTATCGTCGTTTTAAAATTATTACCTGTCGTACTTAGATGAATTGGTAAATTTTCAAACCGTTCAGAATAAAATAACTGATAGGGGTACCATTCAAGCTTAATATTTAACCTATCATTGAATAGGCTATCTGTACCACCAATTATTCTATCAGAATCTCGTATCCAATAATTTCTTTTGCCATCAGGTTGATAGTCATCAAAAAATTTTTGACGTTCTTCTGCTGAATGTGACTTATCTTGTAAAAAATAGGTCTGTTGAAAAAAATTAAAATCAGGTGCAACGTCATACTCATAATATGTTTGAAGTTTCTGTGTTTTCGGATTTTTTAACTGAAAACTCGTAACTACATATTGATCCCCTGATTTTTGATAGATCGTATCCCCTTGGTAAATCATTAGATAGTTTCTAAACTCACTACCATCTCCTTTTCCAATCTCCGGAAAACGAAGTGATAATTTATTAAACTGTTCATAATTAAAGCTATCCGATTTAAAGAGTGAACCGCTATTATAACGGTCGAATAAGATATCTAATTTTGTCTTATCAGTGAAGGATAAATGTAAAATGGTATAATTCCCATCAGATTTTAAATCCCTTCTTGTAGATTCTATCCATTGCCCCTCAACAGGTTTTGACTCATCAAAATGAACAAACTCAATATTAATATCCTGTATCGTCTTTTTCAGGCCCTTTTTCTGACTAACTTTTAAATTGTAAACCTTATGATAAATATGTTCTGAATCAAACCAATCTGGCTTGATATAATACCGAAGCCCAATGTAGCCAATAAACAAACTTACTAAAGCAAGAAGGATATATTTCTTCTTAATCTTCAACTTCTTCATGCTCACCTCCTAAATATGAACTCTAGTAACAAGATTGAAAGCTCTTGTTTCTTACTTATATTTCTCTTCATCTTTTGCTCGATCATTAATTTCGTGGAACTCCAACAGTTTACCAAGGACTTCTTGTACGTATTCTTCTTTATTTTTCTCTGTATAGGTTTTTGTGGCTGTCCGCACTTTCATCTGATCATTGTGATCAGGCTTTATCAACTGCGTACGAGTGACGGTTGTTTTAAATTCAGAACCTGTGAGATCTATTTTCAGAGGGAGATTCGATAGAGCATCTGAATAGAACCATTTATAATAGTGAAACTGATAGGGGTAGGTGCTAGTCAACTCTTTAGGGAAAGGATCGACTCCTCTATCCCAGTAGCCCTTCCAACTGTTATGGTAATCATCATAAAAAGATTGCATGTCTGCTTGGCTCACATCTTTTTTAGTTTTTAAATACACAGGAGAATCTGTTTTCTCTGGCAAATGCCCATATTCATAATAGGTTTGTAACTTTCCAGTTTTTGGATTCTTTAGATCAAAACGCGTAACAGCTTCCGTTTCAGGAACTTGATAGAGAGTGTCTCCTACATACATCATTCCACTAAAATAAGCAAAGGAAAGATTTCGATTATACTCTGTACTGAATTTCGGGAATCTAGGAAGCATTTTCTCCTCTAATTTATCATTGTATTCCAAATCCCGACTAAATGTTGGACCTAAATGAAATGCCTTTTGTAGCGGGATTCTGATTTTTGAGCCATCTTCTAACAGGGCATGTAAAATGACATCTCCACCGTCATAAGCACCAATATCATTCCGAAGATCTTCCGACCAAGTCAATCCATCAGGAACAGCAGCCCTATCGTCGTATATAAATTCAAGATTAATTTCTTTTACTTTTGCTTTTTTAGGCTCGATCTTCTCTGATTTGTAGTTATATACCTTAATATACTGATCATTCTTATCAAACAAACCAGGATCAACAGATGTTTTCAAATAGTGATAAAGTCCAAAGAAGAATAGTCCTAAAGCTACTAAAACGAGTGGTAATATTCTTTTAAACTTCTTCATACTCGCCTCCTTAAGAAAATCTATTTCATTATATCATAATCAAATACATTCTTATAGCACTAGTCAAAATTGAGACATAAAAACACCTGAAACAAGTGGATTTCCACTTCTCTCAGGTGTTCTTTTATTGTCTTAATTGAGAAAAGATTTGGCCGATTTTTCCTTCGATAACCAGGTCTGCTTGCTTGTCTTGTGGGATACTGGTTTTATTGATGACAACCAGCTTCTTCCCTCGGAAATACTGGATCAAGCTAGCTGCTGGGTAGACCACAAGAGAGGTTCCACCGATAATCAGGAGATCAGCCTCTTGGATGGCTTGGACTGCTTGGCTAAAGACGTCCATATCGAGAGGTTCCTCGTAAAGAGTCACATCAGGCTTAACCACCTTGCCACAGTTCAGGCAATGTGGAACCGGGCCTTCTAAAGCTAGAAAGGCCTCCAAATCATAAAATCGCTGGCAACCCGTACAGTAATTGCGATCAGCACTGCCATGGAGTTTCAAGACCCTTTTTGACCCAGCCATTTCATGGAGACTATCAATATTTTGTGTCACCACTGCCTGGAGCTTACCGGTCTCTTCAAGTCGGGCCAAATACCGATGGGCAGCATTGGGCTTGGCATCCGGGTAGAGCAAGTACTTCTTGTAAAAGTCGAAAAAGTCCTCTGGATAGCGCTCAAACATGGTATGGGAGACCAATTGCTCAGCTGTCAAATGCCGTCCTACCTGAACACTATAGACACCGTCCGAGCTTCGAAAATCTGGAATATTTGACTCCGTAGAAACTCCTGCCCCTCCGAAAAACACGATCCGTTGACTCTGATCAATCATCTCCTGTAGTTGAGCAATCTTATCCATCTACTTCTCCTTTAGTAGCTCTTCCATGACAGCATTGGCCTGATCAAAATAAAAGTTAACTTGATCATAATGAATGCCAGTGTAGCTTGCAAGGTCAATCAAATTCTTCATAAAATCCTGAGAAGAGAAACCCGTCGTCCGATGGAGCTCTTCCTCATCAAAGGGCTTGATCAAATGGGCCAGGGGATTGCGAACTGATTTTTCTAACTCCCGCAATTGTTGGGCCGCAACTTTGACGCTATCTGGCAAATCCAACTGCACAATCAACTCCGTCAAACTGGACGAATTAACCACACTTTCGCTGTGGAATTGCTGCAGGATAGGGTTGTCAGACGCATGCAGGCTCTCAAACTTCCAACGGTCATAACTGGATTCTTTGGAGTTATGAATATAGTTGGTAATATCAGGGATTTTCAACTGAATCAATCGCATAAAGATCCGATAGATGGCTGGGCTAACGGCACGAACAAAGTCAATAATCTGCTCATTTCGCAGCTTCGCTTCAAGATCATAGAGGTAGTTGGCCAACTGCTCATCTTCTGGATCTTCATGCCAAAAAAGCTGAAAACCAGTTGCCTCTAGCAACTCGGTTCTCAACTTTTGATTCATGACGGGTTGGATATTAAGCTCTCGACGCTCCGCCATTAACTGCAGTAAACTTACCAACAAATCCGGTACTTCTTCCTGCTGTTTGATAGAGCGCAGAGCCCGGCTGTAGTGATAATTTTGGAGATCGTAGAGCCATTCATCATGAAGGAATTTTGCCATTAGTCTGCAATCAAGGTCTCAAGACCGACTTTCATCATATCTGTGAAAGTATTTTGACGTTCTTCAGCGGTTGTATCCTCATCTGGATTAACCAAACTGTCTGAAATCGTCATGATAGCAAGGGCATCAACATGGTGTTGAGCAGCAAGATAGTAAAGAGCCGCTGCTTCCATTTCCACAGCTTTGACGCCCCATTTACCAAGCTCGATATTCTTTTCACCATAGTTTGAATAGAAGACATCTGATGACAAGACATTGCCGACGTGAGTCGTCATACCAAGGTCCTTGGCAATGTGGTAAGCCTTGTCTAAAAGATCAAAGCTAGCAATTTGAGGGAAATCGTATTGAGGCCAGTCGTTGCGGATGATGTTTGAGTTGGTTGCAGCTGCTTGTGCCAAGACCAATTCACGAACATGCACATCCTCGTTCAAAGAACCAGCTGTTCCCACACGGATCAATTTCTTCACACCGTAGTCTACGATCAACTCACGCGCATAAATAGAGATCGATGGCATCCCCATTCCAGTACCCATGACAGATACACGGTGACCCTTGTAAGTACCCGTGTAACCAAACATGTTACGGACTTCATTGAAGCAAACAGCGTCTTCAAGGAAGTTCTCAGCAATAAATTTCGCACGAAGAGGATCCCCAGGAAGAAGAATTTTATCAGCAATTTCACCCTGCTTAGCAGCAATATGGATAGACATAGTTTATGATACAAAGAGCGACCAGAAAGCGACTGAAAATTAGGAATCTGACGAGAAATCCTGATTTCTCAGTCAGATTATCTATTTTCCGAGCTTTCCGCTCGTGTTCAAATCTGAACACATGCTCTACCTTTCTTTTTTATTTAATTTGTTAATGAATCCAAAAACGCATAGAGTTTGGCATTCATTTCTCGATAATCGTAAGCACGAATGGCTTCAGGTTGTTGAACAAAGGTTAATTTTTGACTTTGTTTTTCTATAACATCTTCCCCGTCTGCAGCAATCAAGAGATTGACTGCTTCTGGATCAAATTCCAAGTGAGCTTGGAAGGCATAATGTTTCGGACTAAAGCGAATAATCTGACGCGGACACCCTTTACTAGTCGCAAGAACAACAGCATCTTCTGTCAATCCTGGCATATCACCATGCCAGTGACCAGTTTCAAGAGTTTTTCCAAACTCACCGACATGTGGATCTGTGAGTCCTTCAGGCGTCAAGGTCACAGGATAAACACCAATCTCGCGCTCAGGGCTGTGTTCATACTCTGCGCCATAAGCAACAGACAGGAGCTGGGCACCAAGACAGACCCCAACAATATAACGATCTGCCTTCATGGCCTTTTGAATCAACTCGATCTCTGCCTGAGGATCGTAGTATGGAAAAGCTTCCCGATCTTCATCTGGCGATTGAGGACCTCCCATCACAATTAAGAAGTCAATCTCATCCACTGTCTCTGGTAAAGCTTCATTCTCATAGACTTTGGTCGTGGTCACTTGATGACCACGCTCCTGCGCCCATTTTAGATAAGCGCCCGGTACTTCAAAGGTTTCATGTAGTACAAAATGTACCTTCATCGTTTCTTCTCCCATCTCTTTCGAATCACATAAGACAGTCCAGCCGCAAGTACAAGCGGAATTGTTAAACTCCAAGCCTGGCCTGTAAATCCAAGGCTCAGGGCAATGGCTGTCAGAGGAGCTTCTAAGGTCGTCCCTAAAAAGACGGTCGCTCCTAGTAACATCCCTATAGCAGGATCCAGATGAATCCCAAGAACTGTCAAAAGTAAGGTCACTAGATAGCCAGATCCAATCCCAAGGGCAAATGATGGTGTCAAGGTTCCCCCATAGGCACCATTGCGCAAGAGGAGGTAAACCAGAAGCCCCTTCACTGCAAGGGTCAGTGGAAGATAAGGAATCGACTGGCTAGACAAGAGGGCTTGTGCTAGTACCTGGCCATTTCCCATAAAGATAGGGAAAAAGGCTACTAGGCTCCCCAGCACTAGAAAGGCTAGAGGAAGAGCCCAAAGAATCATCCCATCCTTCCGCCGTTTGTGACTAGCCCGCTTGGCGAGGAAAGCAAAGACCAGAGCCAAGGGAGTGACTAAGAAAGCAATCACAATAGCCTGTAAGAAGCTGCTAGCCGACCATGAGACTGCGGACAGGTGATAAACGGCCTCCTGACCAACGATGGGCTGAGCGACCCAGGTGGCCAGATAAGTACTGGTCGAAACCAGTAGAAGGTTCTGCCAACTGTAGGCGAGTCCTAAGGTCTCAAAGACGAACAAGCTACTGGCAAAGGGGACCTGATAAACCGCAGCCAAACCAGCTCCAGAACCACAGGCAATCAAGACTTTTCGCTCTTTAAGAGCTAGTGAGAACCCCTTCGCCAAGTGACCAGCTAGAAGAGCCCCGACCTCACGTGGGGCTCCTTCTTTTCCGACCGATGCACCTGCTCCGACAATTGCCACCTGCATCCCTGAATGAAGGAGGTGGGCTAAGGGCGCTGGTTCCCTGTCTCCAGCTAAGTCAATTTGCTGACGAATAGACAGGATCTGATAACGCCTTTGCAGGACATACCAGAAGCCAGCTGCCAAGCACCCAGTCACACACAAAACCAGAAATCTACGGAGACCTCCAACTTCTTGAAATTGCTGGAGCAAATCCGAACTAGCTTGGCCAAAGGCCAGCTCTTGCACCCCTTCTAGTAGATAATGACAGGCAATTCCGACCAGACCCGTCCCAATCCCTAATGATAAGGTGGCTAGAAGTAACCTCAGTCCATAGGGCAGACTTTGGAGTCGTACTTTCATTGGATTAGAGTTCAGCAAGAATCGCTTTCAGCAATCCTTTGAAGTCGCCTTTGACGCGCTCTGTCACTTCTACTACTTCTTCGTGGTTGAGCTCTTCTTGGAAACCAGCCGCAAAGTTGGTAATACATGAAATACCAAGAACCTTCAAGCCAGAGTGTGCTGCAACGATGACTTCAGGAACAGTTGACATTCCGACAGCATCTGCGCCAAGTGTCTTATACGCACGGATTTCAGCTGGAGTTTCGTAGGTAGGACCAGTCACACCGATATAAACCCCATCATCTAACTTGATACCCAATTTGTCAGCCACTTTATGAGCTGTCTCACGGTATTCAGGTGTGTAAGCTTTTGACATATCAGGGAAACGTGGACCAAAGTCATCCAAGTTTTCACCGATCAATGGGTTTTGACCAGTCATATTGATGTGGTCTGTGATGGCCATCAAAGTACCAGGACCAAAGCCGATACCACCGGCTGCGTTGGTAACAAGAACCCCTTCACAGCCCAAAACTTTCATGACACGAACTGGGAAAGTCACCACTTCTAGTGGGTTTCCTTCGTAGAAGTGGAAACGTCCTTGAAGGGCCAAAACCTTGCGTCCAGCAAGCTCACCGTAGACCAATTTACCCGCATGGCCGACAACCGTTGAACGACCCCAGTTTGGAATTTCAGAGTAGTCTACTACGACTGGATTTTCGATTTCTTCAGCCAGTTCTCCAAGACCTGATCCAAGGATCAAGCCAAACTCAGGTGCTTCCATTCCTTTGCCTTTCAAAAAAGCAGCTGTTTCATTGATTTTTGCTAATAATGTCATTGCATATCTCCTTTATGATTTCCTTAAAAATTGGCCAATTTTGTCAAATGTATTGGCATTGCGAATGGTCAACAAACGGTAATCCGGCATCTTGAGGACTTGTCTGTGGTAAGCGGTCTTTGTATAGGTCTCTTCTGAGTATTTGCCCCAGTAGATCCCAAGGCTTCCACGATGGATGATTTCATCACCGAGCGAAAAAGAGGAGACCAGCTCCCAAACAGCATCCTGATCGAGGCCTTCTGTGTAAAAGAGAACATCCTTGCGGGCCAGATCCTCCTGCCACCAGGCTGGTAGAGCAGCGAGATCTTGCGCATAGTCCTCAGCTGAAAAGAGAGAAAAAGACTGGATAAAGGGATAGTGATCACAAAAGAAATGTCCCAGCAAATCTACCAATTCTTCTTTAGAAGCAGCAGATTCAAAGAAGATATTGCCACTATTGATGTAGGTCTCTACCTCATCCAGCCCGATCGTTTGAAGCTCCTCTCGAAGCTCTGCCATCACGACCTTATTCTTCCCGCCAACATTGATCCCTCTTACGAGGAGAGCGAAGCGTGCCATCTTAGTTTAGTTTGTCTAAGAAGCTTTCACCGATCATGGCTTTTTCAACACCAAAGTTCTCAGCAATTGTCGCAGAGATATCAGAGAAATGTCCGACTGGAATCACACCATTGCCCTTGAAGGATGGGCTATAAGCCAAGAATGGGATGTATTCACGTGTATGGTCAGTACCAGCATAGGTTGGGTCATTTCCGTGGTCTGCAGTGATCATCAAGAGGTCATCTTCACGCATAGCTGCAATGATTTCTGGCAAGCGTTCGTCAAATTCATGCAAGCAATCGCGGTAGCCGTGAGCATTGCGACGATGACCATAAAGAGCATCAAAGTCTACCAAGTTGGTAAATGAGAAGCCTTCTTGGAACTCAGGAAGCCCCATCGTCTTAATCAAGGTATCCATACCGTGGCTATTTGATTTGTTGTGGCCCATATCGTGGTTGATACCAGCTCCGTTGAAGATATCATTGATCTTACCAACTGCATAGGTATCGATCCCAGCTTCGTTCAACTTGTCCAAAACAGTTGGCGCAAATGGAGAAACAGCTAAGTCACGACGGTTGGCTGTCCGTGTGAAGTTACCTGGTTCCCCAACATAAGGGCGGGCAATGATACGTCCTAGAAGAGCTGGACGTTCCAAAGTGATGGAACGAGCGTATTCACAGATACGGTAGAGTTCATCCAAAGGAATGATGTCTTCGTGAGCTGCGATTTGAAGCACAGGGTCTGCTGACGTATAAATGATCAACTCACCAGTTTCCATTTGACGTGGTCCAAAGTCATCGATAACCGCTGTACCAGAATAAGGTTTGTTGGCTTCACGGATGACCTTACGTCCTGAGAATTCTTCAATTTTAGTCAAAATTTCTTCAGGGAAACCATTCCAGAAAGTATCAAACGGTTCTGTAATGTTGAGCCCCATGATTTCCCAGTGACCAGTCATGGTGTCTTTCCCAAGAGAGACTTCTTGCAATTTTGTCGCATAACCAGTTGGGTTGCTTTCAGCTGGCACCGTCTTCAATGGTACTTCACGAGGAATATTTCCAAGACCGATTTTCGCCATGTTTGGTACATTCAAACCGACGGTTTTAGAGATGTGGCCCAATGTATCAGATGCGCCATCTGGAACTCCTGCATTGACAAAGTTATTGGCATCTGGTGCAGCACCGATCCCAACTGAATCCAGCACAACTAAGTGCATGCGTTTAAATTTTGACATATACTGCCTCTTTCCTTTATTAAACTAGCTATATTATACCATATCCCTATAAGAAGAGAGCCGTTGATTGATCCGAGGCTGGGACAAAAGTCCTAGCCTCTCAATTATTTTTGGATTGTCGAGCAAGACGCAGTRGTTGAGTGGGCTCTACTASGCTGATTTCATCAGCTTTTACAGCCCTACTCAACTGTGCGGAGGTGGGACAACGAAATCGAATTCTAACGAATTACCGATTTCTGTCCCACTCTCTATTTTTCAATGATGACTGGGCCATCTGGTGTCCCTACAATCACTTTTGAAATCATATTCAAGAACAAACCGTGCTCTACAACTCCAACCGTGTGATCTAGTTCATTAGCCAAAGCATCCGTATCCTTGATCACCTTGAGATCCAAGTCGATGATAAAGTTGCCTTGGTCAGTGACAAAGCGCTGATCATCCGCAAGACGGAAGGCAGGATGGTAGCCTTTTTGCTCAAAATGACGGAAGAGATTTTCAGCCCCGTATTGCACTACTTCCACTGGAAGTTTGAAAGCCCCAAGGGTTGCGACTTGTTTGGATTCATCCACAATCCAAATGCAGTCTTTAGAATTGGTTGCGACGATCTTTTCCATGAGGAGAGCCCCGCCTCCACCTTTGATCCCGTTTAATTGAGGATCCACTTCATCTGCGCCATCTACTGTCACATCGACCACTTCGACATCGTCGATGGCCTTGAGCGGGATGCCTAAACTTTCAGCCTGATCATAGGTCACACTTGACGTCGTGACAGCTGTGATTTTCAAGCCTTCTTCTTTGATGCGACGACCCAATTCAGCCACAAAATAATAAGCAGTTGACCCTGTACCAAGACCGACAATCATGCCGTCTTTGACAAACTCAGCCGCTTTAATTCCTACCTGTTCTTTTAGGTTTACCATCATAGACCTCCTTTTATATTCTCTTACAGTATAGCATATTCTGTAAGAGATTTCACTAGTTAATTGAAAACCTTTCCAACTTTTAGTTCTAAAAGCAAAACCTTGCCCGTCTGCGGACTTTACGATAGAATAGAGATGAATCTACAGGAAAAGAGAATTGACATGATTACTAATGAATTTGATACCATCGCTGCCATCTCGACTCCTCTCGGTGAGGGGGCGATCGGGATCGTCCGCTTGAGCGGAACCGACAGCTTTGCCATTGCGCAAAAAATCTTTAAAGGGAAAGATTTAACTAGTGTGGCCAGCCATACCCTCAACTACGGCCACATCGTGGATCCAGATAAGGACGAGATTCTCGATGAAGTCATGGTAGGAGCTATGCGCTCACCTAAGACCTTCACCCGCGAAGACATCATCGAGATCAATACCCACGGAGGGATCGCTGTGACAAACGAAATCCTGCAGCTAGTCATCCGTGAGGGAGCTCGTTTGGCCGAACCTGGTGAATTTACCAAACGGGCCTTCCTGAACGGTCGGGTCGATTTGACTCAGGCTGAGGCCGTCATGGATATTATCCGCGCCAAGACCGACAAGGCTATGAATATTGCCGTCAAACAGTTGGACGGCTCCCTATCTGATCTGATTAACAACACCCGCCAAGAGATCCTCAATACTCTGGCTCAAGTCGAAGTCAACATCGACTATCCTGAGTACGATGATGTCGAGGAAGCTACCACTGAGATCATTCGTGAAAAGACCACCGAGTTTGAAGCCCTCTTGACCAATTTGCTGAAGACAGCTCGCCGTGGCAAGATCCTGCGCGAAGGGATCTCTACGGCCATCATCGGTCGACCAAACGTCGGCAAGTCTAGCCTCCTCAACAACCTTCTTAGAGAGGAAAAAGCTATCGTGACCGATATCGAAGGGACCACCCGGGACGTCATCGAAGAATACGTTAACATCAACGGCGTTCCCCTCAAGTTGGTCGATACGGCTGGGATCCGGGAAACCGAAGACATCGTCGAGCAAATCGGTGTCGAACGTTCGAAAAAAGCCCTCAAGGAAGCTGATCTGGTCCTCCTGGTCCTAAATGCTAGCGAGCCCTTGACCGATCAAGATCGCCAGCTCCTTGAGATCTCTCAAGATAGTAACCGCATCATCCTCCTCAACAAGGTCGACCTCCCAGAGAAGATCGAAATCGACCAACTGCCGGATGATCATATCAAGATTTCCGTTCTGAAAAACCAAAACATCGATCAAATCGAAGACCGGATCAACGCCCTCTTCTTCGAAAATGCTGGGCTGGTTGAGCAAGATGCAACTTATCTTTCTAATGCTCGTCACATCTCTCTCATCGAGAAAGCTGTTGAAAGTCTGCAAGCGGTCAACGAAGGCTTGGCCCTCGGTATGCCGGTAGACTTGCTTCAAGTCGACCTCACCCGCACCTGGGAAATCCTCGGAGAAATCACAGGAGATGCTGCTCCAGATGAGCTCATCACCCAACTCTTCAGCCAGTTCTGTCTTGGAAAATAAATCTATTTTAAGATCCTATACTCTTAGAGACTTCCCTTAGGTGAGTACGGACGTCAGCGAACTTCGAAGAAGTTCCATGACTTAGTTTTGAATCTAACGTTTCAAAACTCCCGAGTACTTGAAACAACAATGTTTCAAGCACTTTTCTCACTGCGGAAACTCTCAAATATTTCTTTCAAAATAGAATTTAGTTTACAGCTATAGGATCACCCAGTTTATACAAAAGTATTTCCAAAATAACAAAAATGCGTATGTGTGCAAACATACGCATTATTTTTTTATTTTCCTTGTTCTAATCGCTCGACGGTTTGATAAGCTTGGTAGATCAGGAAGAGCCCAGTAGCATTCAAGACTGGAATCGCAATCGGCAACTCGGTCACGATTTGTGAGAAGGGTGAATTTCCAACAAAATGGAGTCCGAACCCAGCTACTATGTATCCCCAGCCTACTAGACGTAAATCCTTGCGTCCTCTGCTTGCTTGGACAATTAGGAAGAGCCCCAGCATAACAAGTCCTGTGTAGACCCAGTGAGACATAGGCGCATTAGCCACACGACCGAGAATTCCTGACACCGTGTAAGAGAAACCTTCCGGTAGGTCCTGACGGATATAGGCAAAGTCCTCCACGATCTGGAAACCAAGACCAGAGGCAATAGCCAAGAGGAAGATTGACTTGATGCGACGGACGCTGAACAAATAGAGGACAAAGAAGATAGGAATCAACTTAAAGGGTTCCTCAAAGAGTGGCGCAGCGATGGCACTCTCGTACTGGTTCCAAAAGTCGCTATTTGGAGCGATCGCTTGAATCATGTCATGGAAATAGGTATTGGCAAAGCTAGACAACCAACCGGCAACAAAGCCCCCTCCTAATAAAGAAAAGAGAACCGGTACCCAAGACAACTTCCACTTCTTCGCAAAATGAAAGAGAGCCCAAACAGCAGGAAGTGCATAAACCAAAAGGATCAGGGTAGAAAGTCCCACAATCCCGTACTGACTACCAGACATCCAGCCTTCTGTCAGTGACTGGGTCTCATAGGCTAGGCCGATCGCTAGCAAGAGTAAATAGAGAAACAAAATCGATTTGCGTTTCATAAAAGACCTTTCTAAAGTGAAATGAAAAAGGCTGGAAGCCCAGTCTTTTCCGAGTACTATCATTGTAACAGGATCAGCTTAAAAAAACAATAAATGTGGATTCGTGAGAAAAATGTAAAACGTAGATGGCGACAGATGGTTAACTAAATTTAGTTACTTAATCACCAAAGCTCCATTTTCCTCCGTTGCCAAGAGCTTCTCATCTTTATCATATATTTTAAGTTTTATACTGCTTGGTGTTTTTCGAGTTGCATTGTATTGCTTTACTATCTCTTCTTTTAAATCAAAAAGCGTCTTACAATAATCTTTTGGATTTATATTTGCTAAAGATAGCATATTTTCTGATACAGAGAAGACAAGGATCAGATACTCTTCATTATAATACACTCTCGCTATCTCATTTTCGCCATTGATTTGATTTTGAAGCATATAAGCAAATACTACATTAGGTTTTTCATTTCCAACCAATGAGGTAGGGGCTTGATTCATCCCTTTGACCACTGATTCTTTACTTTCCTTTGTAGAATCTTTTACATTCTGTTCAGTAGACTGCTCTTTTTTGTCTTCATTCTTCACTTCTTTTTGCGCGCACGATGACAGAAATAGCGAGAGAATGGTCATTGTAGCAAACATAGTTTTTTTCATAGATTTTCTCCTTTTATTTTTACAAGTAGAAAACGACCTGTAATTGACCAAAATTGCATAAGCTTCCTGTAAAAGATATACCAAACCTTTAATCTTATAACCTAATAGGTCATTAGATCTTTAATAGTTTAAAAAATTTTATCTAATATTATTCTACCATAATCTCTCTTACTTCAGTACTGCAAGAATCTGACGAATCATGTCTGGATCCCCGTCTGGCAATGTCACCGTTTCAGCATGGTCCAAGATCCCTTGGGTAAATTGCGTCATAAACTCTTCACTATTGAGTTCATCAGCAGACTGTTGCCAGTGGCTCGGTACAGGATAGATCGTGACTGTTCCATCACCATTGGATGCATAAGTCACATGGCCTTCTGCAGAAATTGGTGTAAACAACTGACGAACATCTTTAGGATAGTCAACTCCTAGCCCACCAAAGTAAATTTTTGTACCAGCACTCTTTTCATTAATACTCAATTCTGTCGGTACAGACTTGATCACATAAGCCCAGACACGCGCAGCTTCGACCTGAGCATCGGTGTAGCCTGGATAATCATTCTTATCCGCCTTCTTCGAAGACTTGACCTCACCATCCGATCGAGTATTCCACTTCTTGGCCTTACTGGTCTTTGTCGTACTACTGCTATCGTCTGTATCTGCTTGCTCCCGATCTTTCGGTTGCTCTTTCTTGCGATAGTAGTAATTATCATCATCACCATAAGCCGGTGACTGACCAGCCCAGATCCGATCCTTGGACTTATCCGAAGCATCGTCTTTGCCCGCTTTCTGACCTTTTGGAAGGAGCAAGAGACCGTAGCCTCCAACACCCGACTTGGCACTAACCGTCATCTCAGCGATCTGGTCCTTCTGCTTAAAGCTCGATGCATCAAGCTCGACATCCTCGCTGACCAAGCCCTTATCATCAAAGATCAGCTCATTGCCACGACCATCGATCCAAGTCCCCTTGATACTCGAGTAGTCCTTAGCCTTGATGGCTTTCAAATCCATACCAGACTGTTTCTTTTCCGAAGTGCTGGTCTGCTTGGTATCCGAACTCTTAGGCGACACCGTCCTCTGAGGACGACCACACGAAGCCAAGACCAAAGCAGAAAGCACAATTACCAAACCTTTTTTCATATCAATCTCCCTTCACACACCTACTATTTTAGAAAAATAAGAAAGGAGAGTCAAAGAAAAAGCGGAGGGGAGAATCAATTAATGACCTAAAAGTCTGTAAAATTATGATTTGAATTTCTCAAGAAAAAGAAGCTCAATGTATCGAGCTCCTAGACCATCATTTTTTTGTTTTTCTTGTTTTGGGACTGTTCGAAACAACAAAGCTCTATAACTAGAAACATTGATACTATCAACTCCACACATCCCACATAGACAGTTTCCCTTATGTTTTTTAATATTCTTCAAAACTAAATCTTATACAAATTATTTAATTTTTCTAACTCTAATATATTCATACATACTTCTACTCCAGTAACTACCCCCTTGCTATGAATAAATCCACAAGAAAACACAATCCTCTCCTTACTCAAAATATTTGTCAAAACTACTAATGATTCTAAAACATAATCCTCTATTGTAATAAAACTATTATTTTCATCTTTCAAAAACTTTATAAATCCAATATCCTTACACCTATCACCAAAATAAAACCTAAGTGATTTTAAATAATAATCAAAAAACACATCACTCTCCATAGAAAATCCCTTCATTTTTAAAATATTCTATTATATCATACAAAAAATAAGTTTTGTGACCATTCGAAACAACACAGCAAGTTAAAATAAGGCTTTGTCCGTATCCGACTTGAAAAAGTGTGCACCGATTCGGTGCCTTTTTTTGTCTTGTTTTATTTATCTCTAATCGGTCATTATATTAACTTTATTTTACTCCTTCCTTCTTCAAAAATCAATTCATTATATTTAGATATTCCATCACTTGTTAACTTTAAATTTACAAAAATTCGCATTCACGAGTTACTTTAGATGGTGGATAAACTCCTATTTATATAACATTTCCCATTTATTTTCTGTAGAGACTTTCCGCTGTGAAAAAAGTGCCCTAGGCTCAAGAATTAGTCACGGAACTTCTACGATTTCTAGTAACCCAAAAATGTTTTTGAGCTAATCATTGTCAATTATGTACTTTATTTAAGTGAAAACTAAAAATTTTTCAATTGTACATTCATACAAAAACACGGCTCATGAATCATGGCCGTGTTATATTTTACTTAAGCTAGTTAGCTAGTTCTCTTAGTTAATATTTACATACCTTTTATTTGCTTTAATTCCTTTATCTCTTTTAGAATACTAAAAATATAGAAACTAAATAGAACTATACCTAAAAAAGATAAAACAAAGAAACCAGACGTAAGTTTTTCGCCTCTAACAGCTAGTACTCCAAGGGAAAAAATACCGATAGCCATTATGGAAATTATGAGGATAAACCACAAGTAAATCATATAAAACTTATAAAGATAGCAAAAGGACATATTTTTTTGTTTAGGCTTATCCTTCCATTCTAAATAAAAGAAATAAGGTATAAAAATAATTAAAATAAATAGAAATTCCATTTCTATCACAACCTCTCATCTTATTCCCCTTAATCAAATACATAATTTATAGCATATTAAAACTTTTTATTTAGGCAAACTAATAACAAAAACTAAATGTAAAATCATTCGTGAATCAATTCCTCAATTTCCTTTATCCCTTCAAACTCTCCAACACTTTCGAAAAGTTCTATAGCTCGTTTGAAATGTCTATTGGATAATTCCGTATCTTCCAAAGCTAAATAGATTTCACCTAACCCTCTATAGCTACAAGCTTGAGAAATCACATCATCAGTTTCTAAAGATTGTTCCAGTGATAGATTCATGAATGTAAGAGCTTCATCAAGGTTGTTTAATTTAAATCTCACATAGCCTTGTTCGTAGTTATTCACAGCTTTCTTTAGATTATCATTTGGAAAATGCTCTTCAATTATCTTCTCTTCATCTTTAATGAGTTTTAAAGCCTTATGGAAATTCCCCTGTTCCCTGTAGATCATCGCTAATTGATGTAATCCAATATGTTCATTTTCTTTATCTTCATTTAGTTGAGCTAATAAAATGTATTTCTCAAAAATATGTGTACATGAAACATAGTCTTTTTCTGCTAACAATAAATATCCCATCAGATTTAAAAGGCTAAAATCTGTACAGGCATCAATAGAAAAATCTTGTTCAACCAATTTTTTTGCTTCTGATATTTTTCCTTCCAGAAACAAGTCCCAAGCCACATCAATTTTAGAAACCATCTATTTTCCCCCTTACCTATAAACAACCTTCATAAAATAAAATCACTCAATAAGAATATTCTAAATCCTATCTTTATAAATTTAATCCACTAGGCTAAAGTATAGCAAAAAGCCCAAATAACTACTATTTGGGCAAAATGTTACTTAGTTTCTTTTTAAACGAGCAATGAGTAACTTAATAAGATAAGCTAGAACTACAAGTGATAATAGAAAGAAAATAGAATAAATAAAATAGATTTGCATATCTGCCACCTCCTAAATAAAAGAGATAAGCCATCTTTTCCTCAATATCATTGTACTCCCGTTTGAAAGCGGTGTCAAGTGGTATGATAAATAGTACTAGCACCTATTGTGAATTTAAAACCTATAAAAAGCAAAATAAATCAATCTGTTTCATTTTGAAATCCTTTAACGCTTGTAAAATATATCCTATTTTAGAAGAGGTACGTAAGAAGTTATCAATTTAGATAATATCAAAGCAAGAGAGAAATATAATTAGTAAACATAAATACAATTTTTTTTTACATTTTTTATTATACTTTTATTAGTAAAATTGATAAAATCTTAATTAACAAAAATTATGGTTTATCTAATATTCCAATTACCTTACAACACAGGTTGATTGAATAGGATTAGATAACCGAAGCAATGTTGAAACGAATGGAGGGGATTAATATTAAGAATTTAATAAGTGATAAAATGTCTAATAGACAAATCATCAAAGACTTTATTAGTAGTTTTATTAGTTCTTTAAGTGGAAAAGCTTTTAATTTTGCTTTAGGATTAATGTTACTGGACCAAACAAAATCGGCAATGAGTTTTGGAATCAATATGATTATCTATCCTTTAGTTAGTTTAATTTTCTTAGTTCCAATCGGTAATTTAGTAGACAGATACCGTCATAAAAAGATCTTAATTTATAATTTTATCTTTAGGCTTTTAATCTTTCTTCTGTTTTATGCTTTTTATTTTTTAACGAATTCATCTACTATATTATACCTCGTAATCCCGTTTGTCGTACTCCACTCTATTACAGTCAACATCAATGATACTTGTTATTCAGCCTCTATCCACGAGTTAGTAAACGATAAAAAAATTCAACGATTAAGTTCTGTTACACAAACCGCCATTGCTATCGCAACCATGCTTTCCCCAGCTATTGGAGTCATTCTTTATAATTGGTTAGGCTTCTCAGGCTTTATTCTTATAGAAATCATTGCAAATATCCTTTCTTTAGGTGTCTTACTTACCATGAAATTCTTCTATGAACATGAAGAGCAAGAAGCTAAGATTAAACAGAATGAAAAGCATCAACAGGGGTTCAAAGAAATTATCCAATTTTTAAAAGAAAATCAGATTGTAAAATATATTATTCTAGTTAGTGTTGTACTGAATTTTTTCTATACTTCCATTAGCATTGGAGTGCCATTTGTAGTCAAAGAGCAACTCTTATTAGATAATGCAACAGTAGGTATCCTAGAAACAATGTCTGCAGTTGGAATGTTATTAGCCAGTGTGTCTATGTCACTATTGCCAGACAAAAAAGAAAATAATACACTTCTTTCTAATAGAATTCGCATTCCACTTTTTCTTCTAACCATCGCTATCGTTGGTTTGGGTATTACATTTTCAACTACTAACACCCAAGTGATTATTTCTTCCGTTGGCGGTTTATTTATGGGAATTATAGCATTTACTCTTGTTATTCTAAATATTGTCGTCATGACCTATCTTCAAAGTAGTATTGAAACAAATTATTTAGGAAGAGTAATGAGTACTCTGTTCACACTAAATACGTCTATCATGCCGATAGGTACCATTGTATTTACTTATCTATTTCAAAAGGACATAAACGGAGGTCTGATATTCATATTTGGAGGTGTTTCTCTCCTGATCTATACCATGATAATGTTACCTCGAATATATAGAATACTCCAAAAAGAACACATTTATTGACATTGAAACAAAAGCAGTACTAAAACGTAAAACGAAAAAGACAAGGATAAAACACCTTGTCTTTTTTTAAATACTAACAATGGGACTTTTTTCATAATTTAGCACCTTTTTAGTAACCTGTTCAAGATACGGATGTATAGTCCAGATAAAGACAATACAAATTAGATTACGTCTATCTATTTATTTACCTTTTATTTGCTTTAATTCCTTTATCTCTTTTAGAATACTAAAAATA
>NZ_JVSR01000103.1:0-898 GCF_001069785.1 Streptococcus parasanguinis
TACCTGACTACGAATCAGGCGGTTAGAGGTTCGACTCCTCTAGGGTGCATAAAGCGGTAGCTTTAGATCGGGAAGTAGCTCAGCTTGGTAGAGTACTTGGTTTGGGACCAAGGTGTCGCAGGTTCGAATCCTGTCTTCCCGATATTATGGCGGTGTAGCTCAGCTGGCTAGAGCGTCCGGTTCATACCCGGGAGGTCGGGGGTTCGATCCCCTTCGCCGCTATATTGTTGATCTTGTTGGACCTTTAGCTCAGCTGGTTAGAGCTCTCGGCTCATAACCGAGTGGTCGTAGGTTCAAGTCCTACAAGGTCCATTGTTATCTTGGAGGATTACCCAAGTCCGGCTGAAGGGAACGGTCTTGAAAACCGTCAGGCGTGTAAAAGCGTGCGTGGGTTCGAATCCCACATCCTCCTTAATATTAACGCGGGATGGAGCAGCTCGGTAGCTCGTCGGGCTCATAACCCGAAGGTCGTAGGTTCAAATCCTGCTCCCGCAATTTGGCTCGGTAGCTCAGTTGGTAGAGCAATGGATTGAAGCTCCATGTGTCGGCGGTTCGATTCCGTCTCGCGCCATCAATTCAATAATCAGGAAGGGTAGCGAAGAGGCTAAACGCGGCGGACTGTAAATCCGCTCCTTCGGGTTCGGGGGTTCGAATCCCTCCCCTTCCATCCTTTACGGGCATAGTTTAAAGGTAGAACTAAGGTCTCCAAAACCTTCAGTGTGGGTTCAATTCCTACTGCCCGTGTTAATAATTATGGCGGGTGTGGTGAAGTGGTTAACACACCAGATTGTGGCTCTGGCATGCGTGGGTTCGATCCCCATCACTCGCCTATTTATTAATATTATTATTGGGGTATAGCCAAGCGGTAAGGCAAGGGACTTTGACTCCCTCATGCGTT
>NZ_JVSR01000104.1:0-49343 GCF_001069785.1 Streptococcus parasanguinis
CGAAATCGAATTCTAACGAATGACCGATTTCTGTCCCACTCTCTTTTATTGACGGTAGAAATATTGATCAGCCGGATAGTTGCCTGCAGATTGAGTGACCACTAGACGTGGCTTGCTGGTATCAGACTGGTCTCCATCTGGATTTTGGAACCCGATTTTCAAAAGTCCAATCGCAGCACCAGTCTCACCCATCTTCATCTCAACATAAGGGATCTTGCTCTTCTTATCCGAGTCCGCAACAGCCTTGAGGCTGCCTTGGCCCTTGACTTTTCCGTCTGCTTGGATGACGATTTCAGCTCCCTTGCCATTGCGCCAGGTTCCAGCTAAGCTTGAGAAATCGCCTCCGTTAATGGCCGCAATATCCAAGTCTTTCTCTTTTTTCGGTTGTGGGTAAGCTTTCCACCACTCTAGATGATAATCCCGAAAGGCCGCATCCCCAAAGAGAATCCGACGTTCTTGGGAAGCTACTCCATCAGGACCTGTCACACCTGCTGGGATCAAGTACAAGGTTTGCTCTTGCCCTTGGATCGCAGTCGCATTGGCCCCTGTGAAATAAACTTCATAATAGCCTTTTCGCTTCTTGGGCTCTTTTTCTTTATTGAACAAGTAACTTGCCCGAGTGCCTCCACTCCAGAAAGTCCAGCCAGTCTCCCCATTTACAATACTTGGAAAGGCATTGGTCTTGTTTTGATAATACTCTTCTGGAGTATAGCCATAAAGTTTAAAACCGGAATCGGCGATTTCCTTTTCATAGGTATCATTGGAATAAGCACCTTCAAACGGTGAGAGATTGCCATCAAGGACGACATCATTTGGATCTGTCGATTTGAAAAAATCCTCTCGATTGGCAAAGACCATCTCGTGGTCGGGAATTTTGTCAGACATGGTGACCGTGATCAAAGGCTTCTTATCTGTCTTGTATTTAAAGACACGAACAGTGACTGTAAAGTCTGTATTGCCATCGGACTTTTTCATCTTGCCTGTCGAAACTTTGTTAGACCCTTCGACCTTCCAATCCGTACTAAATTCAGCGGATACCTTGCCGTCAGCCGTTTGGTAATCGATCTTCCAGGCCTTGCCCTTTTTCTCGATTTTGGCTTCATCCCGTTCATTAGAGACATAGTCACCACTCAAGTCAATAGCTTTTTCCTTTGGCTTGGTGACCTTCTTGCTGGTCTGCTTAAATTCCTTTTGATGGTCTGGTTGGATGTTGGAACTAGAGTAGAGATAGACTCCTCCGATCAGAACAGCTGCTCCGACCAGCCCCAAAATCGGCCCCAGGTATTTTTTCTTCCACTTAAGATTCATTTTACTACCTCCATGGAATAAGATCTTTACACTAGTATACCCTAAATCGAAAGTATAGTAAAATTCCCCTCTATGTAGTGGTTTCCCAGGTTTGAACTGACTAGTTTGAGTAGAAAATACCTGTTTCTCAAAAATAATATTTTGTTTATCATTATTTTTTTATCGTTTTTCGATACTTTTTTATTGACTAATTTTTTATAAGGAGTATACTATAAGTGAAAAATAAATAAACTTCAAGGAGGCTTGCGATGAAAAACTCAAAAACCTTAAAAAATGTCATTGAAGTCTTAACGGCTTTCATTTACTTCTGTGGCTTTATGACCCTGGCTGCACTGGTCGTCCACCTGCTTTCACGGATGGGAGTGTTTAAAGATCTCATTCAAACTGGACGCTTGTCCTTTGATGTGAATGGCATCCAGCTCTTCCCCAAACATCCGCAACCTCTCTGGCAGTTGCTCTTCCCACTAGCCTCAAGCGCTATCTATATTTACCTTCTCATCACCATTCGCAGCTTCCTCCAAAATCTCTACCAAGAAAAGATCTTTTCTCACTCCAACATTGATCTTTGCAATCGAGCTTGGAAGATTCTCTTGGTCTTGTCCTTTATGTCTGGCACACTTGAAACCAGTGGCAATGCTTATCTCCTTCCCTTCACCTTCCAATTTACCTTTAACACAGGGCTTCTCCTTGCCGTTCCAATCGTCTGGGTCTCTGGCAAGATTTTAGAGAGAGGTATTGAGATTGCTGAAGAAAATGAGCTAACCATTTAAGGAGGGTGCCATGATTATCGTCAATCTAGATGTCATGCTGGCCAAGCGGAAAATGAAATCCAACGAGCTAGCCGACAAAATCGGCATCACGACTGCTAACCTCTCCATCCTCAAAACCGGCAAGGCCAAAGCCATCCGCTTCACCACCCTTGAAGCCATCTGCAAAGAACTCGACTGCCAGCCCGGAGATATCCTGGAATACCGGCCAGATGAATAGGAACTATATTCGGAGACTTTCCTTGGGTGAGGACGGACGGTAGCGAATCCCTTTGGGATTCCATACCTTAGATTTGAGCCCACTGTCTCAAATCTTCCGAGAGTCTGAAACAAAAATGTTTCAGACTCTTTTCTCACTGCGGAAGTCTCCGTTAACACCCATTACTAATAGGACTCATCTACCATCCTTGTAAAACTCAATGATGGGAACTATATCGACACAAGAAAAGCACTCCCGCGGGAGTGCTTATTTATCTATGTTTAGCCGATGATACTTCCATTTGGTACAGATGGATCAACAGTTAAGACTGTTAATTGATCTCCGTATTCTGCGGAAAGAATCATGCCTTGGCTGACATATTTCTTCATCATCTTACGTGGTTTAAGGTTGGCTACGATTTGGAGTTTCTTGCCGACCAATTCTTGTTCATTTGGATAGAATTTCGCGATACCAGAAAGGATTTGACGGTCTTCGCCATCTCCTGCATCTAGGCGGAAGCGAAGCAATTTATCTGAGCCTTCGACGCGTTCCACTTCTTTGACTTCTGCTACACGGATTTCAACCTTGTCAAATTCTTCAAACTTGATCTCATCTTTTTCAGACTTGAGTTCCACTTCTTCTGGAATCCATTCTTTTTCTTGTGGTTTACCAGCAGTCATTTGAGATTGAATGTAGGCAATTTCTTCTTCCATGTCGAGACGTGGGAAGATTGGAGTTCCTTTGGCAACTACTGTGATATTTTCAGGGAATCCTGCTAAGGTCAAGTTTTCAAGATCGAAGTCCAAGTCCAAGCCTAGTTGTTCCATGATGGCATTTGAGGTGTTCATCATGAATGGTTGGATCAAGTGAGCCACAACACGAAGGCTAGCTGCCAAGTGAGCCATGACCGCTGCCAATTGTTCCTTGTCACCATCTTCTTTAGCGAGGACCCAAGGAGCAGTCTCATCGATGTACTTGTTGGTCCGAGAGATGATGTTCCATACGGCTTCTAAAGCGCGTGGATAATCAACCGCGTTCATTTGCTTGTGGTATTCAGCGATGTTTTCTTCAACCACCTTGGCCAAATCTGCATCAAATGCTGTGACATTTTCGACATAAGCCGGAACTTGACCACCAAAGTATTTATTGATCATGGCTACCGTCCGGTTGAGGAGGTTTCCAAGGTCATTAGCCAATTCATAGTTGATGCGGGCTACGTAGTCTTCTGGTGTGAAGGTACCATCTGAACCAACTGGCAAACTGCGCATAAGGTAGTAGCGAAGCGGATCCAAGCCAAAGCGTTCTACCAACATTTCTGGGTAGATGACATTTCCTTTAGACTTAGACATCTTGCCATCTTTCATGACAAACCAACCATGGGCAATCAAACGTTCTGGCAATTTGATATCCAACATCATGAGAAGGATTGGCCAGTAGATGGAGTGGAAACGAAGAATGTCTTTTCCAACCATGTGGAAGACGGTTCCGTTCCAGAATTTGTCAAAGTTTTCATGATCTTCTTGACCGTAACCAAGAGCGGTCACATAGTTAAGAAGGGCATCGATCCATACATAGACCACGTGTTTTGGATTAGATGGGACTGGCACACCCCAGGTAAAGGTGGTTCGAGATACCGCCAAGTCTTCCAAACCTGGCTCGATGAAGTTTTTCAACATTTCATTAAGACGACCATCTGGCGTGATGAAGTCTGGTTGGGATTTGAAAAACTCAACCAAACGGTCTTGGTATTTGCTGAGGCGGAGGAAATAGGACTCTTCAGAAACCCATTCTACTTCGTGGCCTGATGGGGCTACCCCACCGATGACCTTACCATTCTCATCACGGTAGACCTCAGCCAATTGGCTTTCTGTAAAGAACTCTTCATCAGATACTGAATACCAACCAGAGTATTCACCAAGGTAGATGTCGTCTTGCGCAAGCAAGCGTTCAAAGACTTGGGCCACCACTTTTTCATGGTAATCGTCTGTCGTACGGATGAATTTATCATATGAGATATCGAGTAATTGCCAGAGTTCTTTCACTCCAACGGCCATCCCATCTACATAAGCTTGCGGCGTGATCCCAGCTTCTTCTGCTTTCTGCTGGATCTTTTGACCGTGCTCATCAAGACCAGTCAGGTAGAAAACATCGTAGTTCATCATGCGTTTGTAACGCGCCAAGACGTCACAGGCGATCGTTGTGTATGCTGAACCAATATGCAATTTACCAGATGGGTAATAGATAGGGGTTGTGATGTAGAATGATTTTGTCATGTTTCTTTTCCTTTCAGGGCTAATGGAACCCAATTTAGTAACACTCTATTATAACATTTTTATGAGACCCTGAAAACCCAAAACCAGCTAGGTCTGCGACAGACAAACAAAAAAGCTGACCGAAGTCAGCTTTCTATGATTGATAACAAATCACGCTATCTTACTTTCCAAGATAGTATTCTTTTACAACGTTCAATTTTTCGTCAAATTCGAATACCAATGGTGGGAAGTTAGGGATTTCCACATCCATGATTTCGTCGTCTGACAATTGTTTGATGTGTTTAACAAGAGCACGGATTGAGTTACCGTGTGCTCCTACGAATACGTTTTTACCATCTTTAAGAGCTGGAGCGATTTTATCTTCCCAGAATGGAAGGGCACGTTCCAAAGTAACTTTCAAGTTTTCAGCATCTGGAATCACTGAATCATCAAGTGAAGCGTAACGACGGTCAGTGTGTGCTGAGTGTTCATCATCACGGTCCATTGCAGGAGGCAATACATCGTAAGAACGACGCCAGATGTGAACTTGTTCATCACCAAATTGTTCAGCAGCTTCTGCTTTGTTTTTACCAGTCAAACCACCGTAGTGACGTTCGTTCAAGCGCCATGATTTTTCAACTGGAACCCACAATTGGTCAGAAGCTTCAAGCGCAAGGTTTGTTGTTTTGATCGCACGTTTCAATACTGAAGTGTATGCTTGGTCAAATTCGATACCAGCTTCTTTGATCAATTTACCAGCGTCGATCGCTTGTTGTGTACCTTTTTCAGACAAATCAACATCAGCCCAACCAGTGAAAAGGTTAGCTTTGTTCCATTCAGACTCACCGTGGCGAGCAAAAACCAATTTTACCATTAGATGGATCTCCTTTTTATTCTCCGAGGTTCCCCCCGTTTATCTATTCTATTCTACTAGATTTTCAGTGAAAAATCTAGTGGCGACCATAGAAAAAGTGCAATTTCTCACAAAAAAGAGCCTGACGGCTCTCTTGGAATATCTTCATCATTGTTTTTGACAGTCTGGGCAAATACCATAGACAGTCATTTGGGTCTTGGTGATCTGGTAGCCACTTTGACTCGCTGCTTCTTCGCGAAGATCTGGGACTTCAATGTCCACATCTGCGATACGGCCACATTTTTCACACACCACATTCAAATGGTCATGCCCCATGAAATCAAAATAGGTCGTGGTATCATTGCGAACCTTGATCTCAGAGACAACCCCCTCATCAATTAAAACCTTGATATTGTTGTAGACAGTTGCTAGACTCATGCTTGGAAACTGAGGCAATAAATCGCGATAGATCTTCTCAGCGCTTGGATGTTCATGACTCGCCACTAAATAGGAAAGAACTGCTCTGCGAGTATCGGTAATCCGAATGCCCTTAGCACGCAAACTTTGCAAAACTTCTTCCACGCGCTCTTCTTCATGACGATGCAATGTGTTCACTATGATCCCCCCTTTCCAATTTGATTTAATCGATTCGTTACCCCTATTATAGCATGTTTCAAAATAAATCACTATTTAGAATGCTTTTAATTAAAAAAAATGTCCAGTGGACATTGATTCACGAGCTTGAAAACGGAAAAGCGAGGTTATGTCCAGTGGACATTGATTCACGAGCCTGAAATAGATTCATCTACTCTCAGCCGATCCAACTGGTCATCCAGCGCACGGTTCCTAAGATCATTTTGACCACGAGGATCATAAAGCAAAATTCCAGTACAAACCACAGCCCTTTCAGCAGATACAAAATAGGTCGGATAAACAACAAGGCAAAGAGTCCTAAAATGAATCGCATGGTCTTTTCTCTCTTTCTTTTTTCCTATTATACCCTTATCCTATAGAGCTGTCCAACAAAAAAACCACCCTAGAAATCTAGGATGGCTTTTCAAAATGCAATTATTTAACTGCTTCTTTAAGAGCTTTACCAGCTTTGAATGCTGGAACTTTAGAAGCTGCGATTTTGATTTCTTTACCAGTTTGTGGGTTGCGACCTTTACGAGCTGCACGTTCACGAACTTCGAAGTTACCGAAACCGATCAATTGAACTTTTTCACCTTTTGAAAGGTATTCTGAAACTGCTGCGAATACAGCGTCAACAGCTGCTGCTGAATCTTTTTTAGTCAATTCTGTAGCTTCTGCCACTTTTGCGATCAAATCTTGTTTGTTAGCCATTTAACAAATCCTCCAAATTTTTTTAGGCTTTACGCCTTAACAGTACTATAATATCTAAAAAAAGCCTTTAGGTCAAGTACTAAACCTGTTTTTTCAAACATTTATTCAGCTTATTCGTAGCGTACCAAAACTGCAAATGCATTCTCACCTGTATGGGTTTGAATAATCGATCCAGTTTCGAGAACAGGGATTGCTTTTTCAACGAGCGATTGCAACTGAGCCTTCATTTCATTGGCCCACTCTGGTGTCCCTGCGTAAGAAATACCGATCTCAGCTACCTTACTATGGGAAAGTTTCTCTACCAATTCATCCAACCATTTCTTGAAGGTCTTGTTTCCACGTCCCTTGACGATTGGTTCCAACTGATGGTCCTTCATTTGCATCACCACACGGATGTTAAGAAGCGAGCTCAAAAGTCCGGTAACACGGCCAATCCGACCACCTTTAACTAGATTTTCCAAGGTAGATACGCCGATATACAACTCTGTCTTTTCTTTGACTTCTTCAATACGAGCTAAAACGGTGTCTAGATCTGCTCCTTCTTTAGCCAACTTAGCTGCCTCAACCACTTGGAACTTCATCGCCTGGTCTGTAAAGCCACTATCAATCACAGTTACTTCTGCCCCTGATAAGGTTGCCCCTTGGCGAGCTGCCTCTACGGTTCCTGACAAGGCATGAGACATATGAATCGAAACGATATGAGCTCCGTCTGCTGCTAACTTTTCATAGACCTCTGCAAAGACTCCAACGGGTGGTTGGCTGGTCTTTGGAAGATTTTTGCTAGACTGCATTAAGCGCAAGAAGTCCCCTTCGCCCAACTCACTGTCAGAATAAAGGACTCCATCCACCATAACAGAAAGTGGCACAATGGTAATGCCATATTCTTCAACCACTTCAGGCTCAATTGTAATAGATGAGTCTGTAACTATTTTAATATTTGCCATATATTTCTATACTCTTCCTAAGAATGTTCTGCTTTCATTATATCAAAAAACACAGAGTTTTGCAGTGAAAGATATCCATTCCTGCTTCCTCAGTCGTCTGCAGCAGAAAAACCTGTATTATGAAGGACATGGTCATGGACGATGCCTTGATCATCCAAGAGCAATCCATGGAGGACTCCCCCATAGACAGCGCCCCCATCGACACCCATTTTTTGATCTGAAATCCAAAGATTTTCAGTACCGACTGGCTCATTGAGCAGTCCATAAACCGGCGTATGGCCAAAGACGATCCATTTGCCTGTATGATTCTCCGCTTCATGGAATGGTTTTCGGATCCAGACCTTTTGGTAGTCACTGGTTTCCCGCCAATTTTCAAGGGTTAGATCCACACCGGCGTGGACAAAATAATAGCTCTCTGTCTCATAGTCAAAGGGTAAACTGCGGATGAAGGCCACCAATTCAGGAACAGTGCTCTCTACTGCTTGCGCATCTGCAACCCCATCTACAGGAGCATCGAGCGGGCGTCCCAATAGAGAATTAATGGTCGTATCGCCACCATTTCTTCGGTAGTGGTCATAACGTTCTTCTGGATTGTCCAACCAAGCTAAAAACATGTACTCGTGGTTTCCGGAAAGGCAAACAGCTCCGTGATGGTCTACGTAGTCCTTTACGATTTCAATTGATCGTTTGCTGTTTTCGCCTCGATCTATCAAATCCCCTAAAAAGACCAATTGAGCTTTTCCATCCCATTCTGTCATGAGCTCTTCTAGCATTTGTGCTTTTCCGTGAATATCTCCGACTACAAAGTATGTTGACATTGTTTCAAACCTTCTTTCTCTTAACGCTTGAGAAGTTGCTCTGCTTGTTGACGGGCAGCTTCCGTTAGATCCTCTCCTGCCAGCATCTTGGCAATTTCTTCAATTCGTTCTTCTCTATTGAGCAAACGCACAGTAGATACAGTTGAGTGTTCATCACTGATTTTCTCAATATAGAATTGATAATCTGCTGCAGCGATGACTTGAGGCAGGTGAGAAATGGCAAGCACTTGGCCATTTTGACCAATCTTATGAATTTTCGCTGCAATGGCTTGAGCCACGCGCCCAGAGACCCCTGTATCCACCTCGTCAAAGACGATACTGGTTTTTCCTTCTTTTCGAGAAAAAGCCGACTTAATGGCCAACATCAAGCGTGACAATTCTCCGCCGGATGCTACCTTGACAAGAGGTTTAAAGTCCTCACCTGGGTTGGTCGAAATGTAAAATTCGACAGCTTCATTTCCCTCACGATTAAACTTAGCCTTACTAAAACGCACTTGAAAACGCGCCTTGTCCATGTAGAGATCTGCCAATTCTTGCTGGATTTCATTTTCCAAAGCTTGGGCCAGAGTATGCCGCTGATCACTCAAATCTTGAGCCAAGGTGACCAAACTCTTTTCCAAACGTTTGAGTTCTTTTTCCAAATCCTCAGACGAGAGGTCACTTCCGGTGAGGAGGCTATATTCTTTGGTGATTTGCGCCAGGTATTCTAAGACGTCCTTGACTTGGCCACCATACTTGCGCGTGATGGAGTGGATCAAATCCAAACGCGATTCCACCTGCATGAGGCGATTGCCATCAAACTCCAGACCATCGACCACATCTTCTAAGCGCTTGGTAATATCCTCAAGGGCATAGAAGGTTTCCGATAACTGGCTTGAGAGCTCTTTGTAGGTCGGATCATATTCTTCAATGCTTTCCAGATCATTCATGGCTGAGCGAACATTGGAGAGGCTCGAAAACTCTTCTGCATCCAGCATGGTATAGGCATTGGTTAGGGTATCAGCAATCATCTTGTGATTGAGCAGGCGTTGGCGTTCTTGCTCCAGATGCAGGTCCTCATCTACTTCCAAGGCAGCTGCCTCAATCTCTGCAATTTGAAACTCCAACATCTCGATACGGGCCTTGTTTTCCTGCTGGTTGCGCTGGAGTTCCACCACTTGTTTGCGCAGGCGTTTGTAATCTTCAAAGGTCTGACGATAAGCATCTTTGGTTTGGAAAAAGGCTGCATCCCCAAATTCATCCAACATAGCGATATGCAATTGGGGCCGCATGAGTTCTTCCTGATCATGCTGGCCATGGATGTCCACCAGATGTTGACCGACTGCCTTTAAGACAGACAAATTCACCATCTGACCATTGATCCGGCTGACACTTCGTCCATTTTGCAAGATCTCTCGGCGAATGATCAATTCATCGGTCCACTCTAGTCCTTGCTCTTCAAAGAGAGCCGTCAGATGGCGATTGCTCTCAACGGTAAAGAGACCTTCGATTTCCGCTTTTGGGGCTCCATGTCGGATGACATCAGTCGTTGCGCGGCTTCCCAGCATCATGTTCATAGCATCGATAATGATGGATTTCCCTGCACCTGTTTCCCCTGTCAGTACCGTCATTCCCTTTTCAAAATTTAAGGAAATCTCTTCGATAATGGCAAAGTTCTTAATCGAAATTTCTAATAGCATAGCCTCTTACCACCCAAAGATTGATTTGAGGATATTCTCTGCTTCTGGAGCTGAATAGGCGATCAGTAAGATCGTATCATCATCTGCAACAATACTAAAGATATGCTCCTTATAAATCTCCCGCAAGCGCCGTTTAACTAAAGGAGCTGTCCCTGGAACCATGGTGAAATTGACATATTCTCCCATGCGACGATGAGACAAAATATTGCTTTCGATCATCCCGATCCCTTGGTGGTGCTTACGTGGCAATTCATAGACATAGGTCATGTCTTTCAGAGGGCGTTTTACGATGCCCAATTCTTTGATATCCCGTGATACTGTCGCTTGGGTTGCTGAGATGCCTTCTTCTTTCAAATGTTCGACGATCTCTTCTTGCGTCCCCACTTCATGATCGCGAATGAAGCGGCGAATTTTTTCTAATCTAATATTCTTACTCTTCATGTTTAAATTCCTTGTGTGCCAGCTCCACAACAGCCTCCAGCTGCTCTGTAGTCGGCTTTGTTTTCTCTTCTTTTTTTTCTAGATACATCAAAAATTCGATGTTGCCATGGCCTCCTTGGATAGGGGAATAATCTACTCCCATTACCGCAAAGCCATGTGTCCCTGCAAAAGCAGCGACCTTTTCAAGAACGGCTAAATGAATCTTAGGATCCTTAATGATCCCATTTTTCCCGATCTGTTCGCGTCCTGCCTCAAACTGAGGTTTGACCAAAGCCACGACTTGTCCATTATCTGCCAAAATCCGGTGAAGGGCTGGCAGAATCAAGTCCAAGGAAATAAAGCTGACATCGATACTCGCAAAGCTCGGTGTCGCTTCAAAATCATCTGGCTCGGCATAGCGGAAATTGAACTGCTCCATCGAGACCACCCGAGGATCATTGCGCAATTTCCAGGCCAACTGATTGGTCCCGACATCCACCGAAAAGACCTGGCTGGCTCCATTTTGCAGCATGACATCTGTAAAGCCACCTGTAGAAGCTCCGATATCAATCGCAATTTTCCCCTCTACAGATAAACCAAATTGGTTCAGGGCTTTTTCTAATTTAAGACCGCCCCGGCTGACATATTTGAGCTTTTCGCCCTTTAATTTCAACTCGGTTGCTTCATCAATTTTTTCACCCGGTTTATCGAAGCGCTCACCATTGATAACGGCAACGACAAGACCTGCCATCACCCCTCTTTTGGCTTGTTCGCGGGTATCAAATAGGCCTTGTTTATAGGCTAATACATCCACTCTTTCCTTAGCCATCTATTCGTAATCCTTCTATTAATTTCTTGATCGCTCGCGGATCAAAGTCACAAGCAGCTGTAATCTGATCCAACAAGTCCTCGCAAGCGTCTAATTCACTTGTCAGCAAAGCTTTTGATTCTTCCAATCCCAACAGGGCTGGATAGGTCGATTTTTCAGCTACTAAGTCCTTTTGAGGGGTCTTCCCCAAAGCTTCAAAATCAGCTACCAAATCCAAAATATCATCCCGCACTTGAAAAGCCAGGCCTAATTTTTTCCCGATTTTTTCTAAGAGCTGACCAATGTCTGCTTGCAACTCTAAAATCAAACCTGCTGCGATGAAAGGATAGGCAAGGAGGCGTCCTGTCTTATTGGCATGAATGGTCTGCAATTCTGCTAGCGTGAGCTGTTTGTGCTCTCCTTCCATATCAAGGACTTGACCAGCTACCATTCCACGACTACCGGAAGCATCTGACAATTCAAGAATCAAGGAGACCTTGACCGCACCAGGAAGGGCACTCGCAGCTATCATCCCAAAGGGATCGAGAAAAAGCGCATCCCCTGCTAAAATCGCCAGGTCTTCTCCGAATTTCTTGTGATTGGTCAATTGCCCCCGACGGTAATCGTCATTGTCCATGGCTGGCAGATCATCGTGAATAAGGCTTCCTGTGTGGATCATCTCCAAAGCCCCTGCCACTTGAAAATGAGCCTCTGTCAATTCCTGTCCAAAGGCCTCTAACAATTCTAGAAGGAGCAAGGGGCGCAGGCGTTTTCCACCTGCCTGGATCGAATAAAGGACCGACTCCACTAAATGGGGGGCAACGGCTTTCTTCTCATAAAAAGAGCGAACCGCTTGCTCTACTCTATTTCGTTTTTCTTCTTGTCTCATGCTAGATCCGCTTCAGTACCATCTGCTTGCATGACCTTGACCAAGGTTTTCTCTGCTTGATCCAAGGTATCTTGCAATTCTTTTGACAACTTCATTCCTTTTTGGAATTCTGTAATGGCTTCTTCAAGAGCCACATCTCCACTCTCCAATTTTTGGACGATGGCTTCCAAATCTGCTAAATTTTCTTCAAATTTCTTTTCTTTCGACATGTTTTACCTCTACTTCTAACTGGCCATCTCTCATGATGAGTGACAGCGGGTCCCCTTCTGTTACTTTTGCAACCGAATCTAGTACCTGATCCCCTTCCTTAACCATGGCATAGCCACGCGCAATAATCCGACTGGTATCAAGCATCAAGAGGGCTTCTGATAAGCCTTGTACCTTGATCTTTTGCTCTTTTAGGACTTGTTCCATTCGGTTGGTTAAGATTCTCTTATCTTGGAGCAGGCGGTCTTGGTAGCGCTCGATGCGATGCAAAGGAGACGTAGCTTCTAAGCGATGACGCAGACCTTGCAGCTGATTGGCCCCTTGTCCATAAGCATCGCGCATCCCTTGTTTCAATCGCAATTGCAACTGGTCAATCTTTTGCAGGTAGCCATCATAGAGTCTTTCAGGCTGTCTAAAAATAACCGATTGACTTAATTTTGCCAAGCGTTCACGATTATAGGCCAAGCGATTGGACATCGCTGTTGCCATGCGATTTTCCTGCTTTTGTAAATGGGACAAGAGATCCAACTTCGTTACTGGAGTGGCCAATTCAGCAGCGGCTGTCGGAGTAGCGGCTCGTCGGTCTGCTACAAAATCGGCTAGAGTCGTATCTGTCTCATGTCCAACACTGGAGATAATCGAAATCCGCGATTCAAAAATGGCTCGCACCACTGCTTCTTCATTAAAGGCCCAGAGATCTTCAATTGAACCACCCCCACGACCGATAATCAAGACATCCAAATCATCCCGTTGGTTAGCCCTTTGAATATTAGCAACCACCTCACTAGATGCACCTTCACCCTGAACCTTGGTCGGGTAGAGCACAATCTCAACACCAGGGAAGCGTCGGCTCACCGTTGTGATAATATCGCGAATCACGGCCCCGCTTTGACTGGTGATGACCCCGATCTTTCTTGGAAATTGTGGCAGAGCTTGCTTCCACCGATCCTGAAAAAGCCCTTCTTCGGTCAACTTTTTCTTGAGTTGCTCAAATTGGATGGCCAAGGCCCCTACCCCATCTGGCTCCGCCTTTTCGATGACAATGGAATAACTCCCACTTGGCTCATAAAGTTGGATCCGACCAATGACATTGATTTTCATGCCTTCTTCTAGCTCAAAACCAAAACTCTTATAGATCCCAGCCCAGACAGTCGCTTGAATGACCGCTTTTTCATCCTTTAATGAAAAATACTGGTGGTTGGGACGTTTTCGGAAATTGGAGACCTGCCCTGTCAGATAAACCCTTTCCAAATAGGGATCCTTATCAAATTTTAATTTCAAATATTTGGTCAAACTTGATACGGATAAATAGTTGGACATAGGAACTCCTTTCTGCAGAATATGATCAAGTTTAATTATACCAAAAAACGCCAAAAAAGGCTGGCAGATAAAGCGAAATCATGAATTTCCTTTCTCTCCAAGCCTCATTTTATTCAAGACACTTTCTACTGATCTATTTTAAACCAGCTTCCTTATTTTTCACACTTCTCTAATCGTTCAATAAAGGAGCTAAGAAGCGCTTGGGGTTCCCCTTCATTTGGATATGCATAACTAATATAGAAGACTGTTTTTTCCTCTTCAACCAGCGGAATTTTGACAAGATTTGGATATTCTGGAAAAAGAGTCAGATCGGTCATGAGGCCAATCCCTAAATTTTCTTCGATGAAACTCAAAACCAAGTTGGAATCGGTCAAGACAACAGTAGACTGGGCTAAATCATCAAAGCGAGCATTCAAGCGTTTAAAAGCCGTCATGTGGACATGATGCTCATCTAACAGAATGAAGGTCTCCTCTAACACCTCTTTAAAAGAAATTTCCTTGCGATCTGCTAGTGGATGATCCTTTGAAACAATCACAAAAAATTCTTTTTTATACAAGAGCTGACTGGTCAAATGCGCGTGTGAAATGGGCTCTAAGCTTCCCAACAGACTAAAATCTAAATCTCCACGCACCAACAAACGCATCAAATCCCTGGAACCTAATTGCACCAATTGCGATTGACGAAAAATCTCAAGCTCTTCATCATGCGTCCCAAATTTTTTCATGATATCGCTAGTGATCAAAGGCGGTAGTCCAATGCGCAACAGATTCTTTTTACTTCGTTCAACAGCTTTTTCTGTCTTTTCGATTTCGATTAAAACCTCTCGCGCGTGATTGGCTAAAACCTTCCCCGGCTGAGTTAGGTGCAAGACACGATTAGAAGACGATTTTTCTACCAACTGGCAAGCATAGTGGTCCTCTAAACGCTTGATGGCATAGGTCACAGTCGGTTGACTCACTTGAAAATAATGTGCCACATCAGTATAAGACTTTAGTTTTGACAGTTGATAAAAATATTCCAAGTCTCGGATATTCATCTCTATCCCTCTATTTCTACAATTTCCATTTCCTTCATTCTAACACAAAACTCTTACTTATAAAATTTTTTTATAAGGACAAGGGAAGTTGACTATAAGAATTACCGAAGACTATAATGGCTTGCGTGAGAAAAAATCTTACAGATAAATTATTTATGAGGAGTATTTCGCAATGAAATCACATGAAATTTTAAACAATCCTTTCTTAAATAAAGGAACTGCTTTCACAATGGAAGAACGTAAAGAACTTGGCCTGATTGGTCTTCTTCCTCCATATGTTCAAACCATCGAAGAACAAGCTGAACAAGCTTATCAACATTTCTTGCGCAAACCATCAGACCTTGAAAAACGTCTTTTCTTGATGGAAATTTTCAATACAAACCGTACTCTTTTCTACTACCTCTTTAACCAACACATCGTTGAGTTCAACCCAATCGTCTACGATCCAGTGATCGCAGACACCATTGAACAATATTCTGAACTCTTTGTAGACCCACAATATGCCGCTTACCTTGATATTAACCACCCAGAAAATATCGAAGAAACGTTGAAAAATGCGGCTGGCGATCGCGATATCCGCTTGATCGTTGCAACTGATGCAGAAGGAATCCTTGGTATCGGTGACTGGGGTGTCCAAGGGGTCGACATCTCTGTCGGGAAATTGATGGTCTACACGGCTGCTGCAGGCATTGATCCAGCTTGCGTTATGCCTCTTGTCATCGATGCTGGTACCAACCGTGAAGAATTGTTGAACAATCCAATGTATCTTGGGAATCGTCATGAACGTGTTCGTGGTGAAAAATACGATGCCTTTATCGATCAATTCGTTCAAACAGCTGGAAAACTTTTCCCTAAATTGTACCTTCACTGGGAAGACTTCGGTCGTTCAAATGCGGCTGATATCTTGAACCGTTACAAGAAAGAAATCCCAACTTTCAACGATGATATTCAAGGAACTGGGATCGTTGTCTTGGGCGGTATCTTTGGAGCAATGGATATCACTGGTGAAAAATTGACAGACCAAGTTTACCTTTGCTATGGTGGTGGTTCTGCTGGTGCTGGTATTGCAGACCGTGTTCACGCTGAAATGGTTGCTGAAGGTCTTTCTCCAGAAGAAGCTTACAAACGTTTCTTCATGATCGATAAACAAGGTCTTTTGTTTGACGATATGGAAGATTTGACACCAGCTCAAAAACCATTTGCTAAAAAACGTTCTGACTTCGAAGGTAAAGGCGATATGACCAATCTTCTTGAAGTGATCAAAACAGTAAAACCAACGATCTTGGTCGGAACTTCTACAAACCCAGGTGCCTTCACTAAGGAAGTGGTTGAAGCCATGTGTGAAAACACTGAACGCCCAGTTATCTTCCCAATTTCTAACCCAACCAAGAAATTGGAAGCAACAGCCCAACAAGTCATCGAATGGTCAGACGGTAAAGCCTTTGTCGCTACCGGTGTCCCTTCAGGAACCATTAGCTACAAAGGTGTGGACTATGAAATTGGTCAAGCCAATAACGCTTTGATCTACCCAGGACTTGGTCTTGGTATGTTGGCCTCTGAAGCCAAATTGTTGACAGATGAAATGATTGGGGCAGCTGCTCACTCATTGTCCGGTATTGTCAATCCAGGTCAATCAGGTGCGCCAGTCCTTCCGCCATTCCAATATGTAGCTGACGTGTCTATCAAGGTAGCTGAAGCTGTTGCCAAGAAAGCTCAAGAACAAGGGCTTGCACAAGCTAAAGAAACAGATATGGCAAAAGCTGTACGTGACCTTAAATGGCATCCTAAATACTAATAAGGAGCTGACTGAACAACCATGAAAAAATTGAATGAAATCAACATTTCCGGTGTCAGTCTTCCTCTATATGCATTCATCGTCATCGTTCTTGCGGTGACGATTGCTATGGGGAAACTCCCACTCAATATGCTTGGATTAACCCTCCTTTTGGTCGTCATGGGGCATCTTCTCTACTTTATCGGTGAGAAACTTCCAATCATGAATTCTTACCTAGGTGGGGGATCTGTCTTCACCTTACTAGGAGCTACTCTTCTAGCGACCTTCCATGTTATTCCGGCAAACATCATCACAGCCACCAAGGGCTTTTTGGGAGATTCCTTTGGCTTTCTGGATTTTTATATCGCAGCCTTGATTTGTGGGGCTATTCTAGGGATGAATCGCAATCTCTTGGTAAAAGCTTCTGCTCGCTTTATTCCTGTTTCCTTGGTCACCATGGTCATTGGGGCTCTCTCTGTTGGGATCGTTGGAAGCCTTTTGGGACAAGGATTTGGACATTCGATTCTCTATGTTTCCTTCCCACAAATGGTCGGAGGAATGGGAGCTGGAATCCTGCCTCTTTCAAAGATCTATGCTGCCAATCTCCACGGAAGCCAAGCAGCTATCTTCTCTCAATTGGCACCCGCTACCACACTTGGTAATATCCTTGCCATCATTGGTGCTGTTTTGATCGTCAAAATCTTTGCAGACAGTCCTTACAATGGTCACGGTGTCTTGATTCCCGTCAATAAAGATGAATTGAAAAAAGAAAAACTCACCCTTGATCCGACCCAAATCGGAGTTGGAATGATGTTTGCCTTTAGTATTTTTCTTCTCGGGGTCATCTGCAATGCCTTTGTTCCAAAAATCCACAGTTATGCCTTCATGATTATCATCGTCTTTATCCTGAAAGCTTTCAATGCTGTCCCAAAACCTTTGGAAAACTGTGTAGTCATGTTCAACCAAGTCATTATGACCAACCTTACCCATGCAGTCCTAGCTGGTATTGGTCTTTCCTTGATTGACCTTTCAACTCTGGCTAAAGCAATGACTTGGCAGTTCATTCTCCTTAGCTTGACTTCTGTAGTAGCTATGGGGCTTGCATCTGCTGTGATCGGAAAACTGATTGGATTGTATCCAGTCGAGACTGCTATCGGATCTGGTATGATCAATAACTCGATGGGAGGAACCGGAAATATCGCTGTTCTCTCCGCATCCGATCGCATGGAAATGATCGCCTTCGCCCAAATGGCCAACCGACTGAGCGGGGCTATCATCCTCATTCTGGGAGGGCTCCTCGCTTCTGTCCTCTCTTAAAGAATAAAAAGACAAGTCACAAGACTTGTCTTTTATTCTTTAGGAGGCTATTGATTTCCTATTTTTGATAGGTTTTTACGACCCAATCGATCCCTTCATCTGCCGTGAGGGTATAGACGGGATTTTGACTCGTTTCATAAAAGGTCATCGAGAGAGTTTTACCATCCACGAATACTTCGATTGAGTTGGTATCGCGAATGATCGAAAAATGATGATCCTTTTCAGGATCCAACTGAATCCATCTCGATTGAAATGCTGGATTTTCTTTTCCAGAAATGGGGTGCCCAAATTGGTCTCGACTTAAGCTAAAGCGTTTTTGAGAGGCGTCATAAACCAATTGCAAGACACTATCAGGATCAGTTTCCTCGCCATAACCAAGGATAAAGGAGCGACCCGGTTTGGTATCTAGCTCAAACAAGGTTTGTTTCCCTCTAGCTGGGATAATGATTTGATTGCCCTTAACAATGTTTTCTGACGCATGCTCTACAAGAAAGTGTTCTTTCACTGACTCAGGTAACTCCTGAACCAATCGTCCGTCTTTCAGAGACAATTTTCTTGGAAGAGTCATACTACCTGCCCACCCATGAGCTAAATCATGACTGGGGATAGACCGGTGCCACATTTGCATCCAGGCAACCATGTATCGTTCGCCCTTTGGTCCTTGACAAGTTTGAGGAGCATAGAAATCCAAACCGCCATCCATTTCATCATAGGAATCGACACGAAAATGCCCCGTTTCCCAATTCATGTCACCGATAAAGGCAACCGTCGAATTTAAGTTCCAGTATTTTTCTTGCTGCCTTTCCATTTCAATGGGAGACAGGATCAAAACCCATTTGCCATCTAAAGGGAAGAAATCGGGACACTCCCACATAATCCCTTGCCCTTTTTCACCTTCTAAAAGTACTGATGTAAAGGTCCAATTTACTAGATTACTTGATGCAAATAGGAGAATTTGACCTCTGTCATCCGGTGTCTTAGAAGCAACGACAGCGTAATAGATTCCTTGGTATTCAAATACTTTAGGATCACGAAAATCTGCAATATCTGCGATCCCCTCAATATGTTGAGCATGGATCACAGGATTAGTAGGCAACTTTTCAAAGGTAATGCCGTCTGTTGACACCGCAAGACACTGAGTCTCTTCTCGCTTTTCCTCATCGTCTACATGACCCGAATACAGCAAATAGAGCTTGTCATCTTTCACAATAGCACTACCCGAGAAGCAGCCATCCTTATCATAGCTTTCACTTGGTGCTAAAGCTACTGGCAATTCTTCCCAATGGAGAAGATCTTTTGATTTGGCATGCCCCCAATGCATGGGACCCCAAACACTATCATAGGGATAGAATTGATAGAACAAATGGTATTCCCCACGGAAATAAACAAAGCCATTTGGATCGTTCATCCAGCCGATTGGAGGTAACAAATGAAATGCTCCTCGATATTGCTGGTTGACCTTCTCCCTGTTTTCATCGATATACTGATTTGCTTTCCGAATGCTTTCCTTCATCTTTTTTACCTATTTTCTATTTTCAGTGCTGGCAACCTGGTCTTGGTCACTCCATTTCTTCATCCATTTTGGGATTTCTTGGCTGATGGTTGTCGGTAGAACCACATAGGCCTCCTTGCTCAAGTCTTCTGCAATGGCTGAATGTAGATAGGTCGCAACCACCACGCGCTCATAGAGACTGACCTGTGGAAATTGACCCGCAAACCCTGCGATCATCCCTGCCAAGGTATCCCCCATCCCCCCTGTTGCCTGATAGGGACCACCAACATCTAGCTGATAGCCCTCTTCTTGCCCACTTGTCCAAATGCGGGTGTGAGGCCCTTTTTCTACAATGACAGTCCCTTGAGGAAAGTTCTGTACTGCTCTTCGACTCTTGCCTTCAGTCTGGCTTGCTAGATCAAGCCCTGACAGTTTTTCCCATTCTTTTTGATGGGGGGTAAAGACCAACTGAGCCTCTGGCAGGTCAAACTGAGAGGCTGCAAAAAGACTAATAGCTCCTCCATCTAAGATCAAGACCTGCTGGCTAGAGACTTGTTCAAAAATCATGTGCAAGATTGCTTGGTTTTCTCTTGCTTCCTTTAAGCCCGGTCCTACGAGAATCACGCTAGCTTTTTGGAGCTGCTCACAAAGGAGTTCGTGATCTGCCAAATCAAAGCCCATGGCCTCAGGAAGATGGCTATGAAGAGCTGTCAGATTATCAGGATCTGTTGCGACAGTAACCAGCCCCGCACCACTATGAACCGCAGCAAGCGCCGCCATAATAATAGCTCCCCCATAGGGGTAAGTCCCCCCAATCAAGAGCAGGCGACCAAAATCGCCCTTATAAGATCTTGCCTCTCGCTTCACAATGACACGCTGGATCTCTTCTTTCTGAACTGTTCTCATACCTTCCTCATTTCTAGCGAAAAAGGAGAAGCCACGACTCCCCCTCCATCTTTTATTTTCCTCTGAATTCTGCAAAGACTTGCAAAATCTTAGCAGCCACAGCTTGTGGTTGATTTTGTTTGGCTACCAATTGATCATCCGCATAAGGCTGAAGGGCTGGAAAATCACCAATTTGAACTGCATAAAGAGCTTTTTCAAAGAGCTCGATATCATTTTGATCATTGCCAAAAGCCACGAAATTCTCTCCACAGAGTTCTTCTACGGTTGTCGCTTTATGCGTGTCTGCTGGATTGAGATAGATGCATTTTTCATGCGCATGATAGCGGATATGGGCCTTGTCTGTCTTTTCGATCCGCTCGATGATCTCATCCACGAGCTCCTCATGGCCACCCATATAGATCACGACCTTAATCGGATCTGTCAGCTCCTCTAATGAACGATACTGGGCTTTCTTGAGGGGATCTACATTAGCAACAAAAGGAATCTTTTCCAAAATCTGTCCGCTATAATCAAAGGTATCATCCACAAAAAATGGTAGATTGTAATGGCGACAAAAGCCAAGGACTTCCCGATACACGTCCTTGTCCAATTGGTCCTCATATACCAATTGCCCCTGGCGATAGGCCAATCCACCATTTAAACCAATCACGAGTTGCTGACTCAATGGGTCCCCTAAAAGGCCCAAGCAGTCCCGGTAAGAACGTGCAGAAGCAAAGGCGACTTCATGGCCAAATTCTTCTGCTCTCAATAAGACCTGTTTGATTTCATCATCGATTGTGACACCATCGAATGACAAGGTTCCATCTAAATCAAAGACAAACTTCATCTAGCTCACACTTTCATTTTTTTAAGGTACGAACAGCTGCTTCGTAGGTCTGCTCCATCAGCATGGTAACGGTCATAGGACCAACCCCTCCTGGTACCGGAGTAATATGACTGGCCAAAGGGGCAACGGAGTCAAAATCGACATCCCCACACAATTTGCCATTCTCATCGCGATTCATCCCGACGTCAATGACGACTGCGCCTTCTTTCACGAAGTCTGCTGTTACAAATTTTGCACGACCGATCGCCACAACCAGGATATCCGCTCTTTTAGCGATTTTAGGCAGATGATGGGTCCGGGAATGGGTCAAGGTTACCGTCGCATTTTTGGCGAGGAGCAACTGCGCCATGGGTTTTCCAACGATATTGGAACGACCAATCACGACTGCTCGCTTCCCTTCTAGATCAATCCCGTACTCTTTGAACATCTCCATGATCCCAGCAGGCGTTGAAGGCACCATGAGAGGATTTCCAGCCCATAAGCGTCCCATATTCAATGGATGAAAGCCATCCACATCTTTTGTCGGATCAATGGCTAAAAGGACTGCATCCGCATCGATATGCTTAGGCAGTGGCAACTGCACTAAGATTCCATGCCAAAGAGGATCTTGATTGTAGTGTTCGATCACTTCTAATAATTCAGCTTGGCTGATGCTTTCAGGAAGTCGTCTCACTTCACTACGAAAGCCTGCCGCAATAGCAGAACGCTCTTTATTTCTTACATAGATTTTGCTGGCTGGATTATCTCCTACCACGATGACAACGAGACCAGGCACAACTCCTGTCTCTTCTTTTAATCGTGCTGTTTTATCCGCAATCTCACCCTGTAATTTTGTAGCGAGCGCCTTCCCATCAATGAGTGTCGTCATATCAATTCTCTTTCTAGTCAAGTAATGAAAATAGTCCTCTCTATTATAGCAGATTTCAACTCTCAAACCTAACTGTTCCTAATTAGAATTTCTTATAGACGAAAACTATAGCCAGATGGACAAAAAATGAGCTTGAGACCACCCCAAACTCATCCACACAGCTGCTTAGTAAAGCAATTCATAAATTTCCATTGCAATTAAATCAATGCTATCAAATGTATAGGTTTCACGCGCTTCAACATCACGAAGTGTAAAGGTTGAACCTTCTTCTTCATTGTGGTTGTAGGCTACTTCAGCGACAACAACACCGTCACGTTCAAAATTACGTTTCAAGTTCCCACCGTCTTTTGTCATCGTCTCCAAACGGTTGATAATCCGTACTAAATGTGATTCCATTTTATTTCTCCTCTTTACTTTCTACTCTCCTATTTTATCATAAAAGAGAAAGCTCTTCCAATAAAAATTCACATTTTTCCATTGATTTGCTCTCTTCTTCAATCCTTAGCGACATTCCGTAGTAAATTCTTGCAAACTTCTAGAATACTGATATAATGAAACTATAAATCTTTGACTATTTTTGACCTTTTAAAAATAGGATCGTCTCTTGATGGAAAACCATCAAAAACCTACTGTGAGGTATGTATATGCTTTGTCAAAATTGTAAAATAAATGAATCAACCATCCATTTATATACAAATGTAAATGGACGTCAGCAGCAAGTAGACCTCTGTCAAAATTGCTATAAAATTATGAAAACAGACCCAAATAACAGCTTCTTGAAAGGCATGACCCAACGGAGCCAATTCACTGGAGATCCTTTTGAAGATTTCTTCAATAACCTTGGAAACTTCCAAAGTCCGCAAGAACCTCAAACCCCTCCAACTCAATCCGGAGGCAGTTATGGAGGTGGTGGCTACGGCCAAAACAATAACCGTGGTGGTGGTCAAGACCCTCGTCAAGCACGCCCTCAAAAGCCAAAAGGACTGTTAGAAGAGTTCGGCATCAATGTCACAGAAATTGCCCGCAAAGGGGATATTGACCCTGTCATTGGCCGTGACGAGGAGATTATCCGTGTCATCGAAATCCTCAACCGTCGAACCAAGAACAATCCGGTTCTGATTGGAGAACCTGGGGTCGGAAAAACTGCCGTTGTGGAAGGCCTGGCTCAAAAAATCGTCGATGGCGACGTTCCTCATAAATTGCAAGGAAAAGAAGTCATCCGCCTAGACGTCGTCAGTCTCGTTCAGGGCACAGGCATCCGTGGTCAATTCGAAGAACGCATGCAAAAATTAATGGATGAAATTCGTCAACGCGAAGATGTTATTCTGTTCATCGACGAAATCCATGAAATTGTTGGCGCAGGATCAGCCGGCGAAGGCAATATGGACGCTGGAAATATCCTCAAACCAGCCTTAGCGCGAGGAGAACTCCAATTAGTTGGGGCTACTACCCTCAATGAATACCGTATCATTGAAAAAGATGCGGCCTTGGAACGTCGCATGCAGCCCGTTAAGGTCGATGAACCAACGGTTGAAGAAACCATCACCATCCTCAAGGGTATCCAGAAAAAATACGAAGACTACCACCACGTCCACTATACAGACGGGGCCATCGAAGCGGCAGCTATTCTGTCAAACCGCTACATCCAAGATCGCTTCCTGCCAGACAAGGCCATTGATTTGTTGGATGAAGCGGGGTCTAAGATGAACCTGACCCTGAACTTTGTGGATCCAAAAGTGATCGACCAGCGCTTGATTGAAGCGGAAAACCTCAAAGCTCAAGCGACACGCGAAGAAGACTTTGAAAAAGCAGCCTACTTCCGTGACCAAATCGCGAAATACAAGGAAATGCAAGGGCAACATGTCACTGATCAGGAGACCCCTGTCATCAGTGAAAAAACTATTGAACACATCGTTGAACAAAAGACCAATATTCCTGTTGGTGATTTGAAAGAAAAAGAACAATCTCAATTGATCAATCTGGCTTCTGATTTGAAAGCCCATGTGATCGGTCAAGATGATGCAGTGGATAAAATTGCGAAAGCCATTCGACGCAATCGTGTCGGCCTAGGATCTCCAAATCGACCAATCGGAAGCTTCCTCTTTGTCGGACCAACCGGTGTCGGAAAGACCGAATTGTCTAAACAATTGGCGATCGAGCTCTTTGGCTCTGCAGACAATATGATCCGCTTTGATATGAGCGAATACATGGAAAAACATAGCGTAGCGAAACTAGTCGGAGCTCCTCCGGGCTATGTTGGCTACGATGAAGCCGGACAACTAACAGAAAAGGTACGTCGCAATCCTTACTCCCTCGTGTTATTGGATGAAGTGGAAAAAGCCCATCCAGATGTCATGCACATGTTCTTGCAAGTCTTGGATGATGGCCGTTTGACAGATGGTCAAGGTCGTACCGTCAGCTTTAAAGATACTATTATCATCATGACCTCTAATGCTGGAACCGGCAAAGCTGAGGCCAATGTTGGTTTTGGAGCTGCTCGCGAAGGTCGAACCAACTCTGTACTTGGAGAACTCGGTAACTTCTTTAGCCCTGAATTCATGAACCGTTTTGATGGCATCATTGAATTCCAACCTCTATCAAAAGAAAACCTTCTCCAAATCGTTACCCTCATGCTGGATGAAGTCAATCAACGTCTCGCACAAAATGAGATTCATCTGGATGTGACAGAGAAGGTCAAAGAAAAACTGGTCGATCTGGGATACGATCCAAAAATGGGGGCCCGCCCACTCCGTCGTACCATCCAAGACCATATCGAAGATGCCATTACCGATTATTACCTGGAACATCCAAGTGAGAAACAACTCAAAGCAGTCATGACCAGCAATGGGAATATTAGTATCAAAGCTGCTAAAAAAGTAGAAAAGAACACTTCTGAAAAGGAAGACTAAATTTTCTAGTTTTATAAAAATAACAGGAATTCTTATTTCCTGTTATTTTTAATTCTCTTCTTGAATCTGATAACGAAGAATTGTTTTTAATTTATATGGATCTGTTCGATGGAGATTGTTTAGATAAATCTCACGATGAACTTTCGAAAGTCTTTTAAGTTTATGGAGTTTGCAAAAACGCTCCATTTCATCAAAAGTCTGATTTTCTGTATCAAAAGGTCCTACATGAAGCATGGCAAGACTGTAGCCTTCTTCTAGTTCTTCAAAACGAATAGCATCATAGAGCTGATTGGGCTTCTTGATTTTAACCTCTTCCAAAGCTTTATCAAACAAGTCACTCGTAACAAAATTAGGTTGACCAATCATAATACTATAAGACAGTTCACTTTTAACTAGTTTCCCTTCATTCTCCTGTTTCCATAAACCTTCTAATGGAAAAACAGTAAAATCCATGTAGTCTTGATCCAGAGGAGACTTTTTATACTTCATCTTAATAGCATATGCTAACGCATATAAGGCACTCACTCGTTGAGAAAAATCTTCTTCATTTGGATCACCTTTGCCGTCAATTATGATATAGGATTTAGAAGGTACTTGCAGGATAGTGGGCTTATCCTTGATTTGATAGAGAACTTTCTCTATTTTTCTCCATTCATATTTCATTTGACCTATCTCCTTTCTATCTCAATTCTAACATTAAAACCCTGACATCTTTTGTCAAGGTTTATAAATCTTTTGTATTTTTTCTAATCTTGAAATCATTGATCTTCTCAGATGATCCGGTTCAATAATCTCTACCCCATCTAAATAAGACAATAAGTAAGTATAAATACTCTCGTGCTCTGGCAATTGGGTTTTAACATATAAACATCCATCCTCACACTGAAAAATCTCTTCTTCTAAAAAGTCTTCATAAACTCTAAAAGCGAGCTTTTGACTAAACTTCAATGATACTTCCATTAGATTTTCCATCTTAATTGAAGTATCAATAGGTTCAATCACATTTTTTTGATTAATTGTTTCTTCCAGTAGTTGATAGTCATTAATCCTAGATAATTTAAAAAAACGCCAATCTTCTTTTGAACAACAATAAGCATGAAGATACCAGTCTCTTTTTTTAAATACTAGTTTAAAAGGCTCAACTGTACGAATCGTTTTCTGACCATTCCCACTCATATAAGTAATCGAAAGTCGTCTTTTCTCTAAGATAGCTTGTTTAATTGTATCAAAGAGATCTTTTTGCCCTTTTCGTTTCCTCCAATCTGTTAAGTCGACTTCTACCCAAGATCTAGCTGAAACTTTAAAAATAGATTCCATTTTTGTCAGTAAAAAATCTTGTTTATCTTCTGTCAAAGTCTGGAGACCTTGTAAAGCAGATAAAAGTTCTATTTTTTCCTCCTCTGATACAAGGGTGCGATCAAGAACGAAGTCTTTCATTAAAAAGGTCCCTCCAGCCTTTCCAGGAACAGAATAAAGAGGAATACCTGCTATGCTTAATCTCTCAATATCACGATAAATTGTATGTACTGAGACTTCAAATAATCGAGCAAGTTCAGGAGCGGTTATTCTCCCATTTTCTAAAAGTATGTATAAAATACGAAATAGTCTTGATTCAGCCATAAAATCACCTCCCTTTTATTATATCAATTAAACTAATTTGATAGGAGTGTTTAACTAAACAAATTTATACTTCAGACAAAGTAGCTTTTTTTGCACAAGTTCAGCAGTTTATTCTTGACAGCTTTCACCTCGTCCATTATGATAATAATAAAGATACTAGATAATGAGGAAAATTCAATGACAAATCCTACTTTTGGTGAAAAGAAACAAGATGTGACCTACGTCAATCGCTATGGTGTCTACGCTGTTATTCCCAATAAGGACAAGGATCAGATCATCCTCGTTCAAGCTCCTAATGGAGCTTGGTTCTTACCTGGAGGGGAAATTGAGGCAGGTGAAGATCACGTGCAAGCTCTGAAACGGGAACTGATCGAAGAATTAGGCTTTACCGCTATTTTAGGGCAATACTATGGCCAAGCAGATGAGTATTTCTATTCCAGTCATCGCGACACCTACTACTACAATCCTGCCTATATTTATGAAGTGGTAGACTATACAGAGACTCAAAAACCACTGGAAGATTTTAACAATCTTGCTTGGTTTCCTGTAGATGAAGCGATTGAAAAACTCAAACGTGGTAGTCACAAATGGGGCATTGAACAGTGGAAAAATACCCACAAAAAATAAAGGAATTCTTTCACAAAAAATAAAAAAGTGCTATAATAAATGAAGATAGAGGTTAGGAGGAACTCATATGAAGCTCATTAATACCACAAATAGTCATGCTGCACTGGTCAAAAGCCAACTTGCCAGCACTGACGCCTTGCTTGTCGAGGTTTATTCCGCGGGCAATACCGATGTTGTTTTTACACAGGCCCCAACACACTATGAATTATTGATCAGTAACAAACACCGAGCTATTCGTGAAACTGAAGTAGAAAAAATTCGTGAGTTCTTTTTAAAACGTAAGATTGATCTTCAAATCATTGACCAATCCGCTATTAAAACCCTCTACTCCGATAAACTAATTGAAATTTCCTTTCCAATTACTAAGTAAGGTCAATTTGCCTTACTTTTTTATTTGGTATCTTTTCCAAAAAAATCCTTTCACCTCGATTATGAGATGAAAGGATTCTTTATTTCTGATAGATCATTTTTACGTGAGGGGTAGAAGCCAAGAGAAAGGGCTCGCTCACCGTTTGAAAACCTAATTTTTCATACAAGCCTACCACCTGTTCTTGAGCCTCAATTTCAATGGTCCGTTCAGGAAATCTTTGTTCACAAAGGTCCAAAATTTGCTCTACCATAGCCTTTCCTAGTCCTTGACCACGACTGCCTTCGGCAACAGCCACTCGGCCAAAATGAATTGTCAGCCCTGTTTCGAATATGCGAGCATAGGCATCCACACGTCCTTCCCTATTTTGATGAAAAAGATGGATAGATCGATAATCAACATCATCGAGATCATTGTAGATCCTAGTTTGTTCCACGACAAAAGTCTCTAATCGTAGCTGAACGATCTCGTAAAACTCTTTCAGTTCTAGTTCCTTAAATTCTTTCTGGTACCACATAACTTCCTCTTTATTGAAAAGTCGCAAGGAGACTCTCTCCCTGCGATTTTTCACATCTTATTATTTAGCTTCAAATCCTTCTGCGACTGCGTCCGCAAAGTTCTCTTCGACGATGCTTGCACAGTGATCACAGATAGTTGCGTGGTAGTGACGTTCAGCCGTTGTTGGATCGATGCGACGGCAACGGTCACAAACTTCACCAGCTGCACGTTCAACCGTGAAGGCTACATCTTCAAAGGTCACTGCACCTTCTGGAGCTGGGCCTTCTGCGATAGTCAATTCAGAAACAATCAAGAGTTGGGCAACATTGCTATCAACAGCTCCAAGAAGTGTTTTCACAACTTCATTTGGATAAACTGTCAAATGAGCTTCGAGTGATTTACCGATCACTTTTTCATTCCGCGCTTCTTCCAAGGCTTTTTGCGCTTGACCACGGAAGTCCATGAAGGCTGACCATGTATCCAAGATTTCTTCTTGGTTGGCAAACGTTTCTGCTTCTGGTAATTCTGTCAATTGAACAAAATCTTCGGCTTCAAACTCAAGATAGGACCAGATTTCTTCAGCAGTGTGAGGAAGGATTGGTGTCAAGAGTTTGGTGATTTTCACAAGGATGTCATAGAAGACCGTTTGCATTTGACGGCGTTCGAGGGATTTAGCTCCTTCGATGTAAACAACATCCTTGGCAAAATCCAGGTAGAAGGCTGACAAGTCAACGTTGATAAAGTTAACAAGCGCCTTGTAGATCGTCAAGAACTCAAAGTTTTCATAAGCATCACGAATGGTCTTGACAAGCTGGTTAAAGCGAATGGTCATGTACTTGTCCACTGAACGAAGCTCGTCATAAGCAACTGCATCCTCAGCTGGATTAAAGTCAGAAGTGTTGGCAATCAAGAAACGAAGAGTATTCCGGATCTTACGGTAAGTCTCAGACACTTGGCTCAAGATATCCATTGAGATACGCACGTCATTACTTGAGTCTACACTGGTTACCCAGAGACGCAAGATTTCAGCACCAAATTGCTTTTCAACATCACTTGGGGCAATGGTATTTCCAAGTGATTTAGACATTTTCTCACCTTTACCATCTAAAGCAAAACCTTGAGACAAGATTTGTTTGTATGGTGCAACACCATGATTCGCCACAGATGTGATAAGAGATGAGTTGAACCAACCACGATATTGGTCTGAACCTTCAAGATAAAGATCTGCTGGATATTTGAGTTCTGGACGGTTCACCACAACCCCATTCCATGATGAACCTGAGTCAAACCAGACGTCCATGATATCTGTTTCTTTTGTAAATTCGCCATTCGGTGAACCAGGATGCGTAAACCCTTCTGGCAAGAGGTCTTTCGCTTCACACTGCCACCAGATGATCGAACCATGCTCTTCAAAGAGTTGAGCCACATGTTCGATGGTTTCAGCTGTCATGATTGGTGTCCCGTCTTCTGCATAGAAGATTGGAAGAGGCACACCCCAGGCACGTTGACGAGAGATGACCCAGTCACCACGGTCACGAATCATGTTGTAAAGACGGACTTTCCCCCATTCTGAGTGGAATTTCACTTTTTCAATTTCGTCCAAGATATCTTGACGGAATTTTGATACAGAAGCGAACCACTGTGGCACGGCACGCCAGATGATTGGTTTTTTCGTCCGCCAGTCAAATGGGTAGGAGTGAGAGATTTCTTCTTGAGCAAGGAGCAAATCGCCAAGTTTTTCGATAACCGTTGGAACAACCTTGTCGTAGAATTGACCTGCAAAATCAGTACCAGCATTCTCCATCATAATACCGCGTTCGTTAACAGTAACAGCAACTTCGAGGCCATTGGCAATCCCTACATTGTAGTCATCCTCACCAAAACCAGGAGCGGTATGGACGATACCAGTACCTGAATCAAGGGTTACATGCTCACCAAGGATCACCAATTCATCCACTTCAGGATCCCATGGATGTTCTGTAACGATATGGTTCAATTCTTTTCCTTGGTAAGTTGCAAGGACTTCAGCATTTTCCCAACCGAATTTTTCAGAAAGGCTTGGCAAGAGCTCAGATGCTACGACGTACTTGCGGTCAGATCCAGCAGGTTTCACTACGACATAATCAAACTCTGCACCCACCGTCAATCCACGAGAAGCTGTAACCGTAAATGGAGTTGTTGTCCAAACAACGATGTAGGTATCTGTATCTAGGACACCCTTACCATCTTTAACCTTGTTCGCATAGTAAAGAGATGTTGATACCAAATCATGGTATTCAATTTCCGCTTCAGCGAGGGCTGATTCAGAAGACCAAGACCAGTAAACTGGCTTAGCTCCACGGTAGATATAGCCTTTATTGGCCATTTCACCAAAGACGCGGATTTGTGCTGCTTCATAGTCAGGCGTCAAGGTTACATAAGGATGATCCCAATCACCTGAAACACCTAAGCGTTTGAAGTCTTCGCGTTGTTTATCTACTTGAGAAAGAGCGTATTCACGGCAGAGTTTCAAGTACTCAACCAAGTCCATTTCTTTACGTTTCACACCTTGTTTAGCCAAGACTTGCTCAATTGGCAAACCATGGGTATCCCAACCTGGGATATAAGGGGCGTAAAAGCCTGACATAGACTTGGAACGAACAATGATATCTTTTGAGATCTTGTTCATGGCATGCCCTACGTGAATATTTCCGTTAGCATAGGGAGGTCCATCATGAAGCGTAAAATGCGGTTTTCCTTCATTCAACTCTTGACGGCGTTGATACAATTTTGCATCTTCCCATTCTTTTTGCCAAACTGGTTCTTTCGTTGGAAGCCCAGCCCGCATTGGAAAAGCTGTTTTTCCAAGATTCAATGTTTCTTTGAGTTTCATTGTGTCTCCTTATTGATTTAAAAGTTATAAAAAAAACACGAGCATCCTAAAAAGGACGATTGCTCGTGGTACCACCTTTGTTCGAGAAGTCGCAAGCGACCTTCTCCTCTCATCCCGTAACGAGGGAAACGTCCGTTCTTACTCAAGGGTTCAGAACGAATACTGTAAAAGGATCATCCATTAAGAGGGAGTGCAGATCTTCCACCATCATCTGCTCGCTAGACCTATCATTAATGGACCTGTTTTTACAAAATTATAAAATATTGACAGATTCACGATTTGCATCATCTTCTGGTTGAACAGTTTCTTCAACCTCAACGACTTCCTCATTTTCATGACGAGCGTGCTCTGCTTCTTCTAAAGCGGATTGAACTTTTTCATTCAAACCTTCAAACGCTTGTGTTGCACCCAATTCTAAATTAGCAGCTTCGATGCGTTTTTGCAATTCTTCGATTTCAGCTGGAGAGAATTGACGAGTCAAATCAATGTTATCATCTTCTGCATGATGATGGTGAACAGATTCACCCAAAGCTTTCTCCACAATTTCACGGAAAGCTTCATCACTTGTTTGAATGTACATAGCTGTTGGACGAAGAATTTCATCCCATTCAGGTGTATCGATAATGCTCAATTGGCTTTCGATGGTTGATTTCAAACGTTGATGGAAGACGCGTGTCTTGTTCTTCAATTCCTCTGTTTCAACGGCAACCTTCTTGGCATTATCCGTTGCATGACGAAGGATTTCATTTGCTTTTTGTTTTGCTTCATCTACTAAATGTTGTGCATCTTGTTCAGCTTGACGAACAATATTTTCAGAACGTTCGTTAGCTGCTTGTTTGACACGTTCAGCAGTATCTTGTGCAATCAAAACAGATTGACTCAATGAATCTTTCATTTCATCAAAATAGTTTAATCGTTCTTCAAGAGCTTGAATTTTTGCTTCTTGATCATGATTTAAACGAACAAGATCTTCATAATCGCGAACAACGATATCTAGAAATTCTTCTACTTCGTTCGCATCATATCCTCTAAATTTAACGCCAAAAGTTTTATCTTTAATTTCTAAAGCAGTAAGAGCCATAACTCCTCCTCATTTTTTACTTAAGAGTACTTCAACAGTTACTTTATATTTTCCACTCTTTGAAATACCATTTTCAGAAACAATTTTAAGACGCCCAAAGCGTCGAACACTGACTAAATCATTCAAACCTACAGCATAGCTAACATTGGAATTAGTCGCATAGTTAACTTTCACTAAACCAGAACTAATCAACTGACTAGCTTGTGAGCGCGAAAGCTTGAAGGTCCCAGCAATCACCTTATCTAACCGATAACTCGACACGAGAATATCTCGCTGCTGGCTTTCTTCCTCTACGATCATTTGTTCAGAGAGAGGAACTTCCCTCAGCTTAACAGGTACCCGAGAAATTTTCTGGATGTGATCCATAAAATAGTGAACAAAACGCTGTTCAACAAATACTTGGATCTTTCCATCACTCGTTAGAATATCTCCAAAGGACTTGCGCTCCACACCTAATTGGTGAACAATGGTCCCCAGTACCTGGGAATGGGTCAAGTGATGAAATTTTGAAGCATAGACCATTTCCAATAAGGCCAGATCAAAGTCACTTGGATCTAATTGGTAATAATCCGGAGCAACAATAACCTTGGCATACTCCATTTTCTGCTCATCACTAGAAACAAAGACCTGTAATTGGTAGCTTGCCGCGACATTTCGTAAAATAGTGACCTGATGAGGGTTTAAAAAGCCCGTCACCTCAACAGAATAGCGTTCCACCACTCTTTCAGACAATTCAATACAACGATCAATAAATTCGTGATCTTCGCGATTGAAATGTTGGTAAATCTCTTTCTGTCCCATCATATTCTATCCAATCAAAAGTAGGAACAAGCGGGCTAATAACTGATTCATCAGGTTCAAAACCAAAAGTGCTATCCAAACTGTGAAATCTAAACCTCCCACCTGCAAGGGTAACTTTCTAAAAAGGCTCAAAAATGGTTCAACTAGGCGGTGAACCATTTGTCCGAGAGTACTCTGAGGTGCCCCAGGGAACCAAGATAGTAAGGCATAGATGACAAGAATGATGGAATAGATTTGAATGATATTTGATAAGTATTGAAAGATAATCATCTTAACGATTACGTTTCATATCATAGTCAAATTCTGTCACTTCCACATCATTTGGAAGGCGGATATCTTCAATGTTAACGACAACATTAATTGGAGTCAACAAGTACATGGTACTTGCCACACGACGAAGATTTCCTGCTAAAACATAACGAGCCCCATCCAAATAATCTAAACAACGACGTGCTTGTACTTCTGTCATATATTGGAAGTCAATCAAGATACTCTCATTAGATAGTAATAGATCAACAATTTCAGTCGCTTCCTCGTATTTGCGGGGATAGCGTACATCAATGGTAATCTTTTCATCTGTATTCGCACGATTAGCAGCCAATTCACGTTGACGTTCATGCAAGCGAGTAATATTTTCAGATGTATTTTTCGTTGTTGAAACAGGTTCCTTCACTGCCGCTGTAGACACTGGAGTCGTAACAGGTGCGACAGGAGTCGGTTTTGGTTTTACTGGTTCTCTTTGACTAATCTGTGGACGTGGAGAAGTCACTTGAGGAGTCGGCTGTGGCTGTGGAACTGGTTGTGTTTCTGCCCCAGCTGCTTTTGCCTCGCGAACTTCTACTTCTTCACCGTCTTCTGTGAAGTAGTCAATAAAGTTGTTAAATTTATCTTTTAATGACATAGTTCTTTCCTATTTAAAAAATGATGTCCCAATTCTAACATAAGTCGCTCCGTTCGCAATGGCTACTTCAAAGTCACGACTCATACCCATACTTAGTTCTGAAAAAGGCATATTTTTTAATTGTTTCTTTTCTAGTTGTTTCTGAAGTTGGTGAGTTTTTGAAAAAATATCCTGCAACTCTTCTTGACTAGCCTCAAAAGGAGCCATCGTCATTAAACCAACAATTTCAATTTTGTCCAGCTGTGCGATTTCCGCTAAAACATCATCCAGTTCATCGGGTGCAAATCCATGCTTACTTTCTTCACCAGAAATGTTCACTTGGAGGAAACACTTGATTGGGTGTTCTGCTCGCTTTTGAATTTCTTGAGCCAGCTTCACCGAATCCAAGGCATGAAAGTAATCGACAAGATTGATCACGTCTTTTACTTTCCGCCGTTGGAGGCTCCCAATCAAGTGCCAAGTGAGGTCATACTCTTTTAGAGCTTGATACTTTTCTAGGAATTTATCGACACGATTTTCACCGATATGTTGGATACCTGTTTTCACCAGTGCTTCTGTTGTGGCAACATCCACATACTTGGTGACAGCTATCACATTAACTTGATCTCGACGGTTAGCTTTGTTTCTTGCTGTTTCTACTTGTTGCCGAACAAGATCAGCATTCTCTCCCAGATTCATGATTAACGATTCCGGAAGAATGGTGGTGTTTCCAATTCATCATCATCTGAAGATGAATCTACGTAACGATCAACTTGATGTGTTGATGTTGGTTCAGTTTGGCGAACGATATTCTCACGACGAATATCCCAATCACCAAAGGCTGAGCCACGGTTTGGTTCTACCGCTGGACGACTTGGAGTTGTTGGCAATTCAACATCTTGTTTCAAATCAAATTCACGGTCAAATGGCGCAGCTTGTGGGCGTTGTTCACGTGGTCCTGTTTTATAAGGACGTTGTGAGGAAGCAATGCCGCTAACGCGTTCTACCTTGTCTTGACGGACACCAGTTGCAACAACCGTCACGCGGATTTCATCTTTAAGAGATTCATCAATAGATGTACCCAACCAGATGTTCACTCCGTGACCTGCAGCTTGGTTCACAATTTCTGAAGCTTCTTCAGCTTCGATCAATGTCATATCCAAACCACCTGTTACGTTGACGATCACGTCTTCTGCACCATCAATTGTAGTTTCAAGAAGTGGAGAGTAAATGGCTTTACGAGCCGCTTCGATAACGCGTTCTTCACCGCTACCAACACCAATACCCATGAGGGCATTCCCCTTGTTTTCCATAACAGTCTTCACGTCTGCAAAGTCAAGGTTGATCAATCCAGGACTTGTGATCAAGTCAGTGATCCCTTGAACACCTTGACGAAGAACGTTATCTGCTTCACTCAAAGCTTCAAGAAGCGGTGTCTTCTTGTCTACAATTTCAAGCAAGTTGTTATTAGAAATAATCAACAATGTATCTACATGTTCGCGAAGTTCGTTGATCCCTTCAATAGCGAAGTTGCCACGTTTTGAACCTTCAAACCCGAATGGACGAGTCACAACGGCTACTGTCAAAGCACCTACAGCTTTAGCAATACGAGCGATGACTGGTGCAGCACCTGTACCAGATCCTCCACCCATCCCTGCAGTGATGAAGACCATGTCTGCACCTTGCAACGCTTCTGTTAACACTTCTTCGCTTTCTTCAGCTGCCTTACGACCAACTTCAGGTTGACCTCCAGCACCCAATCCACGAGTCAATTTTGGACCCAATTGGATAACTGTTTCAGCTTTTGCACTTGAAAGTGCTTGAACATCTGTATTAGCTGCGATGAATTCTACACCGGCAACGCCTTCGTCAATCATACGATTGATGGCGTTACCGCCACCGCCACCGACACCGATTACTTTAATTACTGCACCTTGTGCCGCTGCTGTGTCAAATGAAAATGTCATAAATACTTACACTCCTTAATCAAACATATTACCGATCAAATTTTTCATTCGGTCTGTGAATGTAGTTTTTGGTTCTTGTTTGCTATCATTGCTTGCTGCTGGAATTTCTTGAGCATCCACTGGAGATTCAATCTTCTCAGCATTGTATGCAGGTACTACCGGTTGTGCTGGAGCAGCAGGTTGTGGTTGTACTTGTGGTTGCACTGGACGATCAAATTGAATCGGTTGTTGACGCAAGACTTCGTCTCCATGAACCGCAGCTTGAGCAATAATATCCACATCTGTCAAATTGCCTGCATATTCAGACAAGCTAATTACATGGGCAAAAGCTGGATTGCGAATTCCAATTTGATTTGGAACAAACAATTTCACATTTACACCAAAGACTTCTTGAGCCAATTCTTCAACACCAGGAAGGATCGCACCTCCACCGATAATCACAATACCACCAGGAAGATCCAACAAATGTCTTCTCTCAAGGTCTTGTTTGATTTGCTCAAAGATGTGTTTGATACGTGCTGAAATGATTTCAGCTAAATACTTCTCAGTCACTTCAACTGGCTCTACTTCACCGATGACTTCTACATGGAAGACTTCGTTTCCAGCAGATGGCACATAGGCTTCACCATAATTGAACTTCAAGCCTTCTGCCAATTTTTGAGAAGTTTTCAATACTTTAGAAATATCTTTGGTAACATAATCGCCACCTTCTTGGTAGATATTTGTAAATTGAAGTTCTTGGCTGCGAACAGATGCCACCGTTGTTTGGCCACCACCCATATCGATCACCGTTGCTCCGAATTCACGTTCGCCTTCATTCAAGACTGTTTTGATCATCGCAAGCGGTGAAATGATGATGTTTTCAACTTGTAAGCCTGCACGTTCAACGGTTTTACGCAAATTGTGCAAGATTGTACGAGGTCCTGTATAAAGAAGGCCACGCATTTCAAGTCGGATCCCCATCATTCCGCGTGGATCGCGGATTCCTTGGAAACCATCTACTGTGAATTCTTCAGGAATGAAGGTGATTACTTCACGATCCGGTGTCATGCTTTTTGTGAGTGCAGATTTGACAACATTTTCAACATCTGCATCTGTGATTTCTTTCGAATCACTTGTGACTGGAATCATTCCTTGAGTTGCTTCGATTTGTAGTAAGTTTGCAGGCAACCCAACATTGACTAGATTGATTGAAATCCCTGCTTTTTCTTCAGCTTGGCTGATTGCATTTTTAATTGCATTTGAAGCAGCTTCGATATCTACTATAATTCCATCTTTGACGCCAGCACTTTTTGCATTGCTGACTCCAATTACATTCATTTCTCCATTGACATGTTCTGCCACCAATACTTTTATTGAACTAGTACCGATATCTAAACCTGTAAAAAAGCCGTCTCTAGCCATTACACCAGTCCTCTCTCTTTATTTGTTTTCACTTTACATCTATTTATAGCCCTTTTAGTTGGAACTATCCAAACTTCATTATATCACAAAGAAGCCTAAAATGGACATTTTTTCTTCAATTATTTGAGATAATTTATGGGCTTTACTCATTCCCAGAAGAATTCTCTCCTTCTGGATTCTGTTCTGGATTCTGTTCTTGGCTTGCTTCCTCAGAATGTTCTTCTTGCTTTTCTGTACTTTCAGCCTTTCCTTTTTCAGCTTGCTCTTTGGCAGCTGCAATGGATTGTTCACTATAGCTGAATACTCCAGCCTCCATATCAATGGTGGAATCATCGTCTAATTGCTTACTGATCGCCTTATAATAAGGAAGCTTGCGGGTAATTTGGGAAACAGGCACCAAGATTTTATTATCGTTTTTCATAGTGATGGTCACCAGATCCTTGGTGACCTTGCTCGGAGTCAGATCTACCGAAACAATTTTATCCGTAATGGAAGAAGAAATAGACTTCATTTCTTGGACAAATTGTCTAACTAATTCTCGATCTGAGAATTTTAAACTAATATAGGAGGACGGCAATTCCGAAGCTGGAGTTACTGTCTCAACGACTTCTCCATTTTCTAATACTGGATAGTGGTCTTCTCCGGTCACATAATAAGCAACTACTTTGTGTTCCACGACATTGACTTTAAAGGTCACTGGGAATTGATAATGCATGTGCACTTCTTTGATCCACGGACTAGCCGTTTTCATATTTTGTTCATAGACCGATTTATGAAGGAAGGTCGTCAGAGTATAATCTTCTTCCTTAATGCGACTTTTTTCATACAAGAGTTGCTGATCAACCGCTTTGTTCCCTGAAAATTCAATTACTTTCTGTGTGGACAAGGGGCTTAAAAAGTAGATCGAGAGAAGGGCGACAATCGAGCTGATTCCGATAACCGGAAGGGCACGATAGATGTGGCGTTTTGCCACTGTCGGTTCCTTCTTTGGTTTTTTCGTCTTCAAGCCTTTAAAAAATGAAGGCTTTCTCTCTTGCTTCTCTGAAGGATCTAGCTCCTCTATAGCCGGATCATCCTCTTCTCCTTCTGAACTTTCTCCATCTGCTTCTGGATCCTCTTCGGCCTCAGATTCATCTTCCTCTTCAGGCTCTTCTATTTTTTCAGATTCTTCCTCTGAGACAGAAGTTGTTTCTTTTTCTGAAAGGTCTTCGTCTTCTTTTGCTTCTTCGCTTTCAGTTTCCTCTGTTTCAGCTTCTTCCGCTTTTTCAAGCGCTTTTTTTTCTAAATATTCTTTGTTTCTTTTTTGCCAGGCTGACAATTCTGTAATTTTGTCATCCGTTGGCGTTTTTTTATTGTCGTCCGTCATCTTTTCCCTTACTGATATCTTTTTGAAGCAGGCCATAAAAATCGTCTAGTGAAAGGAGTTCTGTCGATTTTTCCATTGCTTGGTGGTAGACTTGGCTTTGCTTCAACATTTCTTGAATGGTTTTATTGAAGGTTTCGAGCGTCAATTGATCTTCCTGCAATTGCTCTGCATAACCTTTATCCACAAAATATTGGGCATTTTCAATCTGATCGCCACGGCTGGCTTCTTTTCCTAGCGGTACAATCAAATGGAGTTTGTTCATAGCCAAGAGTTCAAACAAGGTATTGGCTCCACCCCTAGTCACCACTAAATCAGCCTTATGGAGCATGGGCAAATACTGATCGGTTACATAATCCACTCGATACAAACCGCCCTCAGCCTGATTCAATGTTGAATCGCCCGTCAAATTGATGATATTGTAGTGCTGCAAGAGCTCTGCTTTGTTCTCTGTCACAAATTCATTAAAGACACGCGCACCAGCAGATCCTCCGACAAAGAGAAGGGTCGACAAGTCTTTTCGGAAACCTTTTGTTTTTTCTTCTAATTCTTCAGAAGTCGGCGGAATATGATCTGTAACCTTGGTTACCGCACCGATATGCGCACTCTTTGTCAAACCATGAGCTTGCTCAAAAGTCGTGTACATCTTGGTAGCGAATTTATAAGCAATTTTATTGGCCAATCCCATAGAAAGATCGGACTCATGGATATAGACAGGAACACGCGTGAGTCGGGCTGCGATCACTGGTGGCACAGAAACAAATCCTCCTTTTGAGAAGAGAACTTGTGGGCGCACACGAAGCAGGATTGCAATGGACTGGAGCGTCCCCCAAGCCACCTTGAACACATCCATCATATTTTGGAAAGAGAAATAGCGACGCAATTTCCCCGTTGCAATTGAATGGAAGCGCACGTCTAAGCCAGACTTTTTGATCTCTTGGTATTCGATTCCTTTTTTGTCTCCAATATAATGAACTTCCCATCCATCTTCGATAAATTTTGGAATCAAGAGGAGATTAAGGGTCACATGTCCCACGGTTCCCCCACCAGTAAACATTATTTTTTTCATCTTATTTCAACCCTTTTACTGTAGCAAGGAATTCATCCCCACGCACTTCAAAATTCGGATACATATCCCAGCTGGCATTAGCAGGACTTAGTAGCACAACATCTCCGGGGCTAGCCAAGTCGAAGGCTTTCTTTGTAGCATCCGCTACATCTGCCGCATCAACATAAGAGACGCCAGCTTTATCTGCTGCGCGTTTCACTCGAGGAGCTGATTCCCCTAGAATCACCATTTCCTTTAAACCAGTAATGTGAGGCACCAATTCATCAAATTCATTGCCACGATCGAGCCCCCCTGCAATCAAGATCACCTTGCTGTTATCAAAACCAGAAAGAGCTTTTTGTGTTGCTAGAATATTAGTCGATTTGCTATCATTGTAGAATTTGACACCTTGAATCTCATCCACATATTGAAGACGGTGTTTCACTCCTCCAAAGGCTGACAAGGTTTCTTTAATGACCTCATTCTCTACTCCCCGGACTTTTGCGACCGCAATCGTTGCCAAGGCATTCTCTACATTGTGGCTACCTGGAACTCCCAGTTCATCTGCTCGCATAACAACTTCTCCCTTAAACTTGAGAAGTCCATCTTCCAAATAAGCCCCATCCACTTTTTCAACCGTTGAAAATGGAAGGACCCTTGCCTTGGTTTTTGTAGCGAGTTCTTTGGCCAGGTCTTGATTGAAGTTCAAGACAATGACATCTTTTTCTGTCATATTCTTTTGAAGATTCCATTTGGCAGCTACATAATTTTCAAAAGAACCATGATAGTCGATATGGGTCGGCATGAGGTTGGTAATCACTGCAATCTCTGGATGGAAGGCTTCAATTCCCATCAATTGGAAAGAAGACAATTCCATGACCAGAACATCCTTTTCTGTTGCTGTTTGTGCAACTTGACTAGCTGGAAAACCGATATTTCCAGACAATAGACCACCTTGACCGGCAGCCGTCAAGACTTCCCCGATCATGGTTGTCGTCGTCGTTTTTCCGTTTGATCCTGTAATCCCAATAATTGGCGCATCCGAAATCAGATAGGCCAATTCCACTTCAGTGAGGACGGGAATGCCTTTTTCAAGCGCTTTTTCAACCATTGGATTCGAATAAGGGATTCCTGGATTTTTGACCATGACTGCAAAGTCTTCATCCAACAATTCCAAAGGGTGACCTCCTGTCACAACTTTAATCCCTTCTTCCAGTAAACTTTGTGCTGCTGGATTTTCTTCAAAAGGTTTGCCATCATTGACGGTCACAATCGCTCCTAAGCGATCTAACAAACGGGCAGCTGACTCGCCTGACTTAGCCAAACCTAATACAAGAACCTTTTTATTTTCAAATTGTTTCACAAATTTCATGATTTCTTCGCTCCATTTTTATCACTCTCTATTTTACCTTTTTTTAGCAAAATTAAAAAGCCCAAAGGGCTTTAAAAATCACGTCAGCGTTTATTTTTTCTGTTTGGTCGTCATTTTGGAAATATCCACCAAAGCCAGGTAGCCAACAAAGGCAAGAAAGGCACCGACAAAAAACTCAGACGGTAGTTGGAATATCTGAAAAATGGCGAGACAAGTCAGTACGATAATGGAGACGATTAAGACCACCATTGTGACACTGTTTAAGGTACCACGAATACTTTTGGGGGTCATAAAAAGGTAAAAAAGGAGAATCAAAATCCCTAAGATAAAATAGACCATTTTGTTTCTCCTTTCTTTCCGTATTATTCAGCAGCTGCTGATTTTTTCTTTTTATTTGCTTTTTCGCGTTCTGCTTTGTTCAAGATTTGTTTCCGCAAACGGATAGATTCAGGCGTTACTTCCATGTACTCATCGTCGTTCAAGAACTCAAGAGATTCTTCCAAGGTCAAGATACGAGGAGTCTTGATAACCGCTGTTTGGTCCTTAGTAGCTGAACGAACGTTGGTCATTTGTTTAGCTTTCGTAATGTTTACGGTCAAGTCGTTCTCACGAGAGTTTTCCCCGATGATCATTCCTTCGTAAACTTCTGTACCTGGATTGACAAAGATCGTACCACGTTCTTCGATAGACATGATAGAGTATGTGGTTGCTTTTCCGTTATCGATTGAGACAAGAGCACCACGGTGACGTCCACCGATTTCTCCTGGAATCACTGGCAAGTATTGATCAAAGGTGTGGTTCATGATTCCGTAACCACGTGTCATTGACAAGAACTCTGTTGAGTATCCAATCAAACCACGCGCTGGAACAAGGAAGACCAAACGAGTTTGACCGTTACCAGTTGAGATCATATCCAACATTTCACCTTTACGTTCAGAAAGGCTTTGGATAACAGATCCTTGGTATTCTTCTGGTGTGTCGATTTGTACGCGCTCAAATGGTTCACATTGGACACCATCAATTTCTTTGATGATAACTTCTGGACGAGATACTTGCAATTCGTATCCTTCACGACGCATGGTTTCGATCAAGATAGACAAGTGCAATTCCCCACGTCCTGAAACGGTCCATTTATCAGGTGAATCAGTTGGGTCAACGCGAAGAGAGACGTCTGTTTGCAATTCCGCTTGCAAGCGTTCTTCAACTTTACGAGAGGTTACCCATTTTCCTTCGCGACCAGCAAATGGTGAGTTGTTAACCAAGAAGGTCATTTGAAGCGTTGGTTCATCGATGTGAAGAATTGGAAGAGCTTCAACTGCGTCTGTCGGTGTGATGGTTTCTCCAACAAAGATATCTTCCATACCAGAGATCGCGATCAAGTCGCCCGCTTTGGCTTCTTGAATTTCACGACGTTCCAAACCAAAGAAACCAAAGAGTTTGGTAACACGGAAGTTCTTAGTCGTTCCATCCAATTTAGAAAGGGTTACTTGGTCCCCAACTTTTACAGTACCACGGAAGACACGTCCGATACCGATACGTCCAACGAAGTCGTTGTAATCAAGCAGGGATACTTGGAATTGAAGGGGCTCATCTGAGTTATCAACTGGAGCTGGGATGTGATCAATAATGGTATCAAAGATCGGTGCCATTGTGTGCTCTTGATCAGCTGGATCATCTGAAAGTGAAGAGGTTCCGTTGATCGCTGATGCATATACAACTGGGAATTCCAATTGGTCATCATCCGCACCCAATTCGATGAAGAGTTCAAGAACTTCGTCTACAACTTCTTCTGGACGAGCAGATGGTTTATCGATTTTGTTAACTACAACGATCGGAACAAGGTCTTGTTCCAAGGCTTTTTTCAATACGAAACGCGTCTGAGGCATGGTTCCTTCGTAGGCATCTACGACCAATACAACCCCATCAACCATTTTCATGATCCGTTCCACTTCTCCACCGAAGTCCGCGTGTCCTGGTGTGTCCATGATATTGATTCGAGTTCCGTTATAAGCAACGGCTGTATTTTTAGCAAGGATCGTGATCCCACGTTCTTTTTCAAGATCGTTTGAGTCCATTGCACGTTCTTGCAATTCTTTACGTTCATCCAAGGTGTGCGATTGTTTCAACAATTCGTCTACCAAGGTTGTTTTCCCATGGTCAACGTGGGCAATGATCGCAACGTTACGAATATCTTCTCTTAATTTTGTCATGATTTCCTCTATAAAATTTTAAATAATATTTCTAACTGAACAATTATACCACAGTCCTATCTAAAAAACACAGTTCAGCTAGTTGTAAATGTTTTCATCTTCGTTTCTTTTCTCCGACTCGATTTCCTTTTCTTTTCATGATACACTGATGATAAGAATTTCAGAAAAAGAGGCTCCCATGAGATTAGATCAATTGATGGCAGACCATCAGTACGCTCGTAAAGACATCAAACAACTTTTGGCCCGAAGGCAAATCTTGGTCGATCACCTACCAGCTCAAAAGCTATCCCAAAACATCGACCCTGGACTCCAACAGATTCAAATAGGGGAACGAATCATTCAAGAATCGCGTCACCACTACTACATGCTCCATAAACCAATCGGGGCCGTGACTGCCAAAAGAGACGCCCACCATCCAACGGTGATCGAGCTAGTGGATCCCCAGCAAGAGTACCCCGACCTCTATCCGCTTGGTCGCCTCGATCGCGATACCAGTGGTCTGCTCCTCCTCACAGATAATGGTCCCTTAGGCTTTCAACTGCTCCATCCTCAATACCATGTGGAGAAAGTCTATGAGGTAGAAGTCAATGGTCCGCTTTATGCAGCCCACATCGAGCAATTTCAGAATGGGATTCCATTCACAGACGGCCCTATCTGCAAGCCTGCCTCCTTGACCATTCTAGAAAGCCACCCCAGCTACAGCAAGGCCCAGGTCCGAATCTCAGAAGGAAAATACCACCAAGTGAAAAAGATGTTTTTGGCCGTTGGAGTCAAAGTAATGACCTTAAAACGCTTGTCTTTTGGTCCCTTCACCTTGGATCCTCAGTTAGCTCCTGGAGAAAGCCGGGCTTTGAATGAGGTGGAGCTCACATGGGTCAAAGACTACCTTGAAAAAACGAGATAAAAGAGCTCTAACCACACACTTTGTGCAGTTAGAGCTCTTTTTATTAAGCGTCTTTTTTCACTTTCCCATTCCAAGAATCGAGACCATAAGACAAGACATAAATGTCTGTATAACCCTGTTTCTTTAGATAGAGAGCCGCATTAGTTACACGCGAACTACGGCTATTTTCATAGAGCAAAATTGGTTTGTCTTTGCGCAAGGCTGCAAGACTCAACTTCAACTGAGTAGAAGGAATGTTGCGCGCTCCTAAAATATGCTTGGCATGAAACTCAGCTGGCTCTCGCAAGTCAATCAACTGCCCTTTACGAATCAGCTCTTCAAAAGTAGCATTGTCCACAAATTTAGCAGCTTTACGGATGCGGAAATAATTAAACGCCATCCATCCAAACGCTCCTAAAATAACCAACCAAACAATGATATTTCCCATCACTCTACCTCACTCTTTTTCAAAAATTCTAATTCTTGCTTGTGTTCTCTTCTTAAAACGGTATCGGCTTCTAAATAATCGAGCCGCTCCATCAGGCCTGCATCATAAAGACGTTGAAGCTCAATTTTCATCAATTCGATGTCATAGAGGCGCTTCCCTACGTAAATGATGATTCCAAAACGTTTTAAAAATTGTTGAACATCATACAGGTTTTTCATGTTCATTATTGTATCAAATTTAGAAAGGCTTTACAAGATTTTCAAGCAAATGATGAAATTTTCCGATTGCTTTACGAATAAATAAGTATGATCAACTTTTATTTTTTTACCATCGGTACTTGCATCGCCTCTTTTTTGGGACTAGTTGTCGATCGTTTTCCAAACCAATCCATTCTCGCTCCTCGCAGTCATTGTGATCAATGCCAGCACGTCCTTGGAGTTTGGGATCTCATCCCCATTATCTCGCAACTACTCCATCGTTTTCGCTGTCGCTATTGTCATCAGACCTACCCATTTTGGTACTGCCTTTTTGAGGTCTGGAGTGGCCTGCTCTTTTTAGCCTACGCCAATGGTTTCTTTTCTCTGCCTCAACTTCTAACACTACTGGGAGCTGCCGTTTTAGCCATCTATGACCTTCGCTTTATGGAATACCCTTTATTCATCTGGTGCTGTCTCCATGCCCTGGTCCTCTTTTTATCCGGTAGTAATCTCCTCATGCTGATCTTTTTACTCCTTGCAATCGGAGCTCACTTTTTCTTTATCGGAATGGGAGCAGGAGATTTCCTCTTACTAGCTACCTTCTCGCTAAGCTTTTCTTCTACTAAGATCCTCATTCTCATTCAGATCGCATCCATCTTAGGCATTCTCGTCTTTGCTCTCAAAAAAGAAAGAGACCGGATTCCCTTTGTACCCTGTCTCTTTCTCAGTTATCACGCTTTACTGCTTTATACAATGTTTTTCAGATAAGTTCTTCTTATTTTGCAGCTTTCGCTTCTAGATAATCAGCGATGGCAGCTACGTCCTTGTCCCCACGTCCGGAAACATTGATGATGATGATCTTGTCTTTATCCAATTGTGGAGCACGTTTGACTGCTTCTGCAATCGCGTGTGAGCTTTCAATGGCTGGGAGGATCCCTTCTGTCTTACTGAGAAGAAGAAGAGCTTCTACTGCTTCATCATCTGTCGCTGCTACATATTCGACACGACCAGAATCTTTAAAGAAAGCATGTTCTGGACCAACCCCTGGGTAGTCCAAACCAGCAGAGATCGAGTACACTGGCGCTACTTTTCCATCTTCGCCAAAGACTGCATAGGTCTTCATACCATCAACCACACCGATAGTCCCTTTGGTCATGGTCGCTGCGTGCTGATCGGTATCCAAGCCATGTCCAGCAGCTTCTACCCCAATCAAGCCGACTTCCTCTTCTGCGACATACTCAGAAAAGGCACCGATGGCATTAGAGCCACCACCGACACAGGCAATCACATAATCCGGCAAACGTCCTTCTTTTTCCAAGATTTGACGTTTAGATTCTTCACTGATTACTTTTTGGAATTCATGCACAATGGTTGGGTAAGGGTGAGGGCCAACAGCAGAACCCAAAACGTAAAAGGCATCGAGATCCGCCATCCATGCTCCAAACGCAGCATCAACGGCATCTTTCAAGGTCTTAGTCCCGGTTTCAACCGCATGGACGGTTGCCCCCATCATTTCCATGCGGAAGACATTCAAGCGTTGGCGCTCCACGTCTTCTGCCCCCATGTAGACATCACAGGCCATGCCAAACTTAGCTGCCGCAGCTGCTGTAGCCACACCGTGTTGACCAGCTCCTGTTTCAGCAATCACGCGCGTTTTGCCCATGCGTTTAGCCAAGAGGATTTGCCCCAAGACGTTATTTAATTTATGCGAACCTAGGTGATTCAAGTCTTCGCGCTTCAAATAAATTTTTGCTCCACCTAAATGCTCTGTCAAACTTTCCGCAAAGTAGAGCGGTGTTTCCCGACCAGAATAATCTTTCAAATAATGTTTGTATTCTGCGATAAATTCTGGATCATTTTTATATTGTTCAAAGGTTTCCTCTAATTGATTGAGCAAGTTTTGAATGGGTTCTGGTACGAAAGATCCACCAAATTGTCCGAAATAGCCTTTTGTTTCTGTCATGATTGTGTCCTCTTTTCTATATCTTCAATCTTGTTTATGATCTTTTTCTCTCGCGGGCCCTTTGAGCTGCAGTCTCACTGGGTTCCTTTGAGATACAAAAAACCTCACACAGAAAAATCTGTGTGAGGACGATTCGATACCGCGGTGCCACCTCAATTGTAGGAAGATATTCTTTCTCCTACATCTCTGACCTGTCTAACAACAGGGTGCACGATAAGGTGTGCTCACCGAATTTTTATTGTTTCAAATTCATTATCATAAACGCATCAGCCCATTTCAAGATTCACCACTGCTTGTTCGCAATCACCACAAGCTCCCTGGAAGTGAGAAAAATCTCTACTTTTCTGATGTCTTGAAGCTATTATAGCTCCCGCTTCTGACTTTGTCAACAAAAATTTTAAAAAACGGCTGAAATGTTCGGATTTTACATTTCCCCATTTTTTGCTAGCAATCTTGCTCGGAAATACTGAAAACCTAAATAAGCCAGATAAGCCCCTAAGGTATTGGTCCACAAATCATCTAGCTCAAAGACACGATTGGCATCAAACAAGAGATCTAACAGAACTTGGCTACATTCAATCCACAAGCTCATCGCAAAGCCGAAGCACAAGACCCGTTTTCGACTCCTCAACCAGGGCCATAGCCAGAGAAGTTGAAAGACCAGCGGGCTTAACAAAAAGATATTGGCTATATTTTGGAGGATGACCTTAATGAGTTGGAGGACACTGGTGATCTGACCAAGATTCATCACCGAATTAAGAGGAACCAGCAGGACGACGATGCGACCGAAATGTTGAATACCCGGTGTTTCCATACCCGGCTCTGGCTGTTGGGGCAAAAAACACATTAGACACAAAAGGATAAAATAGAAGAAGCTGCCACTCCGTAACAGCCTTCTTCCTCTTTTTGTTAGTTCTGTATGATCGATCAGCCCTTGTTTAAGGTTGCGCATGTTCAACAATCGCTTTCTCCCGATCCCGTTTCATGGTATTTGAACGCAATTGGCCACAGGCTGCATCAATATCTGTACCGTGCTCTTGACGCACTACACAGTTAACACCTTGTTTTTTCAAGGTATCATAGAAGGCCATGACCCGTTCTTTTGGACTCCGGCTATATTGGTCATGCTCGCTGACAGGATTGTAAGGAATCAAGTTAACATAAGACAATTTCTTGATATTCTTGAGCAATTCTGCCAACTCTAAGGCTTGCTCGACTCCATCATTGACTTCATTCAACATGATGTACTCAAAGGTCACCCGACGGTTCGTAGTCTCAATATAGTATTCAATCGCCGCAAACAATTTTTCAATTGGAAAGGCCCGGTTGATCTTCATGATGCTAGAGCGCAAGTCATTGTTTGGAGCATGAAGAGACACTGCCAAATTGACCTGCACACCTTCATTTGCAAAGTCACGAATTTTATGAGCCAAACCAGAAGTTGACACGGTAATATGTCGAGCACCGATTGCTAATCCCTTGTCATCGTTGACCGTCCGGATAAATTTCAAGACATTGTTATAGTTGTCAAATGGTTCTCCGATCCCCATGACAACGATATGGCTGACCCGTTCATCTTGGCCACGTTCGTCAAAGTATTTTTGGACCAACATGATTTGAGACACGATTTCCCCATTGTTCAAATCGCGTTGTTTTTTAATCAAACCAGAAGCACAGAAGGTACAACCGATATTGCATCCTACCTGAGTCGTTACACAGACAGATAAACCATAGTGCTGACGCATCAAGACGGTTTCAATCAACATGCCGTCTGGCAATTCAAAAAGATACTTAACCGTTCCATCTGCTGACTCTTGCACGATCCGTTGCTTGAGTGGGTTGACGACGAATTGATCATTTAACTTCGCAATCAAGTCCTTAGAAAGGTTGGTCATTTCTTCGAAGGACTGGACGCGTTTGCGATAGAGCCATTCCCAGATTTGTGCTGCACGGAACTTCTTTTCGCCGTTTTCTTCCGCCCAATCAATCATATCCTGGCGTGTTAAACTATAAATGGATGGTTTCATTCTTTCTTACTCCTCTTTTTGTCGAATCACAAAATGACGTTTGTTGTTCGTCTTCGTTGTTTTTTTCGTTTCAGTAGACGGTCTTGTTCTTTTCGAGTTATTCGTTGACTGTCCCTTGTCGCGTTCTCGTTTTTGGAAACGATCTTTTTGTTTGCGATTGCGCGAACGCTTCTTCGGTTCTCTTTCTTCTGATTGAGCTTTTTTGACCGGTGATTTCTTATCAAAAGAAGCACGATGAGGTTCCTTATTTTCAAGGACAAAATAAGCACAACCATAGCTACAATATTCTAACAAATAATCGTCTAAGCGACTTAATTTATCCATCGTTGCAACATCTCGCTCTTCCTTATAGAAGCCACGCAAGCGCAACTGCTCATTGCTCCAATCGCCAACAATGTAATCAAACTTGGTTAAAATCTCAGAAAATCGCTGACCAAAAACGGTCGCATCAAATGCTTCCTTCTCATTTTTCAAGAGCTCAAAGGAGAGGTTTTCTGAAAGGATCTGGTCTCCTACCTGACGAAACACAGGTCCAGGAAATTTATTGTAATTATATAATTCAGGGTCAATCTCTTTTCGCATAGTGTTCCTTCATCAAAATCTATTTACTGTAACACTTTATTCTATCATAAATTTGATGACTTGCGTCAGATTTGACTAGAAAAGAGTTGAAATTCCTTTGAGAGCAAAAAGAGAGTGGGATAGAAATCGGTAACTCGTTACAATTCGATTTCGTCGTCCCACCTCCGCACAGTTGAGTAGGGCTGTAAAAGCTGAT